>NZ_BAABDQ010000014.1:0-288996 GCF_039539705.1 Nonomuraea rosea | reverse complement strand
TTGCCCGCGCCGCCGCGGTCGCCGCGCGTCCTGCGGCCACGGCGGCCGCCCGCGCCGCGTCCGCCGCCGCGCGAGCAGCTTGTACGGCGACAGCGGACGCCGCCGCGGCGCGGTCGGCGGCCTCAGCCGCACGTTGTGCCTGACGCTTGGCCTCCGCCGACTCCCGGCCGGCCAGCGAGGCGAGGCGTTCCGCCTCCAGCGCGTCGTTCTTGGCCGCCAGGGACTCAGCCTCCGCGCGGTCGGCCTGCGCGATTGCGGAGATCGTCTCGAACGCCGCACGGCGCGTCGCCTCGGTGGCACTCGCCCGGAGATCGCCCAAGGTCTGGTTCTCGTTGTCCCGGGCCTGGGCCACCCCCCAGTCGATCTGGACGAACCGTTCCTGCATCTCCAGGCTGCCGTCCTGAAGCGCCCGGTTCGCCGCGGCCTTCACCTCCGGGCCGCCTTCAGCCATCGAACGATTGACGATCGCCCGCAGATCCAGCTTGTACGGCACCCGCCAGCCCGACTCGATGAACTGCCCCAACGTTTCCCGCGTCCCGTTGCGCAGCACCGCGTTCGCGGCGGCCTGGACCTCCGGCCCCCCGGCTGCCTTCATCTGGTTCACGCTGGCGCGCAGGTCGATCTCCCGGGCGGTCGTCCAGCCACCGGCGAGAAAGGTCTTCACGGCACCCGCGTCGCTCGAGACCAGGGCGGCGTTGGCCGCCTCGGACACCTCGGGACCGCCGTGGGCCTTGATGCGGCCGAGCTGTTCGCGATCGTCCTGCGCCGCGAGCCGGGGAAGCTGGCCGAGGAAGGCGCAGACCGCCGCCTTGTCTCCGAGCAGCGCCTTTTCCGCGGCCGGCCGGACGTTCACGCTGCCCGTGGCCCATGCGTCCAGAACCACTTGGCGCTCGCATACCGGCGCGGGCGGCGGATCCACCGCGGCCCGTGCTTCGCCGATCGGGCTGCCCACGAGAAGCAACGAGAGTACGGCGCCGATGGCACCTGCCGTCTGCCATGGAGCCCTATCGCGTAACGCGCGCATCACATTCATCGAGTCCCTCCACTATTTCGGGCCATTGACGTGGGCTGAACGGCCGGCCGGCTGTCATATGCCGGCCGGCCGTTCAGTTCTCAGCTGACGACCCGCAATTCCAGGAGGGTCTCTCTGCAGTTGTCGGGGAAATCCGGATGACTCTCGTCACAGGTGGTGTCCGTACGGCCGAACTGCTCGCTCTCGTCGCGCTCGACGAGCTTGGTACGCTCCGTGCCGGACGCCAGGTTCACCACCGTCGCGTCCACGTCATGGCCGAGCCCCGGTGAGCGGCTGTCGCCCTGGACCTCGTAGACGTTCGGAATCCGAATCTTCACGTATCCCGTGGGTGCGAGGACTTTGAAGCACACCGCCGTCACGCCGAGGTGTGGCTCGCCGATCTCGGTCTGGCCGTTCAGCAGGCCCGGGAACACCTTGATCACGCCGACCCCGTTCTCCGGGGACGCGGTGCACGAGACCCAGATGATCCCGCCATTCCCGGAGATCAGCTGGAAGTTCTGCGCCTCGGCCTCGTTCGTCCCCCAATCGACCTGGCCGGACGTGCCTGCGTACTCGTGACGGAAGTCCACGGGATAGCCGAATTTCTCCAGGATGGAGTCCGGGCCTATGACGGGCGACACGGTGACCGGAACCACCCGTACCGGCGGAAGAGACCGTCCCGCGAAATAGGTGATCCGGTCGCCTGGCCGGTAGAGGAACAGCTGGCTCTGCCCGCCTGTACTCCTGTAGTCGAAGGCGATGATGCGGTCCTTCGCCATCTCCAGGTCATAGCCACCGATGCCGGTCGAGCTGTGGAACACCGCTGTGAACGCGTTGCCCGCGCCGTGTTTCAGAATCCAGGCCGTCTTCCCACCCGGACGGTAAAGCAGCAGGTGATCCAGCCTTCCCGATTGCTCGTAGTCGAAGGCGATGATCTGATCCGCCGCGCTCTTCAGGTCATAACCACCGATGCCGGCCGAGCTGTTGAACACGGCTCTGAACGTGTTGCCCGCGCCGTGCTCGAGAACCCAAGCCGTCTCCCCGCCCGGACGGTAGAGCACCAGGTGATCAAGCTTGCCCGAACTCGTGTAATCGAAGGCGATGATGCGGTCCCGGGCGTCTTTCAGGTTGTAGCCACCGATCCCACCGTCGGCCGTGGAATAGACCGGCGTGAACGTGGCGCCACCGCTGTGCTGGAGAATGCGGGCCATCCCGGTCCCCGGCCGGTACAACAGCAGATCATCCGGCTTCCCCGAATGCTCGTAATCGAAGGCGATGATCTGGTCTTCGGCGCTCTTCAGGTCATAGCCACCGATGCCGGCCGAGCTGTGGAACACGGCTCTGAACGTGTTGCCCGTGCCGTGCTCGAGAATCCAGGCCGTCTCCCCGCCCGGACGGTAGAGGAGCAGATGATCCGACTTCCCCGAACCCGTGTAATCGAAGGCGATGATGCGGTCCCGGCCGTCCTTCAGGTCATAGCCACCGATACCAGTGGTCGAGGAATAGACCGGAGCGTAGGTACCGTCCGTGTTCCGCTTGACGATGAAGACGATCTCCGAGCCCGGACGGTAGAGCACCAGGTGATCGAGCTTCCCCGAATGCTCGTAGTCGAACGCCACCGCCTGATCACGGTTGTCAGCCAGGTCATAACCACCGATCCCGGTCAGACTCGATCCGTACTGGGTGAAGGACGTGGTGGGCTCGATCGCGACCGTGCGGAACCAGCTCGCCAGGTCGTCCACCCGCACCGCGTTGGCCCCGCGCGGCCCGTCGGCGGCCGCGCCCAGGCAGCCCCCCTGCCCCGCGCCGATGCTGAGCCCGACGAGCTCCGGACGGCTCCCGTCCGTACGGAAAACCGGCGCTCCCGCGTCGCCCTGACAGGCGCTCACGTCGCCGGCGTTCGCCCCGGTCCAGCCGAACGAGTCGGCGGCCACGGTCCCGGCCACGACCGGCGCGGCATGCAGCCGGTTGGGCGCCCATTCCGCGGTGGTCCGGCCATAGCCGGCGACCTGCAGCGCATTCCCCGTGGCCGGAACGGTGGCGCTGAGCGCGACCGGCGGGACGTCGACCACCCGCAACGCCATCCTGACCAGCACGACATCCCGGTCACGGTGCGGGTGGATCCAATCCACGGGCAGCACCCGCCCGCCCGTACCGGACAGATCGGTCCTGCCGACCGTCACGGTCGTCGCCACCTTCGGCGCCCCGCTCGTGACGGACTGCCCCGCAGAGGCGAAACAACTGGTGGCAGTGATCACCCACTGCGGGCTGATCAGGGCGCCGGTGCACCCGTGCGTCTCGCCGACGTTCACCTTCGCCACGAAACCCCATGTGCCGTTGGCGACCGGACTCCCGCCCTTGACCGCCTGGGCCGGCGTCGCTCCCACCCAGAGGACGGCCATTAATAACGTGAGGGTTGTGATGTGTAATAAGCGGATCATTCGCTGGAGGTTCACGGCACGATTGTGAGAGGCGGGTCCTGGACTCACCAGGGCATCTACCGGGCATAAGGCGGCCATTCGCTCAGCGACAGCTTCGCCTCTACTGCTGCGTACCGAGATGTGCAGTCCTTCGGACGAGACTCCTTCACGCCCTGGCCGCCTGCGAGAAACCCGCGCGTGGAGGCGGTTTGGGGTTGGCTATCCCACGTCCTTCACTCAGTACAGTGTCGGGGTGGCAGGTGAGCAGCTGAGTGCGCGGGTGGACAGCTGGATCTGGTCGGTGCGGCTGACCAGGACTCGTTCGATCGCGTCCGACGCCTGCCGAGGCGGGCACGTCCGAATCAACGGGGTACGGGTCAAGCCCGCCCACGACATCCGGGTCGGCGACGAGGTCCGGCTACGGCACGAGGGGCGCGAACGCATCGTGGTCGTCTCCCGCATCATCACCAAGCGCGTCGGCGCCGCCGTGGCCGCCGAGTGCTACGTCGACAAGAGCCCTCCCCCTCCTCCACGCGAGGAGACCGTGACGGTGGCCGTCCGCGCCCGCGGCGCGGGTCGCCCCACCAAACGAGAACGCCGCAACATCGACAAGCTACTCGGGCGCCAGGACCCCTCGTTATAGACCGCCGGGGTACGGTCATCCCCTTCGCTACGATGATCGCGGACCATGATGGGCGGCAGATTCGTGTCGCCGAAACGCGCGAGGAGTGCGGATGCAGCCGGATCCACCGCAGCCCGGGTTGCCTCAGTATGGTCAGCCGCCGATGGCCGGCGGACCCGCGCCGTGGGGTGGCGGGCCGAGCCCGTTGGCGGCGCCGCCCAGGCCGAGGGCAAACGCCGCGGCGGCGGTGATCGCCGGCATCCTGGCGCTGATCACCGTCGGCATGCTCGTCTGGTTCGCGCTTAACGACGCCCTCTACGCCGCCAGGCATGATGACTGGTCCAGCCTGGTGTTGCAGAACGTGCTCGGCGGCGTCATCGGCGCCGGGTTACTGCTGGTCGCAGCGGGGTTCACGGTCGCCCGCAGGATTCCCGGCGCGTGGACACTGTGCGCGCTTTGCGTGCTTTTCGTCGTGGCGAACCTCGTGTTGGCGCCGCTACTGCATGGCACGCCCTTCGGTGCTCAGCTCAAGTTCCTCTTCGGCTTCGACAAGATCAACGGCATCGCCGCAGGGCTGGCGACCATATTCTGCGCCCTGACGGCGATCATGGCGGCGATCGCCGGCAGCGTGAAGTCGTACAGACCAGCCACCGCCACGCCACCCCGTCCGTGATCACAGCGCGAGCTGCACTCTCAGACCAGCCGAACGCGCTGAAGAATCCCGGCGAACTCACCGGCTGCGGGGCTCGTGATCAGCTGATGTGTGACCGCGAAGGCCTTGCAGCCGGGAGAGGTGGGGCCAAACCTCATTGACGATCAAGGCCTCGAAGATCGCCAAGTGGGGCCAAACCTGTCTTGTAGGTGGGACCAAGCGCCGGCTGCCCCGGCTCGGGCCAGCCGCTACGTTCGACGCGGACCGGCTTCCTGATACGCGCCCAGCGCAGACCTGGCTGTAGGGCAGGATGGCCGCCATGATCGAGATCAACTTCCTGACCGAATCCGACCGCGCCTCCTGGGAATCGCTGGCCCGCGGCAAAGACACATACTTCGAGGTCGAACGCAGGGACGTCGACTACGAACGGACCTGGCGAGGCCTGCTCTACGACGAGCAGATACGCGGGATCGCCGCCCGACTGGACGGCAAAATGGTCGGCATCGCGCACTACCTGTTCCACGCCAGTGTCTGGTACGCCGGGAGATGCTATCTGGCGGACTTGTTCGTGGACGCGGAAGTCCGGCGGCGGGGTGTCGCGACGGCAGTGATCGAGTGGGTGGCGCAGGACGCCAAGGAGCACGGCTTCCCGAGCCTCTATTGGAACACGTTGGAAGACGCCCCGGCTCGCGCGCTGTACGACAAGGTGGGCAAGTACAACAAGGGGCTCATCCTCTACACCTACCGGCGTGACGCGAACCAGACCTCCACCCAGCGCTGAGAGGCGACCAAGATAGGGCGATCTCGAAGGGACCGACCACAGCCAGCGGAACGATCCTGCCGACCACTCGAGTAAATCAGCCGTCATCGACTCGGCCAGCAGCAACTTCAGGCGCCGATGGTTAGCCCATCCAACAGGACGGAGACAGGCACCAGTCGAATCCCGCTTTCGCGACGACGGCTCCACGTCCGCAAAGCACGACTCACTCCTTGACGAGCTACCTGGCGTGGGGTGGATTTCAAATAGACCGCAACCCGGAAGGCCCTGCCAGGTTGAACCGGCCCCAGGACGGCATGCGTACATGTTGGCGAACCCCTGCCCATATCGGTCGGGCAGGACACCTCCGGGGTGATCCGGAGGGGAGATAGCCTGCGCATGTCCTCTGAAGATGCCGGAGGCCGGTCATGACCGAGCCACCCCTTGAGCTACAACCCAAGCCGTTCGACAGCCAGTACTCCGGAATCAACCCGGATGTGATGGACCGGTTCGAGCCCTTGTTCAGCCGGGTCGGTGACTTGCTGCGACGGAACGAGCCCGCAGTGCGGCGTGCCCTGGAGAAGCTGGAACTGGATGTCTCAGGGCTGCGCTCGATGCGTGAGGCAGAGATCTGGATCCGCGGCAAGAAGCCCGAACTGCGGCGGCGCAACGACACGATCAAAGCGATGAACGAGACATGGCAATTGTCGCCCGGGAACGGTCTGGTCGGGCTCGACGAGGAGTTGCACAAGAAGGTCTCCTACGACCCGAATGCGTACGCGGCGGCGATCTTTCTTCGGGAGACCGCGAAAACCGGCAAAGTGAACAAACAAGCCCTCGCCCAACTGAAGAACCACGCGAAGGACCCGCAGTTCGCTCTCAAACTTCTGAACGTGCTGGGGCCGGACAAGTTCAAGGACGCAGCTGCTGCAGCCGTGCTGGACGAGGAGGACGAAGACAAACAGCGTCTGCTGGCCGCCCTCAGTACGGCTCTGGGTGCGGCCAGCGCTCAACTCAGCTCCGAGTGGCGGCAACGCCTGACTGCGAACCTCACGCTGGGCCCTCACCGGGGACTCGCACGGGTCCTCACTCATGGGACTTATAACAGCGCCTTCCTGGTTGAAGTGGCCAGGAAAATGGACGCTGCCGAACGAAGCTCTGTCAATTCCGGCGCCCACCGGCGGCACCCGATGGCGGACGTGATGGAGGCACTGGGCAAGAACCCGCAGGCGGCCCAAGACTTCTTCAACAGCGGCGACACACTGAAGTACTACACGACCACCCACGTGCTGGGCGACGGCGGCGTGGCTGTAGGCAGGGCGCTGGAGGCGGCCACCATCACGTTCCGGGACCACAGCGGGTCGGAGTCCCGCCCCTCATCGGGGTATGTGTCGGCAAAACTCGCCTCCCAACTCTTTCATCTCGAATACGAAAGAATAAATGCTGGAAAACCCGATAAATCTCTGGTGGGCCCCCTCTCCATGGGACGCATCCTGGCGGCTTACATACCCGACGTCTCACGAGTGGCGGCGATGCCTGGCATCGAAAAGCCAGGTGTGTACACGGAGGACAACCTGGCTCTGCCTGGCCAGGAGGAGTACGGTGCACAGATCAACAAGGTAGAGCTACGCGCCGTTATGAGCGAAACATTCAAAGCCGACAGCAAAGCCCTCGCGCTCGTCACCGCTGCTCAGACGGCCTGGGCGTCCAGGCTGTTCGACAACGGCGTCGGCGTGTTGGCAGCGAAGCAGGGCATCGGCAGCCTGACCAACGCGGCCCAAGAGGCCGGCGCAGGCTTCGGCCTCATCATGGACGCGGGCAACATCGCCAAAATCGACCTGGCCAAGGAAATGGACGAGACGCAGAAGCGCAACGTCAAGGCGCTCATGGCCGTCGTCAACACCGGACTCGCCTTTCCACAACGTGCGTCCTGGCCTATCGGAGCGACGGTTCTGGCGTCGTGGACCGGCATGATCGAGGACAGCTTCAAGGGCACCGCGGAGAAAGCCGCCGTGTTCGAGGCCAACACCACCCTTGAGCAGACGCGAGCCCTCCTTCATCAGCTCGGCGCTCAGGCGATGCTCGATCACGGCCTGTACGGATCACCCGATCATGCGGCCAAAACTCATCCGTGGGCCTGGCTTCGCGACCGCCATCCCGAGATTGACCCACTCAAGGCCCCGAACAACTTCCTCAAGGAAAATGGACGGCTGATGACCCCGGATGAGATGAGTGAAGGCACCGGGAAACGCTTGAACGCCTATCAGGCCTGGCTGTACCGGCAGACGAAGAACAATCCGTGGCTGGACCTGGGAGTCCAGAGCAAACTCAACGAAGGTTACGATCTCGGCATATCGAATTACAGGTAATCATGGCGAACTTATTCGTTCGGACGCTGATGGCCGTGAGCGCAGCCATCGGGATTAGCGCCTGCACCGGCGAGGCCCCGGAGAAGGTCGACACCTCCCCGCTTTCGACGGCGTACGCACCGCCGTTCATCTGCAACTATGTCCCCAAGGCCGCCGTGGAGCAGATCACCGGAGTCCGAGAGCCGTTGGTGAAGGGCTCCCTGAATCTGGCAGCGAAGGACCGTCCTGCCATCGGCGCCTGCTCCGTCTTCCAGAACGGCGGAGAGAAACTGTCGATCCTCCGCATCATGCTCGATACCGCGGGCTCTCGCGGGCAGATCGACGAACAACTCCGGGACGGCTCCAAACCGCTGCCCTCCGTCGTTCCCGATGGATTCGGTTACTACGTGACGGACCCCAACGTGAAGACCCGGGTGGGTTCCGTGCTGGTACGCGGCAAGGTGCGACTGGGCATCGAACTCGTGCTCGGCGTTGAAGGCCGCGACAACGAGGCCGACGTGGTGGCGTTGATGAAACTGATCGCCCCCAAACTCATCATGGGCACCGGCACGCCTCCTCCCGAGACGAAAGATTGAGCCATGCCCGAGATGGTCCCCAATCCTCTACTTCCTGCCTTACAGGAAGCTCTGCGCACGATCGAGCCGCTGATCCACGACATGCAGCAAGCTCTCGCCAACCGCGCCAAGGACTTCCATTCCGGCCGTATCTGGACCGGCCCAGTGGCCAGGGACTTCGATGGCGAACTCGACCGGCACAGCGGCCACGTCAGATATGCCGGCGAGACCATCCTGAACGACCTGCGCCTGCAGATCACCCGCACCGCCGACATGGTCACCGAGCAAGAGGCCATGCGGCTGATCCGCCGATACGACCTGTGAAGGGGCACAGGGCGCATGCCCACATCCTGTTGGCCGAAGCCCTGCGCGGTGGAGTCTCCGCTCTTGCACACGCTGTCAGCGTCCGACATATCGTGATCCAATGACCTTATCCGACCTTGATCGCGAGATGATTCTGGCCGCCATCAAGGAGTACGACCAACTGGGTCGCGACGCCTTCCTTGAGCGGTACGGCTTCCGCGAAGCACGCGACTACTTCATCATCCACAACGGACGCGGGTACGACTCCAAGGCGATCGCCGGAGTGGCCTACCGAGGAGTCGACGGGCACGTACTTCGCGCTTCGGAGTTCTCTGGAGGGGCTGCAACGGTCGGCAGGGTCCTCGGCCACCTCGGATTCCTGCTTGGTTCGCGCCAAGACGCATCGCCTGCCGCAGCATTCCTGGAGAAGATCAGAGATCTCGACACCGCCGTCTCGAACGGCCGTCCCAAGCGTCATCAGCCGCTCACCCTCTTGTGGGCCCTTGGCCGAGCGGCACACCGAGCAGAGCGCCTTGTTCCCTGGGATGTCACACGAGCCGAGATCAGTGCCCTCATCAAAGAGTTCGGTCTACCGGGCGACCGGCCCACGCCTGAATACCCGGTCTTGAAGCTCACGCACTTCGGGTTATGGACGCTGCCCGACCACCCGGAGCCGCCTCGCCCCAGCGGCAGTCCACCCTTGGGATGGATGAGCCGAAACCAGCCGGTCTCCGGTCTACGCGAGTGGGTGTACGAACTGGTGGCGGAAGAGCAGGCGGTACGGTCTCAAGCGAGCGCGTACCTCTTGGAAAAGTACTTCCCGGACGAGGATCAGAACACGCTGCTCATCCGCGTCGGCCTGGGCGACATCGACGAAGAGCCGCTCCCGCCACCCGACGAAGCCCGTACACCGGGACGCCGCTCGGCCACGGTCCAGCGGATCGTCCGTGACAACGCACTCTCGCGGCTGATCAAGACCCTGCACGATCACACCTGCCAGATGTGTGGAGTCCGGCTGCTCCTCCCTAACGGCCCGTACGCCGAGGGAGCGCATATCCGCCCGCTCGGCAGCCCGCACGACGGCTACGACGTGGCAGGCAATCTCCTCTGTCTATGCCCCAATGACCACGTGCTCTTCGACCAGGGCGCAGTTATCGTCGAGGACGACCTCACGGTGGTCAACCGGCTCACCGGCGAGTCGACGGGCGCCTTGCGGACCGTTCCCGGCCACGACATCGATCCGCAGTATCTGACGTACCACCGCAATCTGTACTGACCCGTAGCAACTGTTGATGACGAGCATTCAGCCGGCGATGAAACTCGTCGGAGCCCTCCGTCATGATCCCCTGTGACGGACTCGCGGTGCCCACGTACCTGCTCCCGCCGCCCCACGTCCGCATCCACCTGGGAACAGGGCCACCGGACGCGTGCTACAGGTCAGCACGGATAGACCTGAAGCTGAACCTGCTAGCAACCAAGGGCAGCCAGACGGGTGCAGCCCCCGATGACCTGGTTCATCAGGTTTGCGCCTTCCAGGTTCGAGCGCTGGCGTGATCGAGCCACAGCTGGATGCCAGCCAGATCGACCGTCAGCCCGAACCGGTCGTAGCCGGGCCTGCCGAGCGAAATCCATTGCCGATAGGCGGACGACAGCTCATCCCAAAGCCGCCGGTCACCGTACTGCGTCACCTCCGCCTCGGCCGCTCCAGCCTTGAGGTCGCAGGCCGCCCAAGAGCCTTCGGCGACATGGTCGTCCAGCTCGTACAGAAGCAGGGAGTCTCCGCCGTCTTCGCTGACGTCGGGTGCGCAGCCGCCCGGATCTGCCAGAGCCTCCCAGTCCACAGCCGCAACTGCCAACTTCGGGTACAAGCACCCGTCGTTGGAGGACTGCCACGCCACCACCAGGGCGCCCAGGTTCACCGACGCGTACTCGCGGATGCAGGAGCGCCCGCACCCGGCATGCTGGACCTCCTGGATCGAACATGGAGGATGGGAGGAGTACGAAGCCGCCGAACATCAAGTTCTTCGTGAAGCTGACGGACTTCGGCGTCTGGAACGGAGGCGTCAAGCGCACGGAGGTGGACGATGATCTGAACGACGTCCAGAACGAATTCGACCTCGGCACGCAAGGATGCCAAATCCAGCAGGGGAACCCGACCCAGCTCAAGACGATCGCGAGCTGGCGCGCGACGCCGTATCTCCAGTACCTGATTAATACACCCAAGCCAGCCAACCACGACCGAGAAGTCTGCTCCATCATGCCCGCCCTCACCCAGTACAAGGAGAACAAGGGCCGGCTTCCGCTATGGGACCAGGAGTTCCTCGGTGACGAGGGCAAACGGCTTGGCGTCGTTCGGTGGGACAGGGCACTCCCAGCAACAGCTTGTGGTCCCCCAGCTTCCGCTGCGACTGGAAGACGCTCGGAGTGACCAAAGAGGGGTGCGAATACCGGCGGCTGTATCTACATCCGAGCCGACCGTGTGTTCACCCTGTCCAAGAGCCGGGATGTCGCATTCCTGGACGTCATCAACCACATCGAAAAGGCGCTGAACCCGGGGATAAACGCCGGCACCTACCCGCCGTTCCGCCCCGGAGACACCACCGCCGGACGAGATATCAACCTTCCGCCGGTCAAGGCTCCACTGGGCAACGAACTGCCGAAGGCCATCCCGGGCAACTACGCGAAGCCGCCGAACACCCCAGAGGGCTACCCCTTGTGGAGGAGCACCGACACAGGCTACAGCGAGAACCGGGCGATCTTCTCCGAGCATCCGTTCTCAGTGCCCCAGGACAATTTCACCATGGGCAAACCTGGCGCCACTCTGCCCAGGGAGTCCGAAAAACCCACAGCCTGCTACATGGAGCCGCGCTCAAGGTGTTCTATGGCCATTACCGGCTCCTCACGTACGATCCTGTCAACACCATCACCAAGAGCAGTGACAGCCCATTCTGGGTGAGAATCGTGAACTGATCGCGGTAAAATGCGGAGCTACCTAGTGCAGCCCCGCATTTGCCATTCTATATAAGGGCGCAGAGAATAATGAAAACGGAACAGGTGCTTCCCGCGGACAATCAGTGGGACCTGCTGGTCGAGTACGGGCACTGGCTCGAGCTCGGATTCCACGCCCTCTGGGTGGAAAGCGACGATCAAGAAGAACTGGTACGGCGGCTCCAGGTAGATCCGGGCTCGCGCCTAGAATACGACTTGGAAACGCTTGCGAGGACCTACAAAGGCCCGCCGGCGAAGGGTGTCTGGATGGGCCCGCACGCGCCCGGATGGACACACATCTTCGCTGTCGACCTGTATTCATTCCACCCCGCGATCCGCAATCTGGGAAAGCGACGTGTCTTCGAGATCTACTTCGCAGGGGAAGCGGGCGAGGGGCTGGAGCCGCTGTACCTCAACTATGACGGAGAACAGCTCGGTGATGTCACCCCACCGGACGAGGAGGGCGGGGACATGGAGCTCAACGACTACCTGCCCTATACGGCAGGGCTGGCACTCGGTACGGAAAGAAACTATAAGCGAGATATGCACCTTATGTTCTGCATGGTAGGCCGCATCACGGGACGCTTCGCCGACCAGGATTGGTGGACGTCAACGCGAACCTTCTATCGCATCCCTGAGGGGGCATGGGAGGACATGTGACATCTCCCAGGCGCGACAAAGGCGTCCACTTCAACGCTAGACGGGGCCCGTTCTCGCCTCCCGGCACATTCCACCGGCAGTGCGGAAGCGCAGCCTTCTGGAGGCGCTCATGCACGCGGCTCCAACAATCGTGCACCTGACCCATCAGGTTTGCATCTTCCAGGTTCGAGCGCTGGGGTGATCGAGCCATAGCTGGATGCCGGCCGGATCGACCGTCAGCCCGAACCGGTCGTAGCCGGGCCTGCCGAGCGAAATCCATTGCCGATAGGCGGACGACAGCTCATCCCAAAGCCGCCGGTCACCGTACTGCGTCACCTCCGCCTCGGCCGCTCCGGCCTTGAGGTCGCAGGCCGCCCAAGAGCCTTCGGCGGCATGGTCGTCCAGCTCGTACAGAAGCAGGGAGTCCCCGCCGTCTTCGCTGACGTCGTACCAGCTGACGCGGGGAACCAGGGCGATGCACAGCAGTTGCGCGCCCAGGTCCATGTCCCAGAAGGTACGAGGGCTGATCCTGGTCGTGGATCGGTGTGCCGCCTCATGGTGATGGCCGCTCCATCTGGTGTTGTAGCGCTGCTCGCGCAGCATCATGTAGCTGGCCGTCCCGTGGAAGCGGCCGACCGCCGTGGTCTCGTTCACCACCTTCAGGCGCAGTTGGTGGCCGACCAGCCCGCCAGCATGCCAGGGCAGCACGATGACGCCACCCGGCCGGGTTTGCTCGATCCAGGCCATCGGGATGTCGGACACGCCCACCGTGACGTGCACGCGATCGAACGGGGCCTGCTCCGGCCAGCCCTTGACCCCGTCACCGACCACCAGCTGAGCAGCGGATCCGGCCTTCCGGAGGTTGGCTGCGGCTCGCGCCGCCATCTCTGGATCCACTTCGATGGAGATGACACTGTTCGCTCCGGCAGCCCATGACAGCAGGGCCGCTGTCCACCCAGAGCCGGTCCCGATCTCCAGGATGCGGTCACCCTTCTGCGGAGCCAGCAGCTCCAGGAAGGGGAACACGATGCCGGGCGCCGACACTGACGACGAGAAGAGCCCCTTCCCGCTGAGCGGGTCACCAGCCCCATCATCGGTCTGCAGGACGACGGAGGTGTCGGCGTACACGGCCGTCCACCAGGCCGCCGGCTCGTCGTCGAGGGCGAACCTGCCCCGCGGCGCGCTGGCATGGTTCGAGGTGAACCATGCCGCAGCAGGAGCGAACAGGTGCCGGGGCACCGCACGCAGCGCCTCCTCCCACCTCGCATCGGTGAGCGAGCCTCGGGCGCGCAGGTGAGCGGCCAGCTTCGCGACCAGGCCGTCGAACGTGAAGCCGTCCGGCGGCGTCACCGCGCCCACGCCGGGCCCTTCTGCAGAACGTCGGCCAGCGCCTCCGGTACGGGCAGGCCCGCTTTCTGGTTCAGCCATCCCCACTCTCCGCTCTGGTTGGTCTCCAGGAAGTGGTAGCGACCCTGTGGGTCGCAGATCAGGTCCACAGCGCCGAAGACCAGGTGCAGCCGGTCGTGCAGCTCCACCAGCCGATCTTCGATCTCGCTGGGGAGGTCGATGCGCTCGTAGGTGAGGGAGCCGTAGTCGCTGCGCCAGTCGATCGTGCCCCGCTCGCTGGCGCTATCGATGCGGACCGCGAGCACCTCGGTGCCCACCACGAGCGCCCGTACCTCGTACGCCTTGTCGACCCATTCCTGGAACATTTGCGAGGTACGAGCCAGAGCCGGATCGAGCAGCTCGTCCGGGTCGTCGAGGGGCTTGGTATAGATGACCCGTACCTTGCCCTCGTCCGCGTGCCAGATGCCACCAACCGCCTTGTAGACGAACGGCTTGCCGAGCTCCTTCGCCCACGCATGCGCTTTGTGGGGATCATTGGTGATAACCGTCTTGGGTACGCTCAGCCCGACCTGAGCGGCTGTGACGAGCTGGACAGGCTTGTACTCGGCGCGCATCGCGGCCATCGGGTCGTTCAGCCACAAGCAGCCGCTCTGCCGCAACGCGGCCAGCACGCCGCCGAACCCATAGCGCGCTTCCGCATAGGCAAAGGCGCGTTCCGGGGACGACATCCGCTCGTCCATCCGGAACTGGGTCGGGCGCCTGCTGTACACCGCGCCCACTCTGGTCAGATCGAGCGCGCCGCGCGGCGTACCGACGATGCCCGCCCAACCGCGGCTGCCGGTCTCGATGTGAGCCGTCATCGAGACCCGCGCCGGGAAGTCGGCGGTGTCCAAGGTGACGACGGGGACTCCGCGGCCGGCCAGCTCGGCTGTGACGCGCTCGGCCGCGGAGTCGGTGTCGTCAGTGATGATCAGGACGGTGTGTGTCACGTCAGTCCTTGGTCTTCTCCTCGTTGGGACCGTTTCCGTCGCTGCTGGTCTCGCTGCTCTCATTGCTGCCACCGCCCCCGTGGTCACCGGCGGTGATGGGTGTCGGCGCGACGAGGTGACGCAGCCCCCACGGCCGCGCTTCCCCGGCCGGGGTGCCAGCGGCCGACAGGATGTGCTTGATCGGCGACATGGGGAAGAAGTCACCGGCGCGGAAGGGCGTGCCCCGCGATTCTCCGTCCGGGGAGTGGGTGATGAGGTCAAGGGTCGGCTGGTCGTCCTGCTTGGTGCTCGTAAGCATCGAAGTGATCCTCCTTCTGCCTGTCCACCTTGTGAGGGCAGGCGTGTAGCGCGCATTCACGCATGTGTTTTTCGGGGTAGTGGTTCTCCTGGCACCCGAGGAATACGCAGCGTCAGGTGTACGGCAGGCCGCATGGGAAAGTGACCGTGGGCTGAAGGAGCAACTGTCTCTTTTCAGCGGCCCTTGGAGGGCTGACGAGTCCTCACCTGGCTTCCCCATTAATGAGCTGTCGCCATAGCGTTTCGGCCTCGCCAACCTTCACCCGTGGACTCTCTGCGATAACCCACGGGACGACGGACCGGTCGTACCGCCGAATGAATCCCTGTCCGCCGGCCCGGCAGTCCTCGAAGATCAGCGACTGGCATTCGCAGGTGTATCCCCGGACGCGGGCTCGATCCGGTCGACGCTGGACCAGCGTCCACCGGACCGGCATCGCGTCCGGACGAGGCGAAGCGGGATGCGTGCCGTGGAAGTCATAATCGTCTGTCACCGGGGCTCACCGTCCTTTATGACGCGCAATCGCCAACGTCGCACCCACGGTGCCCCGCGGAGATCGCAATCCATGAACAGGCGTTGGTGAACGAGAAGCCATTTCCAGTCGCAACGTGCGCCCCCATGGGCGGCAGGCCGGAGCGCACCGTACAAGCCCCACCCGGAGGGGCTCTCGACCGGCGCTCACCAACGCCATGCCGCTAACCTAACTTAACCTGTCCTACCCTGTCTATAGACTTCTTAGCCATGCCTGTTCTATGTCGAAAGGTCCACGGATACGTAAGGTCGTCCTGTGATCGAGTGGGACCCAAGGCTCTACAAATGGGAGCAGATAGCGAATGTCGTCGCAGAGCGCATCGACAGCGGCGCCTACCCGCCGCTTGCCTTGATCTCCGAGGTGAAGCTTCAGGAGGAGTTCGACGTCGCCCGCGTCACCGTACGGAAGGCGATGGAGGCCCTCAGGGGCCGGGGACTAATCACAACCAAGCCAGGCAAGGGCTCCATAGTCGCGCCACAGTAGATGCTCAACGCGTGAGTTGCTGCCCATCCGCCACTCCGACAACGACGCCTGGGCCCTACCCGGTGGCGTCGATGACCTCGGCAAGCCCGTCCCACCGGCAGCCATCCGGGAGACCCGCGAAGAGACCGGCATCACCTGCGAAGATCACGAGCCTGGCCGGCACCCACAGCGATCCTCACTTCACGTAGCAACGACGAGGGTCCGCCAGGAGTTCCTCCTCGTCCTCACGGCCCGGCCCATCGGTGGCCATCCGACACCAAGCAGCGAATCTCGGGAAGTCCGCTGGGTACCGCGGCACGAGGTCAGCGACTACGGTATGCACCGCTCCATGCGGCTAAGGATCAGCCATTACCCCCAAGGAGGCAGTCCACACATCAGCTGAACCAGCCCGGACGCTCAATGGAGTCCAGCATCAACCGCGACGACGCTGCTCCCATCAGAACGCATAATCCCAGTTCAGAGACATGCTAGATCGATGTCGGGTCGACTGGATGAGACTTTTCTCCACGGTTTCAAGGGCAGCCCGCCTGCGGCGGCCTGCCGCGCGTCTGGCGGTCGCTGGCCGCGCTGCGGCTCTCCGGCCGGTCGCGGCCAGCACCGCCCACGCGCACAGTTCATCAGGGCGGACAGGAGCCGGGGAACAGCCGCTACTAGCCCGAGCGCCAGGGGGACGCCGACAACGGGGTTAGAGAGGCAGAAACCTGGGGCTCCGCCCCGAACCTCAGCCCTCCTCGGGGGTGAGCGTATGGGGTGGCCGAGCCAATTTTAGAAGGCCGATCACCTCCTCGGGGGACACCACAGGGGATGCCAGACCCAGTCACTCGGGGACAAACTGTCGTGTGCACAAAGGGCGACCAGTAGGGAGAGGAAAGTCACCGGGAGCAGGTACACATGAATGACGGCTTGACCTCGGGTGGCTGGCTCGACATGGCGAGCATGCCCGACGAGGAGGACGGCCACAAAGGCCGGACGGTGGGAGATGCCCCAACTTCGGCTGGCGAATGGTGAGCTGTCGACGTTGCTTATCCGTTAGATTCAGGGAAAGGCGTGATATGTGGATCACATCACGCAGGGCCACGCGTCGGTGAAGGACATGCGAATGAGCGGGGATCTGGCAACGCTGGTGGCGGATGTGATGCCGTATGTGACGGCGGCGGTCAGTGCCTATGGAGGGGCGGTGCTGGCGCGGGCGCAGGAGAATGCGGCGGACGCCACAGTGGGGTTGGGACGAAAGATCCTTCAGCGGATATTCGGGGTCGAGTCAACAGAAGGAGAGACGCTGGAAGCGATCGCGGAGCTGGCCGAAGATCCCGATAGTGCCGATCTACAAGCGCGGATCCGTAAAGCTCTGGACGCTGATCCAAACTTGGCCGCTGAGGTGGCCCAGATGGTCGAGCAGGCTCGGGCTCAGCTTGCGATGGGACAGGGACACGTGATTGCTCACGCTTCTGGTCACGCCCAGCAGGCGAACCTCGGCCAGGGCACAATGAACGTGTCGTTTGGCGCTCAGCGTGACAGATGACCTGACTGCCAACGAGGCTCAGGCCAGAGGGACAGGCCCAAGCAGACCAATCCTGGTCAGGTCGAGATGAAGGTCTACCAGACTATGGCACTTGCGTCTCGCGAGAGAACGGCCGCAGACTGCGCAGGGACCGGCATGGCCAGGCTGCCGCGGTGGGGGTCTAGGCGACGTCGTGCGCATGCGAGAGAAGTATGGGCTGGCGGCCGCACGCTGCACCAAGCTAGCAACGAGTCAGCAATAGGCGAGGCAAATCATTGTGCAACTCACGATGGCGCACAACAGGCGAATCTCGGGCAAGGCATTTGAATGTCCCATTCAGAGTCACAGTGGCCAAATAGCTCGCCAAGCAAATTCGTAGCCCAAGCGTACGGCAATGCGCAGCAGTTCAACGTCGCCACAGGAACTATAAATATTACGGTAGGTGGGCCGCATCCGTCCGTATCCCCAATGACGTTGATGGCTTCGCCGGAGATGGTTGGGCGTAGCGCGGAGATAGACGCGCTTCTGACGAATATTGATGACTCGCGCCAACAGGGGAATCTGGCATTAGTCTCGGTTATATCGGGGATGCCGGGAGTGGGAAAGACTGCACTCGCGAGGGCAGTAGCCAAACAGCTGGTGCGCGATTATCCTGACGCCTGCCTAGAGGTTGACTTGTATGGATTCACCCCAGGCCAGGATCCACGTGACCCCAAGGAGCTATTGGCCGAATTGCTGAGATTGGTGGGGATCGGCACTGCGGACATGCCAAGTAGCTTAGTAGGTAGAGCTGAACTTTGGCGGGCCTGGCTCGCGGAGCGACGTGTTCTCTTAGTGCTGGACAATACACTAAATGAAGAATACGTAATGCCCTTCCTGCCCCCGGCGACAGCACACTGTGTCACGCTAATTACCAGCCGCAGCGACCTAAAAGATGTGGATGCAGCCATCCGATTGAGCCTAGACGTGCTGCCAGAAATTGAGGCGGCGCAACTGCTCTCTCTGCGCTCTAATCGAAGATTTGATGACGGTGCAGAATTGATGGAAGTTGCTAAACTGTGTGGCTGTCTGCCGCTGGCCCTACGCTCTATTGGCTCGCTCTTGACCGAGCTAGACCCTAGAGATGTAGCCATCTTGCTATCGGACCGAAAAGATCGCTTCCGCCATCTACCGGAGATCGATAGTGCCGTGCGTGCAGCCTTTGAGGTCTCCTATTTGCATTTGAACACCAGCACGCAGAAGCTTATACGTGCGTGTGCCTGGCATCCAGGCCCTGATATGGACGCCTTCTCGGTCGCCGCATTGACGGCTTCTCCCCTATCTGTAGTGATGCTAGAAATGGATAGATTACACAGTATGGGCATGCTGGTTCGAAGCCCCCATGGTCGTAGCGCATTCCATGATCTATTCCGTAGCCATGCCGAAAGGCAAGCCAATTTGGAGGATAGCGGAGAGGAAATTCGACAGGGACAGTGGCGCTTAATTCACTACCTCTACTTCGCCGCCGAGAGGGCGATCGAGATTATTCTTGAATGCAAGGTTCGCCCCCCCTGCGACACCTTCTCTTTCCCTGATCTCAATCCCCCGGAACACGCAGCAGAGTGGCTGAGATCCACTTTCGGTGAATTGCATTCCATGGGTGGCCTAGCCCGCTTTTTGGAAGACGGCAAGGTGCCTCTTGAATCCAGTGCAGCTTTCCGCTTGTTTCGCCCCATTGACTTGTTATTAATGGTGGACGCTGGGCGCCGTGAGTACGCGCTTAAATTTCACGCCTTTCTTTGCGCAACCGGGCAATTTGGCGCGTAATAATGGTGACCGCCATATCGAGATTCTCATGCATTCACTCTATTTCCATTTACTGGCCGGACGTTACGCAGCCGAGGGATCGGTTCCAGGCGTGGACGGCGCACAGCACGCAACGCGCAGAAAGAGCTTTCCGAACGCTAAACCGTAGTAGAGGACGACCCATTAGAGACGTCATACCGAGTGTCAGCCTTTCCTACTCGCGCGGGGATGAATCCCAGATGTCCAATGGCATGACCCTTCTGGATGCTCCCTCGTCTCCTGATGCGGGTGTCTCCTTGGACTGCCGCGCCGCTTCCGGTGCTCGGGCCTGGGGGCCCTGCGCTCCGGGTCGGCTTGCCACCGGATACGCGGGTTGCTGTGGTCAGCTGTACATCAGGGAAGTACAGCAACGCTGCCTCACGCAGCCTGACCCGCATCAGCGGACACTACAAGCGTGACACTGAGATCGTCCCGTACAGCGTCACACGGTTGAGCAGCAGCGCTGGCCCTCGACCACCATCCCCCCGCTTCACTCGTAATGAAGGGGTCTGAGGTAGGACGAGTAGGACGTAAGTGGTTCCACGTTCTACCACCCGCGCAGTCACGGACCTGGCCGCCGTCCGAGCCTGGCAGCGGCGCGCATTGGTAGCAGCGCAAAGGCGACCGCCGTTACGACTGCTCGGCGCTGGTTGTCAGGAGATCACGTCGGCGAGGAACGGGCTAGGTTGGCCAGACCAGGTAATCGACAGGGCTTCGCGGGCGCGGGTCAGCGAGACAAAGAGCAGTGATCGCTCACGCTGAATGCCTCGCTGATGATCGAGGTGGTCAACCGTCTCGGGAGTGACCGCGACACCGAGCGGGACACATCCCGCGTCGACGATGGCAACGGCGCGGAACTCCAGGCCCTTGGCACGGTGCATCGTCATCACTTGCACACCCGACTCCGGCTTTGGAGTCGTACCGGACTTCACCAGGGACGCCGCGATACCGGCCCCCTTTAGCACCCCTACTGCATCGGAGGCGGTAGCGCTGGTCCGCGCAAATACTGCGATCTCATCGAGCGCTATCCCTGCCTTGTTCCAAGCGCGGACTCGTGCGGAAAGGGCGGTCAGCTCCGCAGCGGATGAAGGGAATCCCGCCATTACGGGCTTGCCTCCGCGCAACACCGAACGGTAGCCCTTCAATGTGGCCGAGCCGCCGTCGAGGTCGTCTGGAACCTGTTCCCCTATCATCTTCAACGCGTCCCGCAGGATTTGCCGAGTGGTCCGGTAGTTGAGGGTTAGGCAGCTTGACCTGCCACGTATATCGACTCCGAGCTTTCCGAGGGTCACCCGGTTGTCGTAGATTCGCTGGAAAGCGTCCCCGACGATGAACATGTCATCTGGCCCGGAAGGGACCAGCGCGCGCAGCAGGGTCCAGTGGGCGGCATGCAGGTCTTGCGCCTCGTCGACAACAACGTGCCGGTATGGCCGTTCTGCGTCGCTCCACGTGGCCGCGATGTCGCTGGCCCGGGCCGCCGCCTGCTTGAAGCCCATGGCCTTGTCCCGGTCGAGCCGTCGCTCAAACTCCTGGATCAGTTTCCACACCTGGTCGCGCTCGGCCCGGTTGATCCGCCGACCGCGCCCGGCACGACGGGCCGCAAAATACTCGTCTCGGGTGCGCACATTCTGCGCGAGAATGACCTGTTCCCACTCCCCAACGAGGAAGAGCTTGTCGAATGGGTTTCCGGGGGTCGCGGATGCGACGACGTCGTCCCAGCGGGAGGCGATCCCCGCGTCGCCGAGAACCTCGACCCTGGACCACTCCGACTCCGCATCTCCACGTAGCACCTCGCGTACGACTTTGTCGATGTTGAGCACTTCGACCTTGGCCGTCAGTTCGGGGCCACCGAGATCGTCGAGGAGCCGGCCAAGCAGCTCGGACAGCGCGTTCGTGTAAGTGGTCAAGAGGATCTTCTTGCCGGCGCCTGGGGGGTACCGATCTGCCAAGGCTTTGACCCGATGCAGCGCGACGACGGTCTTGCCGGTGCCGGGTCCTCCGGAGACCCGGGCCGGCCCGTTGTACGGCTTTGCCCGGTAGGCGAGTTTGCGCTGCTCGGGGTGGAGATATACGCGCCACTCAGACATCGGCTTGAGCAGCATCCGCTCCAGCTCTTCGGAGTCGTCGGTGACCACCGCGAACGTTTCTCGGGTCGCGGGTCGTTCGGCGACCGCGTCGAGATCATCTGGATCGATCTCATCCTCGGCCGCGGACCCTGCGACGATCTCGCTCCAGACGTCGTTGACACTCTTGCCATCGGCGAGTGCGAGAATCACCTGACCAGCAAGCTTGGGGATGCTCTCAGCGATACCGAGCAGCGCGTCTTCACTGCGGATTTCCCGCAGCACGGGCACTAGGGACGCACCAACAGCGAGGTGGGCGAAGTCCGCATCCGATATCGCGTCGAAGAATCCGACACCCGCGACCTCGCTGTCGCCGGTTCGGACCAGGATCTCCTGAATCTCTCCCAGGTTGTAGAAGTCGAGACCGCCTGTGACCTTGTTGACGTCCCAGACGATCTGTGCTGCATAGTCGTAGGCATCGTCGTGCGGCTTGATGGTGGCGAGGTAGAACGTGTCGCTGGTGGGCCGGAGCAGAACGGCCCGGAAGTTATCGTTGACTCTGGCCGTCCAGACCCTCTTGTCCTTTGCTCCATGCGGTTGCTTCAGGTTCAGGCCGTTACTGTCCGGGTCCTTGCGGAGCTTCAGCATGAAGTCGATGACCCGGCGCTGGATCGTCGCGTCCAGGTGCTGGTATGCCTTCTCGAAACTGTCCGCGAACAGGACGTTGGCCTTAGCCACCGATACACCCCAACTCTTCCAGTAGTGATGCCATCGCCGGTGCGCTACCCGGCTCCGCGTGGTGGATTCGCCAACCGGCAAGCCCGTACGCGGCGTCGCGCTCCGGATCAATGTCCACCACAATTGCGACACGTGCATCGGGCCAGGCCAGCTCGGCGGGCATGGCATCGTCGCCGAGTTCGTAGCCCACATCGGGCAGCGGTGCCCTCGCCTCGGCGAGGGCACGCAACACATCTTCGACCACGGACGCAGAGAGATTGATCGCTTGGGCCCATTCCTTCGGCAGCGCCGGTTCGAGATCCGGCTGCACCGCGGCGGCCAGCAACGGTACCCGGTGCGGGTCCACCATCCCGACCTGGGAAAGCGCGGTCTGCTCAAAGTGACGGCGTGGCCCGGAAAGGAACTGCAGGAGATTGGACCAGGCGAGCCACTCGGCCCAGCGAGTCCGGTGCTCCTGCTCGCCGATCGACTCCAGCCTGTCATCGAGACAGGTGAATACCGACCAGGCCAACGGATCCCGCTTTCCACCAGCGGTAGGCCGATCATCCCGGAAGCCGACGACGCGGCAACCCGAGGGGGTGTGCGCCGTGAACCCGCTGGCTTCGGCGGCCCCGACGGGAGCGGGCATCCGAGTCTGTCCCGAGATCAGTCCCGGCAGGACCCTGGCTATGGCCTGCCGGTCGATTGGACCAGTTTTCCCCGTTGAGCCCAGACCGTGTAGCAGGGCGACAGCACGGCGTGCCCACGCCTTCGGATCGGGGTTCTCCATGAAGGCCAGCAGCGCCTCCACCGGATTCAGCATGGCCACGTCCAGATGCCCAGCTTCAGGGTCGTTCTTCAAGGTCTGCTTGAAGTACTGATCGCGGGCTGTGGTCAGGGCTTTGGCAGAGAGCAGTTGGGAAGAGACATCCGGTGATTTCGTGCCGTCTTCCACCGCTTTCGCCCAGGTCTTGACGTCCTCCCAAGTGAGCTGCCAGACCCATATTCCGGCGTCGCGGAGAGCCGAGCGTTTGGCCGCATCGACCGCGATCTCGTTGTTCTTCCTGCTCGCGTGGTAGGCGTACCCGTCGAGGAAGACTGCGATCTTCTGCCCGCCCTCCATGGTGAACAGGTAGTCGGGTTCACTTCGCACCGCTGCGTTTTGGATCGGGTGGTCCTCCATCCGCCAGCGCACCGCCTCGCCCCTCGGGGGCTTGAGCTTTAGCTCGAACTCGATCCCGCGCGAACCTGCCCGGGGGGCGAGAGAGAACCGGTCACGTTCTCTCTCATCCTCCTGTGCTTTATCCGCCTTTGTGCGCAGTGTCTCGACGAAGAGTCGTTCCAGTTCACTGTCGGCCAGCGCATCGAGCGAGATGTCTGCGAGGGTGTCAACGTCTACGACATCCCAGTGCTCGACGATGTCGGCGAGCAGCTCAACGGCGGTGTCCTTGGAGGCTAGCTCGTACTCACCCGAGCGGACGAAAGGCAATAGGCAGCGATGGCACGGCTGCCGGTCCTCCTTGCCGCAAGGGCAGCTCCGGATGTGCGCCAAGGAAAGGTTCAGCACCCGCTCCATCACGGTTCTGTCCGCGAGATGCTCCAGGTAGCCGGTGCCACCGGGCATCGTATCGTGCAGCACCAGGAACCGCCGGGGGACGTCCTTGTCGGTCCCGGGCATGCTCGCCATCACCACGTCGATGTGGTCTGGCTCGCCGCCGAAGTGCTTGGTGATGCCGAGCCTGAGCGCCGCCTTGAACGAGACGAGCCGCTTCTCTACCAGCGTGGTCGAGAAGGGCAGCAGCAACCGCAACGCCTGCGTGTGCAGTTCATGGCCAGTCACCAGCCGAACCGTGGTCTCCTTAGTCACTCCCTTGTCCCGCTGAGAGCACCAACGCAGGTGCCGGGTCCCGATCCGCTGAGCATCGCGGTCATAGGCTTGCGGATGGACGCCTTGCACCGAACCGCAGTTAGGGCAGGTGTCGAACCCAGGTACTTTGACGGTCTCGCCGGCGATCTCGAAGTCGGCTCCGGGCACGCTTTCCGGGCCGAAGTTCACCTTCCGGATAGTGGCCTCCCTTGCGAACTCAACGCCGAAGAACCGGCCCGCCTTCCACGCGCGGAGCCCCTGCGGCTGAGTCGGGTCGATGTCCACCAGGGTGAGGTCCTCATAGCGACGCCGCTCGCGTTCGTCCCGGTCGTCACCGACCCGCGCGTCCTCCCGCCGTTCCCTGGCCCGGGTCCGCTCCGGCACCAGGACTTTGAGTCCGGACGCCGCCGCGTCCGCGACACCGCCGTCGCCGCATCGCGGGCATCTCTCCAGTACGACATCCGCCGCGTCAGGAAGTGTAAATCCGCAGCCACGACAGAAGCGCCAGACCGTGTAGGCCTCGCTCTGCTCTGTTCCGATGTCCAGCCCATCGACGATGTACTTCGACCCGGCGGCGTGGAAGGTGTTCCCGGGGGCGAGTTCGGTGAGTGCGAGCCCAGAGCCACGGCCGTACTCGAACTTCTCCTCCTGGAACTCCCCGTCGGCGTCCTTCCACCACAAAGCGGCGTCCAACCACATCACCTCGTCGTGCAGGGTGTAGTTGGGCAGCAGTCCAAGCCGTACCAGCGCGTTGAGTGTGTTTTCCTTGACTAATGTGTCCAGGCGTCGCCGCACGGCACGCAGCTCGGCGAAGAGTGCCCGCCGGTCTTGACGCTTGTCACCATCCGCGGTATCGAGCGGGATGGCGTCGAACGCCTTGTTGATCGCCGCAAGGCGCTCCTGCAGCTCTTCCCTTTGGTGTCGCCAGGTCTGTAGGGCCTTACCGAATGCGGTCTCGATCCCACCCGCCGCGAACTTCCGCAGGGACTGTCGTGCCGGACCGTCTTCCTTACTCTTCTCCGGGAATCTCTTGTGGTACTCCGCGTCCATCTCCGGGAAGAGTGCGACGAATGCGGCGGCCAGCTCGTTGTGCCTGGAGATGGAGACCTCCAGCAGGCGGCGCAGCCACCCGCCGGCGTCCTCCCGCCAGCCATTCTGAAACAGCTCTCCAATCCAGCGCGGCCTCGGCCGCGATGGCATCGCGGTGCCCCTCCAGAGCGCCCCGTCGGCTGCGCGATCGAACAAGTAGGCCAGGTAATGCCGGTGCAGGATCTCCACCGCGTCGAGATAGCAAGCTGGCGGGACGATCCGCCCGGCCAGCATCGCGGTCGGGCGCTGCAGATAGTACTGGTTCCGGGCACCACCGGGCACGAACGCGGCCACCATTGCACTGCCCGTCGCGCGTCCAGCGCGACCGATCCGCTGGGCGTACTGCGCCGGTCCCGGCGGCACCGAGGTGAGTATCACCGCGGAGAGGTCACCAATGTCGATGCCGAGCTCAAGCGTCGGGGTACAAGTGAGCACGTTCGGATCGAACGGGTGACTGCGGTTCTTGAAAGCCGTCTCGACCCGCTCGCGGTCTTTCCGGGAGAGTGCGCCGGTGTGCTCGGCGGTGAGCACGTCGCCCGGCCGGTCGCGGTAGTAGAGCCGCCGGTAGAAGTCGTCCCGTGCTTTCGGACGTGGGTCGGCCTCGAACCGGCCCTCGCAGCGGAAGCGCAGACAGGGCATATTCACCCAGGCGTCGAGGAGACCAGGCGGAACGGTCTGCCGCCAGGTGCACACCGAGCAGCGCACACCGCATATCTCCACCCATTCGTCGGCCGCGTCGCCGACCAGGGAGTGGACCAGGACATGCCGGGGAGCGAGTGCATACACACTCGCTCCCCCGTCCGACCGATGCGCTTCGACGATCTTTTGTTGAGTGAGAACCTTCAGCGCCCTCTGGTTCAGCCGGGCCGCTTCGTCGGCATCCCTCCCCGTTACCGTCCGCTGCGCCCATCCGGTCAGCCAGGTGTCGGTTCGAGCCTTCGCCAGCGTGTCGAAATCGGTCGTTCCGTACGCACCGTCGATGAGGAAGACGGGGGCTGCGAGCCCACGGGGGAAGGCGGGCATCCCAGTCTTCCGACCGCCCCAGACCGGCCAGCGTCGCGCCCCGGCCTGCTGGATGTACACGTCCAGCCACGGGTGGTGCAACGCACCGCGGATCCGCATCCGCTCCAGGAGACCCCGGGCGTAGGTGAGGTACGCCTGGTCGTCCGCCGGAAGCGAGACCTTCCCGGAGGAGAGCCGACCGTGCGCCTCCTTCAGCATCCCGGCGAGCTCCTCGGGCTCCGGGATGCGAATCTCGACCGCGGCGGTCCTGGTTAGCTCTAGCGTCCGTCCGAGCCGGGAACGGAGACCGAACTCTAACTGCGTCGCGAAGATCAACCGGTCCTGGAGCATGCCCATCGCGGCCTCGGACGGCTCACCGTCAAGCAACCGCAGTATCTCCGGGAGCTGTCGCAGGTCCGGTGGGATCAGCGAGGCGAGCCGCTCCCTGCCGGTGGCATTCACCGTCTCCTTGACCGCGGCTTCCGCCGCGTTCAGCGCCAGATCGTGTACAGCTACCGTGCCCGATTCGGGGAGATTGGAGGTCAGTAGTCCGCGGAAGGTGAAGCCGAACGAGCGATGCGCGATGAACCCGGCCCGGTGGGTGGCGTCCTGAACCGAGTCAGTGAAGGCCAGTAATTTCCGCTCGTCCTGCTGCAGATGCCGCTGAGAGAAAAGCTGCGTCGTGGTCACCGAGGCGAGCGTCGCAGTGCCCGCGCCAAGGAACCGCATGCCGTCGTCGAGACCGCAGGACGGGCAGGTGTCGTCGTCGACCTGCTTGATCTGACCGTCGTGGGTGATGACCGGGACAGTCCGCGCGCCGGGATTGCGTAGCAGCCTTCGGTCCTCGGCGTCGAGGTGGAGCGCCTGCGGCTCGTCCTCGGAGGCCCGCAGCATCCAGCGAACCCTGCCGTCCCGCCGCCCGGACGTCCGGTAGATCTCCAACGGTCGCGTCTTGAGGTCCTGCCAGTCCATGTCCTTGGAGAGCGCGGCCCAGCCGGACTGGCCACAGTGACGGCAGTAGACCGCGGGTAAGTGGCAACGGAGCGAAGCAGGTGGTGGCCCTTGGGTGTCGGCGTCGGTGTCCTCTGCCGCTGCGTCGTGCTCCCTGGCCCGGTATACGGCTAGGTTCAGCCGGTTCGGCCTGCTGTCTCCGGTCGGGCCGTCGTCGTCGAACCACCGGAAGTGCGGTTCGTGGGTGGCCGCGCGGATCACCCGCCGGACCTCCCGGACCCAGAGCTGCGCCTCGACCTTGAGTAGCGGGGAGCCGTCGGGCTTGCGGGCCTTCGAGACCAGTGCGAGCAGGCGCATCAACGCCGGGCCGAAGGAAGGCTTCGGCACGCCGTTGCGCTGCGCCGCCCAGGCGGGGCCACCGCCGTGTACCGCGAACGGCTTCGCGATCTGCTCGATCGTCAGCGGGGCGTCGGACGCGGATTCCAGCAGCGCCTTCACCAGGATGTGTGAGCGGAGCAGTTTCCCGAGCTCCACTGGGTCACGCGTGTCGATCCCGACGGTGAGCATCGCGACCTCGTCGAGGTCGGCCTCCCTACCGAGCGGATCGATAACCGCCGCCAGCTCCTCAGGTGTGGGGAACGGCAATCCAAAGTCAATCTCATCGCAGAACTCGGCCGAGGTCAGTCGGTCTTCGCCGATCAGCGAATCCGGGCCGAACGCCACACCGAAGACGTCCTTGGCGAACTTCAGCAGCTTGTCCCTGTCCGGCTCGGCGGCGTGCTCGGCCAGTCCCACGTCGATCGCGTGGTCGCTGGCGAGCGTCGCCGAGGTGGCGACCGGCGTGATTGGGCCCAGCGGGCGGCCCGGTTCGTTGAGCCGGGTCGCCGCGCCGAGACGGCGCAGCAGCATCGCGACGTCGGTGCCCTGCGCGCCGTCGTAGGTGTGGAATTCGTCCAGCACGACATACCGCAGGCCGCCGCCCTGCCAGAGCGACACATCCGGGACGCGCTGCAGCAGCAGGTCCAGCATTTTGTAATTGGTGAGCAGGATGTCCGGGGGGTTCGCCCGAATCTCGTCCCGGTCCCGGGCGACCCGGTTGATCCGCTCGTCGTCGATCAGATTGGACGAGCCGTAGTTCCGCGCGTAGGAGCCGGGACTCTCGTCGTCGCCTTGGTTGTCTTGGTTGCCTGCCCGATCCAGCTTCCCCTGACGGTGCCCAGCTCCGTCTCTCTGCTTATCCGCGGGAATGCCACCGATGTAGATCCCAGCGGTCACGTCCTTGAGACCATCGTGGGCGTTGAGTAGGTCGTTGAGACGCCGAGCTTGGTCGTCGGCCAGCGCATTCATCGGGTAAAGCACCAGCGCCTTGACGCCTTTCTGCCCCGACTCCTTCATGCGCCGGCAGTGGTCGAGGATCGGGATCAGGAAGGACTCGGTCTTGCCCGAGCCGGTACCGGTCGTCACAATCGTCGGCTTGGGTTCCTGCCCCTTGGAGGAGAGCCGCAACCAGGCCTGCTCCTGGTGGCGGAACGGCGTGAACACATCCGGGTACCAGCTGAGCGCCCGCTTGTACGCGCCCGTCGCGGGCTTGAACCCCGGTCGGACCCGGAGGTACGGCCCACGGAACACACCCGTCTTCTCGTCGTTGAGGAACTCTCTAAGTTCTTCTTGGACGTCGTCGTCAGCGAGCGCGAAAGCCGTAGTGAGGTACTGAACCAGACTGCCCTTGAGGTCCTCGACTGCCAGCGAAGGGATCACGGCTCAACCACCTCGGGATACTGGCCCATGTCCAACCGCCGTTGGAACTCCACATACGCCCCGGTTGTCTCCGCCTCGCGATCGGGCTTGACCCATCCCTCAGGGAGCGTGGGCTCCGGTGCGTCGGATAACTGAGCCTTCTTCCACGCCTTCACGATCGCGGCCTCCGCTTCGGTCTGGCGAACGCTCCGGTTGTGCGTCTCTGCCCCGATCTTGTGGCCCTCGGGGGCGAAGAACATCTCCCACTCGTACTTACGGAGCACCGCGAACTGCGAGCGGTATATCGCGCAGAGCTGCTCGGCGCTCAGCCCGAGCATCAGCGCGACCAGCGCGTCGATCTCGACCAGCGCCAGCCGCCGGTCGTAGTCGGTGCGGAGCGGCGTCGCCATCGTCCACTCCGGCTCGACGTCCTGGAGCCCGACGCGCTCCTGTATGGAGCCGGTCCAGCGGTCGTCGAGCCACGAGGAGTCAAAGAGCTCCTCCCAGAGCGGCGCGTAGTCGCGCGTTAGACAGTTCAGCCGGAGCGTCCGGAGCAGCAGCGGCCTCGTCAACGGGTGACTCAACGGTGCTGGGAACTGCCGGGCCAACTCGATGTTGACCTTCGACGTGCCGGAGACCTTGCAGATGAAGTCCAGCGGGATGGACGCCCACAGCCCCGCTACCACGGCAGTCTTTCGCTGATCCGCGAGAGCCAACGTATGAACGGCATCAACGTGAGTCGGTCCGGGCATAAGTAGCGTCGCGTGGTGTGTACGCTCGGTTCCAGCGACGATCATTCGCCGCCAGGCAACCCGCCAGTAATCCCGAGACGGGATGTCACCCCAGTACCGCTGCCTGGCCACGAACTCATCCGGATCGCACAGCCGCGCGTAATTGGTCCGCGGAATCACCGCCTCGTCGAGCTTAGTCAAGTCCCAGCTCGTGTAATCCTTGTTGCTTCGGCAGTTCTGGTTCGGCTCTTTCGCGAACGGCGTCGCCACCGTGAAGTGCGGTCCCTGCAGCACCGCATCACTCCATGTTTCAGGGAATGATGATTTGGCTACGACGGTAGCATTCTCCTTCGACTTATCTTCTTCTAGTCCGCGCGTCCAATAATGGGGATATTTTCCAAGTCGCTCATCAAATCTTCCGAGCGCTCGAATCGCGTCGTTGTCGACAACTGTTACTGGGCGAAGCCCTCTCGCGTGGGTTGCAGAGGTTCCCTCAGGATCAGCAAAAGCTGCCCAGTCAGCGAGCATCGTCTCCGTAACTGTGATGACACGTGCGGCATGTGGACGACGATCCCAACCGCCCGAGGGATGCTGAATTCCTGGGATCTCTCCGTCGCCACCGTGCTCAAGGGAGTCTTCAATAACGCTGGGGTGAACGAGCCTGGCCATTTGCGTGAAATTGATCTCACGCGGTTGACCGTAGACATTTACGCCAAAATTCTTATTGTTGTCGACCTCTTCGAACAGCAGAATGTTATTTCCGAACTGAAAGTGACGACGGAGTCTCGGGTAAGTCTGCGCACGGAAATCTCCTCCGGCTGGATCCCCAAAATGCTGTTCCTCGTGTATGAGCGCAGCTATGCCGTCCCGCCCACTGCTCCGCATGCTCCGCCAGACGCGTTCCATAAAGTTTGTATAGAGGTTTGTCTGCACTCCGGCGAGCATTGGATGCTCAATCATTGAACCTAGATGCTCGTTCAGACCCGCCCAGGAGTTAAGGTCAAAAAGGTAGCCTTTAACCGCATCTAGTTCCATGAGAACCTCAGCACGTCTCCGTTTGAACGCCGCCTCCGGGATCTTCTCCTGAAGCGAGAACCAAGGTTCATACTCCGCGAGAGCCAGTTTGTCGTCCCAGACCGGCCTGACCCAGGGTGGGTTACCGACCTGGAGGTCGAAGCCGCCGTTGCCGAAGACATGGGCGAACTCGAGCTCCCAGTGGAAGAAACCCTCATTCCTGGCAATCTCGGTCAGGACCGACCACCAAGCGAAGCGCTCGTCGATCGCCACCCGGCTCATTGGGAGGCATCGTGCGACGAACCGGTCGTTCGCGTCCTCCTCGGCCCGGGCCTCGAAACCGGAGCCAGGCTCAAACAGGCCGTAACGGTCATCGAAGTGCGGATTGCCGTGCTTTTTCTCCTTACTGGTTACCGCCTTGGCCTTCTCCGGCTCGATGCCGAGGACAGCCTCGCAGAAGTCGATCCACTCGCCTAGGGTCGGGGGTTCAATCTCTGCACCCTGGCCGACCGGCCAGAACCACAGAGAACACCAAGCGTCCATAACCGTTTTGAGTCGGTTGTAAGGTGACTTCTCGTCCTCGTACAGCTCGTCGACGATCTTCTCCCGAGACGTCGGGATCGCCGGGGGCTCCGGCAGCGGGTGGGCCGGGTCGACTCCCCAGACCTCGATGTGGCGGCGAATCTCGGCCTCGGAGGCCGCGATGCGCTTGCGGGTCAGCTCCCAAAGCCGCTCGACGCGTTGGCCCAGCGCGGTGAGCCGCTTCTGAGTGGCCTTGTCGGTGATGGGCTTGCGGATCTGCGTCCGCCAGGCCATCAGCTTCGTCCGCTCCTCTTTGGCTAGCTCGGTGGCCTGGGAGGCGTTGACGACCGCGCCCCAGCCCTGGGCGGGAAGCAGGAAGTGGTGGATCTCGCTCTCGTCGAGCTGGTCGACCACCTGGTTCTCGCCGTCGCAGAGGAGCGGCCGGTCGGTGGGCGGAGACGTACGCCATGCACCGAGTTTGAGTTGGTCGGCGTGGTAGACAGCACGGCGGGCACCGATCAGAGAGTTCCCACGGCGTAGATGCAGGCCGAACCATGGTGCTTGGAGGCCCTCGTGCATGACGTTGAGCCAGACTGAAACTTCGGCTAGTTCGACGGCGGTGGCGTTAAGGTCCACACCGTAACAATTGTGTAGGGCAATGTAGGCCTTGACCTTCTGGGTCTCCCGCTCCAACTGTTCAGGCAGAAGCTTTACGTCCTGCTCATGCTGGGCCAGCTCCATGTATCTGTCAGCGAGCTGGTTGATCGCCTCGTTGAGGAAGGCGCCGGAGCCCAGTGCGGGTTCACAAACGGTGATGTCGAGGATGTTGCGTGACGTCGTCGTCTCGGTGAGCAGCTCAGCGAGGGCGTGCTTGACCGTGCATGCGGTGAGGACTTCGGGCGTGTAGTAAGAGGCGGAGCGCTGCCTTTCTCGGCCGGAGAGCCGATAGACAAATGAACCCTTCTCGTGGGTGATCGGTTTTTGCTCGCCGGTGATCGGGTCAGTCCGCCGGACGAGATATTTCGCGTACTCGCCGGATCGGATGACCGGGACGATCCAGGTCCCCTTCGACGGGTCAGGTTTCTCCTTCTCTACGCCGTCCGCGCCGCGGCCACTGCTCTTGACAGTCTGGGCGACCTCATGGACGTCCTCCGGGGCGAAAAATCCCGTGTAGGACATCAGACCCTCGTAGACCGCGCCGAGCTGGTTGATGCCGAGTTGGGCGTAGGAGATGAACCCGCGCTGCCCTTGCCTCTGGCCGCGCCCTCGACCCTGCTCCGGGCTGATCATGAGCAGATTGAGCACCTGCCAGAGACATTTGTTCCGCAGGCGGGTGTCCACGATCTTCGGCCCCACCCTGACCTGCTCTCCGATCAGCGGGGTTCGGTCGGGGCGGAACAGGGTGGACTTCAACGGCTCGAAGCGGATGTTCTCGCCACCGACGGCGATCTCGTTTCCCTCCTCGTCGAGGACGTACCGCATGGCAGCGGACGGCTGATAGCCCTGGTCGACCAGGGTGAAGAGCAGCCCGAGCGAGTCGTGGAAATACAGCCCCCGCTCGGCCTCCTCGGGCAGGTCGTAGCTGACCGTCTCGCCGAGCCGGGCTAGGCCGTACCCCTCTTTGTAGGCCTCGTGCTTGCCCGGCAGGATGCCGAGCTCCGGCCGCGCCTCGGCGTACAGAAGGAAGAGGATCCGGTAGAGGTAGCGCAAGGACTGCTCGGTGAGCCGCCGGGCTAGGTCGTCGCCGAGGTCCTCGTGGTCAGCGCCTTGCTCGTGGACCCGGTCGAGGATCTCCTGCGCAACCAGCTCGACCGACTGGCGCAGCGCCTCGCGCAGCTCCTTAGAGACGCTGACCGCGTGCTTGTGCCCCTTATCCACTAGGTCCGAGAGTGCCGCCTGACCCTCGTGGTTGATCAGCGACTCCGCCCCGAACAGCGCAGCGACCGTCTCCAGTTCCCCGCCCGGTTTGTCATCGCGGGCGTGCAGCGCCTGGCTCAGGTTGACCGCGAGGTAGCCCTTTGGCCACGCTTTGGCATCGGCGAGCAATACAACGTTGCCGGCGAGCAGCAGCACATAGCGGGGCGCCTCCTCACAACCAAAGAGGAACTCGATCGCCTTGCCCGCATTCTCGATGATCTGGTTGCCATCAAGCTTGATCGGCCGGGTCAGACGGCAACCCTCCTCGTCGGCGATCCCGTCCGGGTCGGCCGCCCAGGTGGCGTCCAGGGCGACGAGCTCCAGCCCACCCGTTCCAGTCACCGCGAGCGCGACCGGAATCTGCCGGTGCTGGTCAAGGAAGACAACGTCGAGGTCGGCGCGGCGCAGCCAGGTCCCCTCTCCATCGCCCAGGCCGGAGTAGGCGAGTGCGCGGAGCACCTCGTCGTTCAGCTCGCAAACCTGTCCCGTGATCTGTGGATCGGTCAGCGCCTCCCATGACGGGTTCTCACCGAGCTGCTCGGCGACCCGGTCCCGTCGGGCGAAGAACCGCTGGCCAAGCGCCTTGAGACCCTGCGCCGAGCTGAACGGCCCGGTCCCGCCTGTGTTGAGGCCCGTCTTCTCGGCCTGCCGCCAGCGCTTGCGCAGCCCTTCGAGGTCGTTCTTCATCAGCGCGGCCAGATAGTGCGAGGAGATGTACTCGCCCTGGTTGGTGATCGAGTTGAACGCCATGGTGGTCGTCACGCCCCCTTCTGCACGGGAACCAGCACTGCGACGAGACGGAGCATCGGCTCCCCGTCGGTGCTGAGTTCCTTGAGCAGCCTGCCGATATCAGTGGCCGTCTTGTGAACGCGCTTCTCCGCGGTGGTTCGGACGTTGGTGAGGGCGAGCTGTTCGAAACGGGTCTCCTGCTGCTTCTGCCACAGGATGAGCCGTCGCTCATATTCCTCCAACGGAGCCATCAGCCGATCGTCCTCGACTGCCCGGCGTTTACCCATCTCAACGCGGGCTGCCTCGATCACCTCGGGGATTCTCAGTTGAAGCGCGCCGAGATCCCCGACTGGGCGCTGATGCATCTCCTTGTTGACATGTGCCTCGTGAAGCACCTGGACGAATTCTCGCGGATCGAGTGCCAGGCCGGTGGACAAGATCCGGAACGCCAGCCAGGCCATGATGGTCGGCTTGCCCTGCCGGTTGGAGTAGCGGCCGTTGAGCAGGAAGACCGGTTCGGTGACGTCAGCGGCGATGACCGGTGCGGTCAAACGGCGGGTGGTAGTGCTGTCGGCCGCGCTGCGGGCCAGTACCTTGTCCACCAGCCATTCGGTGACCGGATGCTGGTCTGTGAGATACGAAACGTCGGGCCAGCCGGATGCCTGGGAGCGTTGCTCCCTAGTGACCCGTTCCTTGACCGCCGGCTTCTTGTCGGCCTGACCTTCGCTGGCATGGTCCTTGGCATTGACGGCCTTCTTGGTCTTCTCCCCGCTGTTCTTCCGTGCTAGGTCCAGACGCTTCTGCGCGACCTCCGGGGAGAAGGTCAGCGTCAGCTCCTTGAGGACGTCTCGCTCGTCCAGGTAGGACTGCGGCAGCACCCTGAGCCGACGCTGCAGGTCCGCCAGGCGGCAGGCATCCCTGTTCAGCTCGAAAGTGAAAGTGTCCGGGTAGTCAGACGGATCTCGCCAGGTCAGCCCAATGCGCGCAGCCGGGTTGCCGTACGCCTCCTCGAAGGCTTCCTTGACGAACTCCTTCGTCGATCCGAACAGGCGAGGCTGGCGCAGCACGTCGTCCTGTCCGGCCTCGGCGTCGCCGTCCTCCTCATCATCGCCGAACCCCCTGCCGGTCATGAAGAGATCGTCCTCGTCAGGCTCATCAGGAATGACCTCATCGAGGTCTCTTCCGTCAAGGTAGGCCTGCTCGATACGGTCCATCTCCAGTTGCTCGTCCCTAAGCCCCATTAACGCTCCGGCCTCGCCGAGTGTGCGGTGCGCCGAGTCTTCCTTCCGCGCCAGCGCTCTTGACACGGTCTCATCGGCCTCGTGGTCCTTGTCCGCCGAGCGGTGGATCAGCACCCGGATCTGCGGGGGGACCCTCTGCCCGTATCGGTCGATCCGGCCGTTGCGTTGCTCGATCGTGATCAATGACCAGGGGATGTCGTAATGGATGAGGTCATGGCACTGGCGGTGCAGGTTCACCCCCTCAGCGGCGATGTCGCTGGTCAGCAGAATCCGTACATCGCTGCCCTCAAGGGAGAAATCCTTCACGATGCTCTGCTGGGCCGTGTCCGACTGGCCGCCGTGGAGGATCCTGATTGGACCGGTGACCCCCTTCTCACCGATCTTCTCCGGAGCGGGCCCTTTAAAGCCCAGCCGGGCGGGCAGCTCCTCGTAGAGCCAGTTGATGGTCGCCTGCCGCTCGGAGAAGACCACGACCCGCGCCGACGACTTCGGCTCGACAACGATCTTCTTGAGCTCGCACACCAGCGCGGCGAGCTTCGCCGAGTCCTCCGTCCGCACCTGCTCGGCTACTTCCTGGAGCCGCTGGAGGGCCGTCAGCTCAGGGGTGCGCTCTGTGGCCGTCTGAGGCTTCTTCTCGATTTCCTTGTTGACCTTCTTGACGCGTTCCCTGACTGTCGAGAGAAGGGCTTCGTGCGAGGAGAGGAACGCCTTGAGTAACGTCACTGGGAACAGGCCGCTACCCTTTCCGACGATAGGAGCGGACCGTCCCTCTCCTGGTTTGATCCACGTCGCGTATAACTCGTTGAGGACCTTCTCCTCAGCGGCAGTAGCCGTACAGTCCACGAAGATCGGGTGAGCACGCTCAGCCCACTCTGCGCCGATCTGCGCAGCGACATCAGGGCTCGTCTTGTGCCGCCGAACGTAGAGATGCTGGAGTTCCTCCGGGGTGGCGGGCCGCTTCGTGTCCACGATCGCCGTCGGATCAATCAGGCTGATCAGCTCGTTGAAGGACTCGTCGTTGCCGTTGTGCGGGGTCGCTGAGGCGAGGACGAATGCGTGTGTGGTCGGCGCGAGGACCCGGGCGAGCTGGTTGTTCAACGCTGTCTTGCTGATCAGCTTGTGCGACTCGTCCATGACGACCGCGTCCCACTCGACGCCGCGGAGTTGCTCGCGATAGCGAGCGCTCTTGAGGGTGTCGATCGAGGCGATGACGCGCTTGTAGTAGTCGAAGGGATTCCGCCCAGCAGGGAGTCGCTGCTGCATTCGGGCGATTCCAGTCGAGTCCAAGGCGACGAGGGGGATCGCGAACCGGGTCCACAGTTCGTGCTGGAACTGCTCCAGGATGTGCCGGGGCGTCACCACCAAGATCCGGTCGCCGCGACCCCTGCGAATCAGCTCTGAGAGCAGCAGTCCGATCTCCAGGGTCTTACCTAACCCGACCGCGTCGGCGATCAGCAGCCGAGGACGGAGATTTGCGAACGCCAGTCGTGACGGCTCACGCTGATAGACCAGGTCATCCACGAGATGAGTGTTGACGGTGGCGAGCCGCTGCTCTCCCTGCGGGAGAGGGGTCTTGCGAAGCAACGCCTCGATGAACAGCCGGGACCGACGGAACCCTGGACTGGGATCGTTGATCAGCTCGGTGTCCTCGGGGAGTAGAGGTTCAACCCGGTCGAGGCCCTCGGCGTTGAAGAACACTGCAGTCTGGTCACGGATAAGCGGAGATGTACCGATCACGGTCAGTCGGGTGACCCGCTTCTCCGTCTCCGAGCCCCCAATCTTCTCTCCCTCGACCTCTTTGACCTCGGTGACTAGCCACTCCTCACCGCGGATGAGAACGGTCATCCCCGAGGCGAACCGCTGTTCACCCTTGGTTTCACCGCTGTCCATCGACTCACCCAATCCATGACATACACGCTTTCGAGAACCAACCTATGCCGATCCATACCGCCCCGCAGGTGCTCTTACCTGCCGTAACTGCCCCGTCTGTGCTCCGCAGCCCCGTGCCACCTGGCCAGCCACACGTCATCGAACTCGGGCTTCGGGAGTCCTCCCGGCGGCGGCTTCGAGCCAGGAGGCTTGCCAGGTTCGGGGAGACCGCCGGCGCTGCCTCGCCCTGAGCTCGAACTCACCGTTGTGACCAGCACCCGGTCCGGCATGGGCACTGGTTGCAAGGTCCACTGGTCGATGTAATCCCGGATCTCCGGCAGCAAAGGCAGGCCCGATTCGCTGGTGAGCGGCACGGCGTAGTCCGCCAGCTTGTCGAACGCCTCGCGGAACACAGTCATAGCCGTTGGCCGCCCCTTCGGCTCGCTGGCCAGGAGCTTCTTCACCCATGAGCGCATCCCGTCCGAGAGTCCGTCAAGGTTCGGCTCACAGCCGCGTATGCGCTGACCATCGTCGATGCCATGGAAGGGGGTCTGGCCGATCATCGCGTATACGACCACGGAGCCGAGTGAGAACACATCGGATTCCTCTGTGGCCTTCCGCGGATCAAGGATGTGCTCGTTGGCCGTGAACTGACGCGATCCAAAGAACGACGCGTCCATGGTGATCCCGGGCCCCTCGGTGAACTTCGAGATCCCGAAATCAATGATCTTCAGGCCAGTCTGGTCCACCAGGATGTTCTGCGGCTTGAGGTCGCGATGCAGTATGCCCTTCGCGTGGATCTCCGTCAGCGCCTCACCGAGCCCAGCCGCCAACCACCACCCGCAGAGTTCGTCGAAATAGCCGAAACCTCCGCCGATCAGCCGGTCCAGGGATGGCGCATGCAAGTACCGGGTCGCGAGCCAGGCCGGGTCGCCACTGCCGTCCGCGTCAAGCAGCGCTGCTGTGTGCACTCCCGCCATCTTTTTTATGGCTTCGATCTCACGAAGAAAACGCTGCCTCCAGATGGAAGACCGCGCGTAGTCCTGTTTGAAGATCTTCACCGCTGCAGGGCCCCCGATATCATGCCGGGATCCGAGATAGACCACGCCGAAGCCGCCCTGTCCGAGGCGGTGAGTGAGGCTAAACCCCCCACACTCATCCGGATCCCCGGCCTGTAAAGGCTGCCAAGGCTCCATCGGCGCACCCTCCATCGTCCGCAGCCGCGTGCCATCGTCCCGGGTGCAGACGCATCACGCCCCATCGGGTGATCAACATCATATGGGACCTAAGGTACGTCCCGGGCAGCATTTAGTGAACCTATTCCCTGGTTCACGCGTACCCCAAGCGAACTCTCTCCACACAGTCGAAATCGGACATTGAGGTGATCTCAGAGAAATAATTCAGGACAATTGGGGATTTCTGGGACGCAGGCGGTGACGTTTCGGGATCTTTCGGGAGGAGTCGTCGAAGGCCGGAAACAGACGTGGAGCCTCCGGTAGATGAGTTCTCACCACAAGAATTCCCAGCCGCCGAAAGGCCCCACGTGATTGCTCATCGTGCCACGCTCGACGTCTCCCGCGCACTCGTTCAACACCTCGGCCGGCTGCTGCGCGATGAACGCCGACTGCGCGGCACCCTGAAAGACAGCCGGGCCCTGACCCCGTTCCGGCAGGCCGTCATGGTGCTGTGCTGGTTTCGAGGCGAGCGCGACATCCCCAAGCTCGGTCGCGATCACCGCGTCTCCCGGGCCACCGCCTACCGCTACATCCACGAAGGAATCAAGGTTCTCGCAGCTCAAGCACCGGATCTGTCCGAAGCTCTCGACCACGCCCAAGCCGAAGGACTGGCCTACGCGATCCTGGACGCACCCTGATCCCGACCGACTGCTGCGCGGAGCAGACCCTCAGCGTCAAGGGCGAACCCATCGACGCCTGGTACTCCGGCAAGGCCCACCACTACGCCGGCAACCTCCAAGCCCTGTCGGCACCCGACGGACTACCGTTGTGGATCGGCGAGGTCGAACCCGGCTCCATCCATGACCTGTCCGCCGCCCGCACCCACGTGCTGGGCGCCCTGTACGCCGCCGCCGCAACCGGCCTGCCCACCCTCGCCAACAGCGGATACGAGGGCGCCGGAATCAGCATCCACACGCCGATCAAACAACCCGACGGAAACCAAATCCTCAGCCCGGACAACCGCGCCTACAACCGGCTCCTACGAGCCCTGCGCTGCCTTGGCGAACGCGGATTCGCCCTGCTCAAAGTCCGCTGGCGGACCCTCCAGCACATCACCATCAGCCCCAGCCGAATCGGCGAAATCGCCCGCGCAGCGCTCTTCCTCACCCATTTCGAGCACGACTACCTACCGGCAATTGGCTGAGATCACATCATTGGCGACCCTAGTTCCAGTTCAGCCTGCCTCGTACGGTGCCAAGCTACATGTTTCGCCGCCGATCACGTTCGCGTTACACGACTCGTAGATGGTCAGTCGTCACCCAATTCAAAAATCGAGTTGACGCGGTTCAAGAGAGCCTTCCACTCCGCGCGGAGTATCTCTTCAAGGCGGTCCTCAAGGTCCTGCCGATCACTCGCACCGAACCATTCGTGGGTGTGCGCAAGAACGCGATCACGGTAGCCCGGACCGCGACCCCACTCGTTCGTGCACTCCCACCACAAGGCGGCTTCCTGTTGGAGTTCAGCCCCGAAAAGGCTCACGCCAGCCTGCTGTATCTTCCGAAGCAGGTCTTCGTATCCCGATGCCATGAGGCGGGCCGTCTGCAACAGCAGCTCCTCAGCCTCGTGACGAACCGTGCTCTCAGTGTTGCAGTAGTCCGTGATAGCCGCGACCTTATCTCCAAGGACCCCGACGGCCATCTTCCGAGCACCAAAACCCAGGTGGTGTGAATAGCTGAGTGAGTGCCATTCACCTTTCCTGCGTGCTGCGGCGTGCACACTGCTGGCGTACGCGCGGCGGATCTCCATGAAGAGCGGGTCGGGGATGTTTGCGCGGATCCGGCCAAGGTCTGACTTCTGGTCGATCCAAGCAGAGACGTACCGACCCACCGCCCGCTGGATCTCCCTTACCTGCTCCTCCTCCGCGTTGGCCAGCAGAGTCAGAGCGCGATCCAGCACATCCCTCAGCTGCTGCTCGAACCTAGCACGAGTCGCTTTGACACAATCGTGGAGGAACTTCTTGACAACCTCCGGATCATCCTCAAGGGCATTGAAGAACTGTACGGGCAGGTCGGAGAGCTGGTATTGCGTTAGAGCAGCACTGATCTGCTCGGCCTTGATCTCATACCCGTCCTCATTCGACTCGACCCGCAGCCCCGACTCGTCCTTGACCGCAAGCGCCTCCCTTGAACGGGGCAGAACAAGGATACTGCTATGCGAATCGATCTGGGAGTTGTTGATCTCACGTGCGCGACGGAGTAGATCCTGAACGTTCTGGTCCGGAGCCGCGTTGAACCCCGAGCACAGAATCGACATAGTGTGCGGGTTCTCGAGTTGCGCCTCGAGGTCAGCCCGGACGCCGGGACCGTCGATGCCCCTGGTGTCAACTACACTCACGTTCAGCCCGGTTATGGGCAGGAGCTCCGGTACCACCAGCTCGATCCGCGCGGGTAGAGAGAAGTCTGGGTGCCGACCATTGTTAATGTTCTCGAAGGTGGTCTTCAGCCATTCCAAGGGACTCTCGGATTTGGAAGGCTCCCACCATTCCGCCCGCAGGTCTCTGCGAGGAAGATTCATCCTGGTGAGCACTTCCACGACAAAGTCGCGCTTCTCCGCAGACTCTGCGGCCAGCACTTCGGCGGGATCGGGTGCCTTAATTCGCTTACCGTCCGGGTCTTTGGTGACCTTCGGCCGCACGAGGCCCGCCATGTTGCGAATGGCGCGGCCGAGTTCGCGCGAGGCTCCCTCGCTTGGGTCGTCGGCGCCTTCCGGCCGATCCGACTTGAAGAAGAGGTCGGCGAAGTCCTCGACGCAAGCGCGGATGTCCTGCTCGGTACGCGGCTCGATTAGGATGCCATGCCCCGGGCCGATCTTCAGATGGACTTCACACAGCGTGGTGCCGCCTCCGGCGGTCTCAAGCACTGTCTGGCGTCCGGCCTGCTCCTCAATCTCGAGCCCCGTCACACGGCATATGGCTGTGGACTTGCCGATGCCAATCGCTCCAATGAAGGCGATCAGGTGCTCGCGGCGGAGAAGTAGTCCCGCAAGGTGCCGAATCTCGGCGATGTACTCCTTGAGGCGAGTTTGGAGTGCCGGATGCTCATGAGCGAGCTCGTCCAGCTCGCGTGCTCGCTGCTCGGCCTCCCAGAGAAGTTGCTGATCTGGGTGATCGAGCGCTGGCCTGGGCAGTATCGTCCAGTCACGAGCAAGGATGTCGGCCAGCCCAGCCGCATCGTCAGTACTGATGGCCTCGAGAATCGCCTGTAGCTCCTCCTCGGACACGACTCTCTCACCTGCCTCGACACGGGACAGGACGGCCTGGCTCCACGTAATACTCCGGGCCAACTCGGCCTGCTTGATCCCGGCCTGTTCACGTAGCTGGGCCAGGCGATGGCCCAGCTGGGACGGGCTAACCTCATCGGAAACCATTCGCATCTCCATCCGCAAGCTTGTGACAAGCATTCAGCAACGTTTCTCTGCGGTCAAGATCTTGCCGGGAACTTGACAAATCTGTCTACAGAAGCGGCATTGGGATGCGATCATCCCGGAGGTCCAACTCCTCGGAAGTCCAGCAGCCCCCACCTCAAAGCCCCGCGCCCAGGAGCGTCCTGCCGCCGACGACGGCCGGTATCAAAGGGAGGACGAGGCGCCGCGGCAACGGTGATGTTGTGATATCACGATCTCAGGCCGAGCCTTGTCGATCCGCTTTAGGTTCCTTGAGTAGCCGGTCTCGACCCCAAGCGACCAAGAGAGGGTCTTGATGGTCAAGATGACCCGAGGATCGGCACGCTCATGGCATCCCGGGATGACCACAGTGGCCAAAGACGACATTCACCACATGAAGCCGAGCCAGCGGAACAAGTACCGCCGCTTGGGATTCTCCTGGTCAGAGATCAAGAAGATCGACAATGCGATCGGACAAGGCGATTCCACGATCACCATCAAGTCCGCCATCCGCGAGGTCACCATCGAGCTCCCGCCGAAATGGCGCTGAGACGACGGCTGACCACCCCGCATCTCATCTCCACAGGATTAATTTGAATCAACTGCGACGGTACACAGTTCCCTGCCGCGCCTTGGACGCGGCTGCAGTCGAGACGTTTGACACCGATAGACGGCGCCGGTGTTCAACGACTCGGCCACCGACCACGTCCTTCTCGCCCACGGACCGGCCGGGGATATACGCGGGATGATCTTGAGACGGTCGCGCGCCGCGCAGGCTATTTGCCCAGGTCACGCTGCCAGAACAGGCGGAGGAACCTCCACTCTCCTACTGCGGATGTCGACTGGCTCGGCCATGATGATCGCCCATTTCCCCTTCAGGGTCATCTATACCTGGGCACTGCTTGCCGTTAGTGCACGCAATGCCACCGTTCCGGCGGCCACTACTGGGCAGAACAGACAACCAAGTAACTTTTACGCAACTTAGAACACATCAGCGAATCTACGCAGGGCACATCAAGATCCCCATGGATATCAGGTTCAGGGCGCCCCGGGGGGAGCCCTATAGCTACACGGATCTGGCTCTTGTCAGTCGACTGCTAATCAGGATGATGGGTTCCTGAGATAGTAGCGGAAGGGATGCCATGGATGGCTCTTCAAGCTGGATCGGCCTGGAGATCGCGAAGCTGATAGTGAGCGCTCTGACGCCGCTGACAGTCGCCTTGATCGGCATCGGTTTCGCCAGGGCGGCGAAACGACTCGAAGCGAGCCAGTGGGTGAACCAGAAACTCATTGAGAAACGCATCGAACTGATGGACGACGCTCTCCCACAGCTAAATGATCTGTACTGTTACTTCATTTGGATCGGGAACTGGAAGGAACTGTCGCCGCCTGACGTAATCCAGCGTAAGCGTTCACTGGATCGGCTGTTCTACGCGAACCGACCATTCTTTTCAACAGAGCTGATCACAGCATACGAAGAGTTCTCCGCCTCGTTATTCAAGACCTACGCCGCCCCCGGAGCAGATGCGCTGCTGCGCACCTCGCTAGTCTCCCAGGACGGCGACAGGCGGACGAGCTATCCAAAGACGTGGACGGCGGAATGGGCCGCAACGTTTACCGAGATAGGTGACCACACAAACCGCGGCACGATACGAGAGTGGTACGACAGGCTGATGGACCGCGCCAGCCTAGAGGTGGGGGCTGATTCAAAGCATGGACACGTTCGGGCCGTTCCGTGATCGTCCAATGGTGCTGCAAAGGCGTTGCGGAGATCAGTGAAGATGAGGTGCGGACCATCCTCAGTAATGGCGTCGGGCTACGCTGTCGCGGCTGGCTGAGCGCAGGCGCAGCGGAACCGTTCGCAATCGGGGCGGCCATCCAGCAATTGACCGAGCACAATCTCAATCTGCACGTCAATAACTATGCTCAACCGATGCTCCGAACCGGGCAACCCTTCTGCGATTCCACTCCATTTATTTCCCTGTCCGCGGGCTGCGTAGATAGGGACACAACCACGAAGACAAACGTGACTCATCGTGCGTTGCGGACGGCACTGGAATTCGCAGTCACCGACTACACGCAGCCTAGTCGTCCCCGTTGCCCTGGCTGGGTGCTTGTGTGCTATGTACTCGTCAGCCCGAACCGGTCTACCAGCATCCCGTCAGTGGCCGAGGAGATCAGGGAGCTCAACCACAATCGGGCCTATTCGGAGTGGCATTGGCAGGGAGAGGTAGCGGCAAAGATCAACGTGCCGTCCACGCAGATCCTTTGCGCGCAACGCTGGGAGCCGGCAGGGGGCGACTTACTCAAGGTCACCGACCTCTTGGTGAACCTCGCATTCACTCATCCCTCGGCTATCCTCGACGAACGGAACATGCTGTGAGTTTGCCGAGTGAGTTATGGGCCGCTCTACGGCTGGACCCCTCGGTGCTGCGCGAGCGAGCGGGCTTCCTAACTGCTTATATCAAGATTGAAGAGCCCCGATACGCCGTGAATGACGTGATCAGGCTTCTGCGCGACGGCCCAATCCGTAGCGGCACCGATTCCATTGTCAATCTACTGGACGAAGACGACGAAGCTTCCTCGGTAATCAGGCAGCAGCTCGACGGGCTAGGGCCATCGCGTCCACGCAGTACATGGGCGCGCGTGGCCGAAAACGCCGACACATGGCGACAATGCGCGATCGTAAGACTTCCCTACGACATCCAGGCGGGGAAGAGCGCCCTGTTGGAGGCCGCATCAAGTTACCAGCAACTGGGCCTTCCCTTCGGTTCATTCCTGCGTGTCGCAGCAACAGGCTCGTGGGAAGCCGCTGGTGAGGCGGGCTCGCGGTTGCGGTTCCTGCTCTTAAGCGGAAGAGACAGCGAGAATGGTGAGGAGGAAGCCGGATGGTCGCAAAACGTGGAACTTCTCGGCTGGCGCATTGCTCTTCAGGCGCCGGCCCAGCAGATCTCACTGCTCTTTGCGGCAGTCTCGGACCCGTCGGTGCTCGCCCGGCACAACTGGCTCTTCGACGCCCTCGCGGCCGCGTCCCAGGCCGCCGATTCGGCGCCGGTCGGCACCACGGCCCAGCCGATGGCACTGTGGTGGAATGCGGGCAGACGGCTCGCCGAACTGACGATGGGAGTGCGTCAGGCCCGTACAGAACTGCGCTCTCTAGTCGCCGACCTGGCCGTCGTCCACGGTCGTCAACTGGCACATGCCCAATTGGATGGTTACCACTGGCCCATGGCCCGTGCCCGGATCGACCTCGTGGATCTGGACCTGGCCGGGCTCGTCGCGATCTCCGCGCGTGTGCTCCGCCGTCGTGCCATGCAGGAATGGAGCCTAGCCGAGGACTTCGTCAACCTGCCTCCGCTGGCCCGGGTCTCCCTCGCCATCGGCATCCAGCTCTCAAAAGACGATGGGGCGATGCCTACAGAACCGCGCGCGCCGCGATTGCCCCCGCTTGATCCGTGGCCAGCCCCGACGGAGTGGACGGGAACCTCCGAGCGCCTCCGTCGAGCCCGCGACAAATGACCGCGGCCGCACGGCACCGCGTGAGATGCCGGCCATGAGCCAGGAAGAGGACGACGAGCAATACGAGCGAGCTCAAGAGAGCTACGTCTTCTTACGCGGTCTCATGCACCTTGCTCAGAACCCGTTGTTTCATGCAAGCGAACTCACATGGGCTCAAAAGGTACAACTTGTCGAGGCGATGGCTGGGATCATCGGCGTGAGCGATCGGATGTCGTCGGCTTCGCTCCTCTCGATCCCGGAAGTCCTAGAGCTCCTGCAGGAAGAGGGGGAACCGCAGATCGATCCCAACGACTATTCTCAACAGCAGCTCACCAGCAAGTCCGTTCAGCTCGGACTTGTGGCCGAACGGGTCTGGCCGCTGTACAGCCAGCTCGAACGTGTCCTTCGAAAGCTAAGCGGCGACATCCCGCTCTCCGACCCAGGTCTACGCAGGGAGTCGGTGACGATGAGCATCGAGCCATGGCCGCCGCAGGCGAGCGACACTTCGAGCAGTTTTCCGTCCAACTCCTCACAATGAGGAGCGCTCGCAATGCCTAACCCGATGATTCACGGGTTGGGGTGGCTTCGCCCAGCGAGACGGCTGCGTTATTTGCTGATCTTGGGTGGTAATGAACCGCAGCAACTCGATCGCGGCCTCCGGCCCGTCGCAGGTGATGAGGAGCCGCCTGCGGTACTTCGGCGGGATCTGCACGGTAGCAGCGGTCGGCACCTCGATGTGGTGAGCCACAATGTTGCACCCGCCTTGCCCGGACGCAGTCACATCACGAGGTCAACGGGAACAGTCCCCGAAGCCGCCCTCTAACGTCCCGGTGCGGCTGTACAGCAATGCGGGACATGAGCGGGATGATCACTCGAAGGCTGCTCGTCGCACCAGGCGTTTCCGCAGGTTAACCCAGGTAAATAGGCAGTACCGTTCACGCTCTCCTAAAGCGGGGGCCGCAGGCCCGAATCCTGCCCCGGGCACTCACCTGCACGGGCATTCTAGCCTTGACCTGCGCTTCCTCAGCGGCAGGTCTTCTACTTAAGTGAACCTTGATCGGCAGTCGGCGGAGCTATTCGGGCCTCTGGCGGCTGCAATAGCCACATGGGCATGCGACGTACACAGCTGTTGGTCATGCCGGACACGTGCGTAACCCGAGTGTCGTCCCACCACACAGAACCCGGCCTGGCTGCGGACTTGCGCATGAACAGCAAGCCCGGATCGATAGGGGCCGTCGTGCCGGTCCCGGAAAGTGTCAGCAGCATGCTGAATGGCCACGGCGTAACCCGACCAGGCCAGCCGCGCTGCCTGCCCGCCAGACCGCCAGCGTTCCGACCGGCACTTAGGTCGTGACGTCAGGCGAAGATGGCGTTTACGGCCTTGCTCACCTCCGCGAGCGGAACCTTCTCCCGTTGGCGTTCGAACGCGATCCACTCCTGCCCCTCCGCCGCCACGCCCTCCAGGATGTGCAGGGCGTTCCAGATCCCCGCTGTGCCGAGAGTGACCTGTGACGCGCCCTGCGGCCCCTTGTCCTCGTTCTTGGTGACATCCGTCGGCGGGTCGGTCATCTTGACCTTGATCGGGTCGCCGTTGGTCAGCGTCAGCTCGAACACGTTCTCCCCGCTGTCGGTCTCGGCCACCTGGACGGAGGTGAACGCGTCGTAGCGGTAGTTGGTGCGGGCCCGGCTGCGAAAGGTGGCCTTCTGGAAGTCGAGGTGCACGGTCAGCTGCCGCACCCCGTCCTTGGTGAGCAGGAAGAGCAGGATCTTGTACTTCGAATAGCGCCATGGCCCCTTTTCGACGCGTGCCCTGTCATAGGACGGCGTGGCGGGGGCCTCGATGAAGGCGTGGGCGAGGACGTCCTGCCGTTTCAGCCGGTAGAGGGCCGTCGCCTGCTCCATCACCGCCTTGCGGTCGCACTCCAGCCATCGCGCCATCTCCAGATCGTCCGGTCTGTCGGCGAGCTTGCGCTTCCATCGGGAGAAGGCCGCCTGGCGGTCGGCCAGCAGGCCCTGCTTTTCCGCCTTGTCGGCGAAGTGGCGCTCGTACTCGGCGGCGATGCGCACCCAGGCGCGGGCCGCGAACCAGACCGAGGCCACGGCGGCGAGCGCGGACAGCGACACGATGAGCGGGCTGATGTGCGCGCCGCTCCAGATCAGGAAGGCGCCTGCCGCGGCGGCCGCGAGCGCGGCGAGCACGCACATCAATCGAATGGGCAAGGGGGCGCGCAGCTCCTTGCGGTAGTCCCGCAGCTTGCCGGCCTGCCAGCGACGGGCGACGTCGGCGACCAGGTATCTGGTGAGCCAGGCGACTTGCTTGGCGTTGACCGTCTTCTCCCGGTAGATGGTGACGACCTCGTCGCGCAGGGCCCGGCGGACGCCCGCCGTCTCCGAGAGCCAGCGGGCCTTGTCCGCGCCGGGCGGGGTGTAGCGGGCGGAGTAGTGGTTGAACTGGTGGTCGATCTTGCTCGCGAAGCCGTCGCCGCGGGCGGTGGTGGCCGGGGGGCGGCCGTACTCGCGGTCCTTCGCCTGGCGGCGCTCCTTCCTGCACCGCCACTCCGCGCCGCTGCGCACGCTCGCGTAGCAGCCGGCCGCGAGAGCCAGCAGGGCGGACGCCGCGGCCATTCCGGTGTGCTGCCAGGCCGTGAGGCCGATGAAGCCGACGGTCGCCAGGGCCAGCGCGGTGGTCACCGTGGCTCCGGTCCAGGTGCCGAGTCCGATGAGGACGGGATCGGCCGGCTGTACGCGTGCGCCGATGGGCTCTGGCTGGAAGAACTTCCAGGCCCGGCCCTCCCGGTTCTCCGCGTAGCGGTCACTTCTGGCCGCTTCGAAGGCGCGCGTCCAGAGGGCGTCCTCGGCGGAGCTGTCCAGGAACATCTCCATGTGCTGGAGGACGTCGTTGCGCTGCTCGTTGGTGAGCTTCTGGAGCTCCTGCTCTAGGTCGGCAGCCCCGTCCTCCGTGGGACGGGACGTCAGGAGGTGGTCGACCAGCTTGATCGCGTCGGCCCATTCGTCATCGTCCTTGATGGCGCCGTGCATGCAGCGCAGCATGGCGATCTCCCCCGGCGGCACCTGCTGCAGAGTGCGTCCGCTGAGCAGGGCCAGCAGCAGGTAGAAGCAGGAGCGGCCGTTGATGTAGCGGCCCAGGACCACGGCGTCGCGGATGTGCTCGCGTGCCTCCGGCGCCATCCCGCCGTGCAGGGCGTTGAGCCCCACGTTGAAGGTCTGCTGGGGCGACGGGGCGGACTCGACCTGGTAGACGCTGACTGGTCCGTGGATGGCTTCCGCCTGGACGGCGACGTTCGCCGAGTCCATGGCGAGGTTGGTCGGGCCGGAGTGGGGGTCGTTCACAGGACGCCCCGGATGGCCGCGATGACGGCCGACACGTGCGCCGCCAGCTCCGCCACGTCCGCCAGGAGCCCGCGGAGCTTCTTGAGCGCGATCACCGCCTTGCTCCTGCCCTCCTTGGTGCTCTCCGACAGCGACTCGGCGGCGACGGCGATCTCCCCCTCCGCCGCGGTGAACGTGTCCTCGTCCACCTCCTGCGCCTTGCGCGCCCTGGCGAGGCGGTCACGCAGCTCGGCGAGCTGCGCCACCGGGTCGGCTGCCTGGGTCTGGGGCGGGTGGCCGATGGTGACGTTGCCGTGGATATGCCCGGCCTGTACGCCCACCCGGGCGTTGTCGCGGGCGACGTTCTGGACGCGGTCGGTCATGCTTTTCGCCTCTCTCGCCGGATGGTTCTGATGCTCCATGGCCAGTTCCTGAGCGAGGGCCACGGCGAAGGCGGCGGCGTTGGCCATCGCCTTCGGCTGCCAGTTCAGGCCGTCGGTGCCGGTCTTGGTGCCGTCGGCGCGGTCGCTGATGCCGCGTACCACGGCCATGGGCAGCGACCTGTTGTGATGGGCGGCCTGCGCCACGCCGGCCGACTCCATCTCGATCGCGAGCGCGTCGTTGTAGGTCTGACGCACCCACTGGGCGTGCGCGGAGATCGCGGAGTCCTGCACGACCTCGCCGGCCGCGATCGGGCCAAAACGCACCGCCGGGACGGCCGCGCCCGCGGGCAGGCGACGAGCCCAGGACTCGGTGCGGTAGAGGTGGCGGGCGATCTGGTCGGTTTCGTGGCCGATCTCCCAGACGCGCGGGCGGGCCTTGAAGCCGTCGTCCTCGCTGGTGCCGCCGTGGTACGCGTACACGTGCGTGGCCACCACCACGTCGCCCAGGCCGATGCCGGGCCACAGTGCCCCCGCCACCCCCACGAACAGCAGCGCCGACGGCGCGAACTCGGCGATCGCCCGCTCGGTGATCACCGCTGACGGATGGTTGCCCTTGCCGACCAGGCCCAGGGCCACCCTGCACCCGCCGCCCGTGAGGCGGCCGAGCTCGAAGCGGGTGCCGGCGGTGTGGCGGTGTACGCGCGGGTCGGTCAGGTGCCCGCGGACGGCCTGATACTCCAGATCCAGCGCGGTGAGGATCACGATCATGACCATCGACCTCCTAAGGCCGAGCCATCGGGGGGTTGAGAACGTGGGCCGGACCCGCCTTGAAGAGCCGGGCGGGCCGCCCGTTCGGGGTCTTGCGCAGCGGGCCGTCGGCGACGATGAAGCCGCCGGCGCCCTGGACCTTGCGGTAGAAGTTGCGGGGATCGAGGCGGACGCCCCAGACCGCCTCGTACACCTGCTGGAGCTCCGAGATGGTGAAGGTCTCGGCGCAGAACGCGGTGGCCAGGGTGCTGTGCTCCAGCTTGGTACGTGCGCGCTCGACCCCGTCGGTGACGATGCGGTGATGGTCGAAGGCCAGCTTCGCGCTCGGGGCCAGGGCGTCGTCCACCGGTGTCCAGGAGGCGTCGGCGGCGTCGGTGCCGGCGACCGGCTCCGGCAGGCGGGGCGCGATGGCCAGGTAGGCGACGGACACGACGCGGCCGCGCGGGTCGCGGCCCGGCTCGCCGTACACGGCCAGGGGCTCCAGGTGTACGTCGGACAGGCCCGCCTCTTCCGACAGCTCGCGCCGCGCGGCCGCCTCGATGTCCTCATGCTCGTCGCGCAGGAAGCCGCCTGGCAGGGCGAGGGCTCCGAGGAACGGGTCGATGCCGCGTTCCACGAGCAGGACGTGCAGGCGTGCCTCGCGCAGGGTCAGGATCACCAGGTCGACCGCGAGGAGGATGCGGGGCGGCTGCCAGGGGTCGTCGGGCATGAGCACACCATAACTTTTTGTCAGATCGACAGGAAGTCCCCGCGTGCCGAAAATCGGTTGCCGCGCATGGCGGGGCTCAGAGAATGTGGTGTTCATGAGACTTTGACGGACTTCTCCCAGATGCCACGGCGCCGAAGTGCCGCCTGCCCAAATCCCGTTCAGCGAAGAGAGCGTCTTGTCTCAGCAACAGCCGCCGGCCGCCAAGGCCACCGTTACCGTGTTCGCCTCCCCCACCAGCTGGATCGAGTCCGATGCTGTCGCGCAGTGCCATCAGGTGGCCGCGCTCGACGGCATGATGCACGTCGCCGCCATGCCTGACCTGCACCCCGGCAAGGGCGCCCCCATCGGCGCCGCGATGACGTCGACCGTTTTGTACCCGTTCCTGGTGGGCTCCGACATCGGGTGCGGCATCGCCGTGTTCCCCGTCAAGCTGAAGCGCGCCGTACCCGAGAAGCTCGCCGCCCGCTTCCCCGATCTCGATCGCGCTTTGGACCCAGGGCAGGATCCCGCCTGGGCCGTGGTCAAGGATGACATCCCAGCAGGTCACGTCGAGGGCCTTGGAACGGTTGGCCGCGGCAACCACTTCGTCGAGCTGGCGCGCATCGGGACCGTCCTCGCACCGGACCACGCGACCCGTCTCGGACTCGCCGCCGGCGACCTGGTGCTCGTCGTCCACAGCGGTTCGCGCGGGCTGGGCGAACGGATCCTGCGGGCCCACACCGAGGTCCACGGCGCGGGCCCCGCCCCTGATCCCGGCGCCTACCTGGCGATGCATGACGACGCCGTACGCTGGGGGTCGCTCAACCGGCGGCTGCTGGCCGCCCGGGTCGCCCATGCGCTGGGGTTCGAGCCCGCCGAGCCGATCGTCGACCAGTGCCACAACCTGGTCGAGGTCCGCGACGGGAGCTACCTGCACCGCAAGGGGGCGGCGCCGGGTGACGGCCGTGACGTGCTCATCGCCGGTACACGCGGCACCCCTTCCTACCTCGTGGCCGCCCACGCGGGACCGGAGGCCGGCCATTCCGTGGCGCACGGCGCGGGCCGCAAGATGTCGCGTGCGGACGCCCTGCGCCGGGGGCGGGCCAAGCACACGGTCGAGGAGCTGCGCCGTACCCCGGTGGGGTCGCTGGTGGTGTGCGGCGACCGCCAGCTGCTCTTCGAGGAGGCGCCGACGGCGTACAAGCGCATCGAGCAGGTGATCGCCGACCTCGTCGACCATGATCTGGCCACACCGGTGGCCACCACGATCCCGCTGGTCACGTACAAGACGCCCGACCTCGGGTCCCAGAAGGACCGCCGCCGCAAGCGAGGCCGGTCGTGAGCGTACACCTGCTTCTGTCTGCCGGGCGCGGCCCGGAGGAGTGCGCCTGGGCGCTGGCCGAGCTGCTGCGCCGCCTGGAGGCCGACGCTACCCGGCAGAATCTGCGGACCGAACGGGCCGAGACCGTTCCCGGCGACCGGCCCGGCACCTACCGATCGGTGGTCATCCAGATCTCAGGAGCCGGCGCCGAGGCGTTCGCCGCCTCGTGGACCGGAACCCTCTGCTGGCAGGCCCCCAGCCCCTACCGGGCCGGCACCAGCAGAAAGAACTGGTACGTCATCGCCCAGCCGTGCCAGGTCGACGCCCCGCACACGACCTTCGCGGAAGCGGACGTCGACATCGTCGCCTGCCGCACCGGCGGTCCCGGCGGTCAACATCGGAACAAGGCCAGCACGGCGGTACGCGCGACCCACCGGCCCACGGGGTTCGTCGTCGTGGTCGACACCGAACGGCAGCTCAGCCTCAACCGCCGCATCGCCATGCGGCTGCTGCGGGAGCGCATCGAGCGCGGCGACGAGGCGGCCGGACGCGACCTCACCACCGCACGCTGGCGCATCCACGACGAGCTCGTACGCGGCAACCCCACGCGCATCGAACGTCCGGAAGCGTCGAAGCAAGGCCTGGTCCCGCAGCGTCCGCGACGGCGGCAGTCCATCCGCCCGTGAACAACGCGAGGTGGAAATTGAGGTGTGATGTTCATCCCTGAACCGTTCCCCCGCTCTCCGGTAGGGTCTTTTGCGAGTGTCTAGGGTTCCGCTGCCTGGCCTGCGTTCATGTGGTCTGGCGGGCCTGGTCCAAGCGGCACCACCGGCAGTTTCCGATGGCTGCGGGTCAACTGACGGGACAAAAGCCTGGAGGTCGCGGTTCCCGCGAGCGTGGGAGCCGGAGAGGCCTTTTCGTGTTCCCGACCGTTGATGCCGGGTGGCGTCTCGCCGCAGAGCGCATCGGCTCGCCCGATGTCCGCTGACCTCATCGCAACGCTGCTGACCGCCTCGGTGCTGGCTTTCGCTCTTGCCTGGCTGTCGTCCGTGGGCGGCATGGGTGGCGGTGTGCTGATGCTGCTCGTGTTCACTGCCCTGTTCGGTCTCCAAGTGGCTGTGCCGACCCTCACGCTGACGCAGTTGGCCAGTAACGGGGGCCGCGTCTGGTTCAATCGGCGCGATGTCCGGTGGCAGGTCATCAGGTGGTACGCCGTCGGCGCCGTCCCCTTCGCCCTGGCAGGAGGACTCCTGCTGCCTTACGTACCGGTCGAACCGCTCAAGCGTATTCTCGGCGCGTTTCTCATCGTCGTGATCATCTGGCGGCGATGTCGGCCGGTGCCACGCCCGCCTGCTGACCGAACGTTCGCCGCCATCGGGGCCGGCGCGGGACTCGGCTCATCCTTGCTCGGCGCGGCGGGACCGCTCGCGGCCCCGTTCTTCCTCGCCAAGGGCCTGCTCGGTGGCGCGTACATCGGCACCGAAGCCACCGCCTCCTTGATCACTCATCTGACCAAGGTCGCTGCCTACGGCGCGAGCAGCCTGCTGTCCGTCCACGTGCTCCAGCTCGGTCTGGTCCTCACCCCTGCCATAGTCGCCGGAGCGTGGCTGGGCAAAAGAACCGTCATGCGGATGAACAACTGGGTCTTCACGCTGGTCATCGAGGCTGGAATGCTCGTCGCGGCGATCCTGTTCATAGCCGGGTTCTGAGCTAGACCTCACCCTGGACGACCTGCTGCCTCAAGAAGCCGAGGCCCGTCTCGGGCCGCAGGCAGCCGCGGCGGCGAAGGCCAGGGCCGCGCACCCGAGTTGGGCGAGAGCCGTCGGCAGGCCGCCCAGGGCCGCCGCCGGCAGGAACAGCAGCAGCGCCGCCCGCCGCCCCGCGACCGACCGGCAGGCGTACCCGGCCGCCAGCGCCACCACGACAAGCCATGGCACAGGTTTCCAGAACACGACGTCGTGGTGGACCATCACGTTGAGCCAGCGCACGAGGGCCTTGCCGGCGATCAGTCCGATCAGCGCGAGCGGCCCCCACAGCAGGAAGGCGCGCCGGGAGATGAGCGAGATCGCGCGATGCGCCGTAGGGATGAAGGCGATGACGACCGCGGACAGCTCGGCCAGCAGGACGGGGCCGGGGTTCGGGCGCATCATTGCCTCCAGGTCCAGCAGGTACGGGTGCCCGGCCCGGTACAGATAGAACGCGAAGGCGACCGCCCCGAGCACGGCGATCCACCGGCGGGCGAAGAGCACGGCCAGCATGGGCAGGGCCGCGACGACGACCGTCTCCGGCACGAACGGGATCCAGGTCGGCCGTTGCAGCACGGCGGCGACGCCGCGGGTGTGCAGGGACTCGGCGGCCAGCACCACCTCGGTCGCCAAGACGCTGGCCAGCATCAGGAACGGCCACAGCGCGACGGCGAGGACCAGTCCGTCCCGCCAGGCGGGCGCGGAGACCGGCCCGAAGGCCCGTCGGCCGTGCACGCGCAGCGCGCCCCCCACCAGGTCGGCCGCCTCTGCCGGGCGCGGGCGGGTCTGGCCGGGACGCGCCCCCGCCAGCAGAACGCCGATCATCTCCTCCTCGTGCCGCGCCCGGTGGTCGCGCGGGTAGCAGGCCAGGAGGCGCCGATAGCGGGCTTCGAACGGACTCATGCCGTGCCTCCCGAGCCGGCGACGCGCAGGCGTACGGTGGCCGCGCGCGCGTGCCGGCGCATCCGCTCGGCCTCGGCCGCCAGCCTGGTCGCGCCATCGCCGGTCAGCCTGTAGTAGCGCCGCATCCTGCCGTCCACGATCTCCTCCCGGTCCTCGGCGATGAGGCCCTCCTCCTGAAGGCGGTCGAAAGCCGCGTACAGGGTGCCGGCGCGCAGGCGGACCTGCCCGTCGGAGATGCGTTCCACGTCGATGATGACGCCGTACCCGTGCTGTGGACCGGCAGCGAGCGCGGTCAGGATCAGGAAGGTGGGCTCCTGCATCTGCCTCATGTGATCAATATATACCGGTCATCTACCTATAAGGCGAGCGACGTAACCGGGCTGCCGACCGTACTGGTGCCACCGGCCGAGCAGGCCGCGCACCAGGAAGATCGTCGGAGGGCCCTCGGTGGGCAGGCGGTGCGGGATAGCCTGGGGCGGGTCATGAGATCGCCATGGATGGCGGGGGGAGCCGGTGACGGACTCGCGGGTGGTGGGCTTAGACGGCCCGGGACGCATCGGTGAGCATCAGGTCGTGCGGCTTCTCGGCGAAGGCGGGCAGGGCGCGGTCTACCTGGCGCAGTCGCCCGCCGGCGAGCGCGTGGCGGTCAAGGTGCTGCACGGGCGGCTCGCCGCCGATCCTGAGGTACGGCGCCGATTCCTGCGCGAGGCGGAGGTCGCCGCCAGCGTCGCGCCGTTCTGCACCGCGCGGGTGATCGGCACCGGGATGCTGGGCGAGCAGCCGTACATCGTCAGCGAATACGTCCCGGGTCCGTCGCTCGACGAGCTGGTCAAGCGGGACGGGCCGCGTACTGGAGGCGGGCTGGACCGGCTGGCGATCAGTACGTTGACCGCCCTCGCCTCGATCCACCGCGCCGGGATCGTGCACCGCGACTTCAAGCCGGGCAACGTGATCCTCGGGCCCGAGGGACCGGTCGTGATCGACTTCGGCATCGCCCGGACCCTCGACGCCGTGGCCACCATCAGCCATGCGGCCGGCACTCCGGCGTACATGTCGCCGGAGCAGCTCGGCGACCAGGCGGTCACGTTAGCCTCGGACATGTTCTCGTGGGCGGCCACGATGGTGTTCGCGGCGACCGGGCGCAGGGCCTTCACCGGCTCCAACGTGCCGGTGATCATGTATGCCATCCTGCACAGCCCGCCTGACCTGTCCGGGGTGCCTGAGCCGCTGCGCGCGATGGTGGCGGCCTGCCTGGCCAAGGACCCCGCCGACCGGCCGACGACCGGGGACCTGCTGCGCGACCTCACCTCCGGTGACGGCCGGGGCGGCGCGGCCGAGCGTACGTTCGTGGACCAGGCCTTGCCCCCCGCCGCGCCCTCGGTGCTGGACGGGGCAACGGCGCGGCCCAGGCGCTCGCGCGGGGGGCTGCTCGTGGCCGGGGCCGTGCTGGTGGCGCTGGCCGTGACGGCGGGCGTCCTGCTCGTGCCCTCCTGGTTGTCCGGGAACGAGGGCGGCGGCGAGAAGGCCACCGCCCCGCTCGTGATCGACTACAAGGCGTACCCGACGGTGGACGTGGCGCAGGGCTTCGACGGCGCCGCGGCCGGCTACGACGGCTATCAGCCCTACGGCGACGAGGCGATGCCGGCGATCAAGGTCGGCGGCGGCAGGCTCTCCGGCCAGGGTCAGGGCCCGTTCTTCGGCTGGTTCGCCCTGCCCGGGGCGCCATCCTCCGGCGACACGGTCAGCGTGATCACCGTGGGCGCGTTCGCGGGCACCGGGGAGGCGGAGGACAGCGTGTTCGTCGGCCGGGTCAAGGACGCGAACAACTACATCGGCGCCTGGTACAACAACACCCGCAAGGAGATCGGCATCGACGTGCTGGTCGACGGCAAGTTCCGGCACGAACCGAACAGCGCCAGTCTGCCGCTCGCGCCCGGAGACCGCCTCGCCCTGGTGTTGTCCGGCGGCACCACGATCACCTCGTACGCCGAGACCGGCGGCACCTGGCGGCGCCTGACCACCTCCCGTATCGACCTGCTGACCACGCCGCAGGAACGGGCGCGGTGGCGGCACGGGTTCGGCCTGCGCGGCATGACCGGCACGATCGCCCTGGACGCCGCCGAGGGGCACAGCGCCCACGGGTGATCTCGGCTGAGGAGACTGCGTACTACATACCTGGTGGCTATCGCCCCGAGAGGTTCGGCTGGTTGTCGATCACCTGGGGTGAGCCGCTGGAGTCGTCCTGGTTCAGCCTGGCGCTGCGCGGGGACCGCCTCGGCGAGATGGACCGCTTCGTCGGCCGAGTGGTGGCCGGGGTCGAGCTGCTCGAATGGACGGCCGACGGCGCGCGCATCTCGGCGACGTGGCTCTGTACTTCGACTTCGGCGGTGAACACTTCGCACCCGCCGATCGGCCCGCCACCTTGTCCGCCTGATACACCCCAGGTGGACAGAGATCATCGTGCGGCCCACATTTTCTCCATAAAACGACCATATTTGTATGGATGTCCCGGTAACGAATAAATAAAGGAGCCGCTTCGCAATCCTCACTGCTGCCATGATCGCCCAGTCAACCATCGAGTTGATGGGATTCGTCATGCGAACCCAAACGGGCCGTACAGCCCCGAACAGCTCGATAAGGGACCATGCCACGTCAGGGGGACTTCATGTTTGATAGACGTCAACTCATGCGTACGGTCGCGCTCGGTCTGCCGGCCGCCTTACTGGGCGGGACGGTTTCGCACGCATCCGCAGCGCAAGCCCGTTCAGGGACGAACCCGATCGCAGACGAACCGCCGGAGTGCACCCCTACCGGCAAGGTCATCCAATGGGGCCCGGCCGGCGCCCCGGCGGTGCCGGCGGCCGGATCGTCGGGGGTGACTGCCATCTCCAGCGGGGTATGCGCGAACCTGTACAACCTGATGCTCAAGGATGGACGGGTCACCACCTGGGGGAACTTCAATTTCCAGGACACCAACCAGCAGCGGTTGTCCCGAGTGCCCGTCGCGGCGACCAAGGATGTCACGGCGATCGCGACGGCCGGCATGTTCTCCCTCGCGCTCAGAGACGGTGGCGTGATCATCTGGGGCGGTACGTCCGACACTCAGTTAACCGTCCCCGAAGCGGCGAAATCCGGTGTCACCGCAATCGCCGGCGCGAATGGGGGAACCTCGTCCGGCCTTTTCCTCAAGGACGGCGGCGTTATCCAATGGCGTGGACAGGCCACCCTGCCTGACGAAGCGAAGGAGGGTATCGTCGCGATTTCCACGAGTTACCATTCTCTCGCACTGCGGGAGGACGGCCGCGTCATCACCTGGGCGCCCACCCTTACCCCGAACCTGGCGGTGCCGGCTGAAGCGCAGTCCGGTGTCACCGCCATCTCCGCAGGCGCCGGTTTCAGCCTCGCCCTCAAAGACGGTGGCGTGATCGCATGGGGCGGAAACGACTACGGGCAACTGGAAGTCCCGTACGAGGCGCAGTCCGATGTCGTCAAGATCTCCGCGGGAAATATGGCCAGCATGGCGTTGACCGCCGGCGGCCAAGTCATTGTGTGGGCGTACAACGGCAACGGTCAGCTCAACGTCCCCGCTGCGGCGAACTGCGCGGTGAGTGCCATCTCGTGCGGGTACCTCTGCCTGGCCCTGCAGTGACGGATTTCTGAGCCGGTCTCGGGGCCGGGCCCGCCCGCAGAATCCGCGCCAGGTGCGCCCGGCTGATCGAGGCGACCGCACCCCCGGGTGAAGAGGCTCCAGGTGGAGTGGCAAGCGATGCTCCGGCCGAGTTTCACGTGTCCGGGTTCATGGAGTCGCCGGTGATGTACAAATTCATGTGGGTGTAGTCGAACGTGATGGCGAACGGCTTGAAGAAGTCGTGGGTGAAGTTGGCGATGGTGTCGAACTTCATCCCGGCGCCGACCTTGGGCTTCTCCTCCGCCCATCCCTTGATCCGCCGCCGCGTCGCCTTGCCCAGACTGATCTCCGCCGGCGCGATGGGGTAGCGCACCCCGCCCCGTCCCTGCTCGGGCTCGCCAAGCTCGATGCCGGCGCGTTCGGCGAAGTCGAGGGAGGTGCCGACGCCCCGGCCAGGGCCGCCGGTGTCGAAGGTGACGACCCGGGGCCCGAAGTCGTTGAGCGAGCCCAGCGTGCAGGGGAAATGGTCTTTCGCCAGCCACAGCGGCAGGACATCGCCCTTGAGCCGTGCGGCCTCGGCGCGGAATCTACGCAGGTTGGCGCCGGTCTTGCGGCGCATGACGAACTGCTGGTGGCCGTAGTCCATGGTGGTCAGGAAATGGTAGAAGTGCACGGTGCCGATGGTGCCCTGCGCCTCGGTGCCGTCGGGCAGGTCCGGCCGGTCGGCCTCGTTCCAATGGACGGGCACGTTGCGGACCTCGAGGTCGCCGATACGCACCGACTTGGCGATGCCGTAGTACATCGTGAACTGCTGCCCGTCGGCGCTTCCCCTGCTCTCGGAGATCACCTCCAGGCCGGCCTCCTTCGCCAGTTGCATGCTGAGGCCGGCCGTGGTCGCTCCCGTGTCGAGCTGGAAGATCCTCGGCTGTGTTCCGTTGATGGAGATCATCATGTGGGGTAGGGGTTCGAGCCCGAGCAAGGGGATCCGGGTGCTCTGCGGGCCGTGCACCCGCCAGGGGATGCCGCGGATCGTCTCGTACAGCTTGGCGGTGGCGAGGTCGGTCTGCGAGCCGGTCAGCTCGCCGCGTTTGCGCAGCCAGGGTACGGCTTCCGACAGCCTGTCCTGGCGGACGTAACAGTCCGCGAGCTGGTAGAGGGAGAATTCGTCGTCGGGCTTCAGGCTGACGGCGCGTTTGAGGAATCGCTCGGCGTCGGCGAACCGGTTGGACAGCAGAGCGATGTACCCGATCTGCGCGGCGGCCTGGGCGTTGTCGGCGTTCTCCGCCAGCCGGCGCCGGTAGCCTTGCTCGGCACGCCTGAACTGGCCGTCCTTGAACAGTTGGTCGGGGTCGTCGGCGGACCGCGGAGCGGCGGCCATCGCGCTCGGCCCACCCAGGCCCAGCAGTGGCAGCGCCGCGCCTGCTCCGGCGGCCAAACCCGCGCGTCGCAGGAACTGCCGTCGATCCAGTCCCGAAGAAATCTCTGCATCGTGCATGGCCGGCTCCTGGGGTCTTGGCGAATGCAGCGGCGATCTGCCCGGCCCGTTCCCCGGCGGTCGCGGCGCGGGAGTGCGGGCAGAGGCCTGCGTCAGGAAATCAGCTGCGTTGTTTCCTCCGCGTTGCCGTCCGCGAGCGCGCAGGGGACACGCGCCGCCCGTAGGACCATGCCCCTACGACCAGCGCACCCCCGAGCCCGCCGAAGGCCAGCCCGCCGAACAAGATCATCCATGTCACGCCCTCACTACTGGTGAAGGGCGTCAACGGCGCGAACCGCGGACTCACGCCGCCAAGGATGAGCGGCACCATGACCAGCAGCACCACCCCGTACACCCCCAGACACACCCCCACCCCCCAGGCCGGAACGAGGGGCAGGAAGGCAGGCACCCGCCGTCCAGCGAGAGGCAGGGTCCAGCGCGGAAAGACCATCCCCCACCGATGCACCAACCCAAGAGCGAGGAACACCCCAAGCAACGCCGCCAGCACCGTCAGGTCAACGCCGACAGCCGCCAGCGCACGATAGACGGCGTCCCCATCGCTCTCGACTCCCCGCAGCCAGCTCTCGCCGTCCACGCCCAGGGCGGCACCGCCGAGAGTCCACACCGTCTTCACCCCCGCCCACGGAACCAGCCCGCACAGCAGCACATAGACCACCAGCCGAAGCCGCAGCGAAGCAGCCACACGTCCCTCCCGATGTCGAACACCCGCGACACCCCAAGAGTCCCGCCCCAGGGCGACGGCGCACCTCCCCCGCACGGGGGAAAGGGGGAAACACGCCTGGCGTGGTCACGTCGTTCGTGGCTGGGTGAAGCGCAGCATGTTGCCGGAAGGGTCGAGGAACGCGCAGTCGCGGATGCCGTCGGGCTGGTCGATCGGCTCTTGCATCACGTCGGCGCCCGCGGCCTCGATGTGCTCGAAGATGGCGTCGCAGTCGTCGGTCACGAAGACGAGACGGCCCGGCAGGCCCTCGATCGCCTGCCGGTCGGCGGGCGAGACATCCCGGTGCGCGCCGGGTGGTTCGAGGCGGATCCGCACGTCCGGCTGCGACGGCGAGCCGACGCTGACCCAGCGCGTCCCCTCGGATTCGGGGTCGGGGCGTATCTCGAAGCCGAGCACGTCACGGTAGAAGCTGAGCGCCTCGTGCAGGTCGTGGACGGGGAGGGTGCAGGACGAGAGCTGGAGATTCAGGCTGCTCATCGGCTGTCGCCGGCGCCGAGAAAGACGATGTCCAGGTCGTGGAGCTGGTCCGGGACGGCGTCGATGGCGATGCGGGTGATCTTCGCGTCGTCGATGGTGAACGTGAAGACCGCCTTCGGCCGGCCGCGGTGCGACCAGACGGCCGCCGGGATGCCGTCGACCAGGGCGAGCCGGGCGGCCTGAGCGCGTCCGGCGAAGAAGGCCGCCACCTCGTGGGCGCCGCGGGCGTCGCCGGCCACGGCGTCCGGGTCGAGCAGTTCGAGCAGGGCGGCGAAATCCCCGGTACGGGAGGCGGCCAGGAAGGCGGCGACGATGTCCCGCTTCGGGGACCGCGCGGCGTCGGATGCCCCGGCCGCTCCTTGCACCCGGCGCCGGGCCCGGCTGGCGAGCTGCCGGGCCGCGATCGGGGAGCGGTCGATGATGGGGCCGATCTCGCCGAACGACACGGCGAAGACGTCATGCAGGACGAACGCGAGCCGTTCCGCGGGAGTCAGCGTGTCCAGGACCACCGTCAGCGCGATACCGACCGAGTCGGCCAGCAGCGCCTCATCCTCAGGGCCGGCCTCGACGCCGGCGTGCGGCTCGGGTGGGAGTGCCCCGGCCGGCTCCTCGCGCCTGGTCCGGCGTGATTCGAGCATGTTCAGGCAGACCCGGGCGACGACCGTGGTCAGCCACCCGGCCGGATTCTCCACCTCGGAGGTGTCGGCGCGGCTGACCCGCACCCACGCCTCCTGCACCGCGTCCTCGGCCTCGCCGGGTGAGCCGAGCATCCGGTAGGCCACCGCTTGCAAGCGGTCCTGGTGCTCGGCGAACCGTTCGCTCAGCCAGTCCTGCTCGACCATCTGTCACCCTTTTCCGTCCGGGCCTGTCATACCAATTGACCGGCGAAACCACGCCGATGTGACATCCGGGCCCGGCCGGGATGTCCGTTCTGCCAGTTCAGGCAGCACATACCGCGAGATTTACACGGAGAGAAACCATGTCACTGCAGGTGAGCGCCGTCATGCTCGGCGTCAAGGATCTGGCCCGCGCCAAGAAGTTCTATGCCGAGGGCCTCGGCTGCAAGATCGAGAAGGACACGCGTCACTTCGTGTCGTTCAGCCTGGGTGAGGGGTCCCCGCAGCTGGCACTCTACGAATGGGAGGCGGCGGCACAGGACGCCGGCGTCTCCGCGGAGGGGTCCGGATTCCGCGGTGCCTCATTCCACTTCAACCCCGACTCCAGGGAAATGGTGGACGAGCTGATGCGCAACGCGGTGGCGGCCGGCGGCAGCGTGGTCAAGGAGGCGGCCCCCGCCCAGTGGGGCGGGTACTTCGGCTACTTCAGCGACCCGGACGGCTATCTGTGGAAGGTCACCACCTACGCTTCCTGACGCCAGCCGACAACGCCGGCCCGGGCTCCTCGTTCAAGAGGGGTCCGGGCCCGTAGCAGGAGCAGATCATGAAATTTCGAGCCTACGTCGAGCCTCCGGAGCCCATGAAAGGGCTGGAGGTTCCCGAAGAGGTCGTGGCGGCGCTCGGCGGAGGCGCGCGGCCGAGGGTCGTCATCACGGTCAACGGGCATTCGTGGAAGAGCAGGGTCGCCATCATGCGCGGCCGCCACCTGCTCGGCCTGAGCAACGCCAACCGGCAGGCCGCCGGTGTCGTCACCGGCGACGAGGTCGAGGTCGAGGTGGAATTCGATGCCGAGCCTCCTGCCGTGGTCGAGCCCGCGGACTTCGCCCGCGCCCTCGACGCCGACCCGGTCGCCCGCGCCGCCTACGATCGCCTGGCTCACAGCCGCAAGCGCGAGCACGTACTTGCCATCGAAAGCGCCAAGAAGCCCGAGACCCGCGTACGGCGGATCGAAAGGGCTTTGGCGATGCTGCGGACGAAACGATGAGTTCGGCGGCCGGGGTAGGTCTACCCCTTCACATGGCGAAAGGGAGAGACCATGAGCACGAAAGCACTACCGCCCGTCGTCGACGCCGAGACCTGGCAGCGTCAGCTCGATGACCTGCGTGCCCGGGAGAAGGCCGCGACCAGGGAGCTCGACGCCATCGCCGCGCAGCGCCGCCACCTGCCCATGGTGCGGATGCCGGACTACACGCTCGACGGCGAGAAGGGGCCGGTCCGGCTGGCGGACGTCTTCGACGGCAAGAGCCAGCTGATCGTCTACAACCACATGTGGTCCCCGGGCGCGGAATGGCAGTGCGGCGGGTGTACGGGGTTCACCTCGCAGTTCACCCGGCTGGAGTTCCTGGAGAACTACGACGCCCGGTTCGTCATCGTCACCCAGGGCTCGATCGACGAGGCACTCGCCTACAAGCGGCGTACCGGGAACAAGATGACCTGGTACTCCACCGCGAACAGCCCGTTCGGCACCGACGTCGGCGCGCCGCCCGGCGATGGCTTCGCCGTCAACGTGTTCCTGCGCGACGGCGACACCGTCTATCGCACCTGGCACACCAACGGCCGGGGCACCGAGCAGCTCAGCCACACCTTCGCGTTGATCGACCTGCTGCCGTACGGGCGGCAGGAGGAGTGGCAGGATTCGCCCGACGGCTGGCCGCAGTCGCCTGCCTACAGCCGGTGGCCCTCCGCCGAGGACATCGCCGAGCGCTACGGCCCGGATCCCGCTTAAGAGCTGCTCGGGTCAGCGGGCCGGGGTTCTGGGGCGGTTCCACCAGAGGGAGAGGGACAGGGCCGTGACGATGAGGACGGCGCCGCCGGCCGCGAAGGCGGCGGCGGTGTCGATCCGCTGGTGGATGACGGTGAAGCTGCCGGGCAGGGAGTTGAGCGCGCTCTGGAGCTGGTCGGCGTTCTCCGCGCGGTGGTAGGAGCCGCCGGTGGTCTCGGCTATCTGCTTGAGCGCGGGCTCGTCGATGGTACGAGGGTTGCGCCCCCTGTCGAATCCCCCGCGACCGCCGAAACCGCCGCCCCAGCCGCCGAAGCCGCCGTCGAACTGGGAGTTCTCGCAGACCATCGGGGCCGGGTTCGTGGTGCCGAAGCCGATGGGGAAGACGCGGACGCGGCGCAGGGCCGCCTCCTGGGCGGCGATCTGCGGGTCGACGCCCTGGGTGTTGGCGCCGTCGGTGAGCACGATGATCGCGGCGCCGGCGTAGCCTTCCCCGGGGGTCCCGGGGTTCGCCCCGGTGGCGGCGACCGATGGGTCGACCTCCGCGATCGCGTCGATCGAGGTGAGCATGGCCTGCCCGATCGCGGTGCCGCGGGACACGGTGAGGTTGTCCAGCGCCTCGATCAGCGAATCGGTGTCGTCGGTGGGCGGGACGCGCAGACCCGCGTTGCCCGCGAACGTGACCAGGCCGATGCGCGGCCCGCCCCGCTGCGACTCGACGAACTCCGTGGCGGCCTTCTTCGCGGCGGTGAGGCGGTTGGGTTCGACGTCCGTGGAGCACATGGAGCCGGAGGTGTCGAGCGCGAGCAGGATCGTCGCCGACGTCATCGGCACCGGTACCGACGCCTGGGGTCGCGCGGCCCCGACCGCGAGCAGCGCGAGTCCGCCGATGAACAGGGCCGGGGGGATCTTCCGCGTCCAGCGCGTACGGCCGGGCAGTGCGCTGCGTACGAGCGCGATCGAGGTGACGCGCACGGCGGCCCGCCGGCGGCGGCGCCGCGCCCACTCGCGGATGACGAAGATCAGCGGGATGATCAGCACTGACAGCAGTGCCCAGGGCCATGAGAACGACATTCAGATCACCCGTCCAGACCGGAGCACGGTGATCGCCGCTCCCCCGGTGAGCAGCGCGAGGGCGAGCCCGATCAGGCCGCCGGCGAGGGGCAGCGGCTCGTCGGAGACGGTGAGCCGCAGATCGATCGTGTCGGCGATCCCGTCGAGCCGCGCGGTGTCGGAGGCGGGATGGTAGCCGCCGCCGGTGGTCTGCGCGATCAAGGTGAGGGTTTCCTCTTCGAGCGAGGTCTGCAGATGGTAGCCGTCGACCTTCACCGTCGCCCCGTCCGTGGTGCCGACCCCGACGGTGTGGATGTGGACGTTCGCCTGCTGGGCCAGGGTCGCGGCCTGTTCGACGTCGCCGCCCTGGTCCTGGCCGTCGGAGAAGATCACGATCGTCGCCGACGGCCAGTAGCCGATGTCGGGCGCGGTGCCGTTGCGGCCGACGGCCACCTGCTTGCCGGTGATCGCCGTGAGCGAGGCGGTGATGGCCGCACCCAGTGAGGTGCCGCCGGTGACCTTCAGCCGGTCGATGGCCTTGAGTGCGAGGGAGTGGTCGGCGGCGGGCCGCGCGGTGGTGAGCGCGCCCCGTTCGAACGCGATGACGCCGATGTCGACGCTGTCGGGCTGCGCCGCCACGAACGCGCGGGCCGCCCGCTGCGCGGCCGCCAGCCGGTTGGGCGCGACGTCGTCGGCGCCCATGCTGTTGGAGACGTCGATGGCGAGGATGACGGTGCCCGCGGTCCGCGGCACCGGCAGCATGGCCGCCGGTCCCGCGGTGGCGATCGCGAGCACGCCGACGCCCGCGATCGTCAGGCCGATTCCGAGGTACGCCCGGCGGCCCCCCGGCACGGCCACGCCGGCGGCGGTGAGCGCGGCCGTCCGTCGGCGCGCCGAGACGACGGCCGCCCAGACGAGCGCCGCCGTGAGCAGCAGCCCGACGACCAGCAGCAAGGGAGAGGACAATGTCATGATGACCGGTCCCGGGTTCTGGCGACGACCTCGACGAGCGCTTCGGCCAGGTCGCGGTCGGTGTCGATGCGGTGGACGGGCACCCCGGCCCGGCGCATGCCCGCCGTGAGCCGGGCGTCGCGGGCGTCGACCGCGGCGCGGAAGCGAACCCGCAGCAGCGGGTCGGCGGAGTCGACGACGAGCTGCTCGCCGGTCTCGGCGTCCTCGACCACGATCAGCCCGGCTTCTGGCAGCACGTCGTCGGCCGTGTCCACGATCCGCAGGGCGACCACCTCGTGCCGCCGGGCCAGGCGCTGCAGCGAGCGCTCCCAGTCGCCGTCGCCGATGAAGTCCGACAGCACGACGATGAGTGCGCGGCGGCGCGCGAGCCGTCCGGCCGCGTCGAGCATCTCCGCCAGGTCGGTGGTGGCGCCGCCACGCGCTTCCGAGGTGCGTTCCAGCTCGGCGCCGATCCGCAGCGCGTGCCGCCGGGAGGTGCCGGGCGGCACGACCCGCAGCATCCCGGTGTCGAACAGCAGCGCGCCGACCCGGTTGCCGCCCCTGCCGAACAGCCGGGCGAGGACGAGCGCGAGCTCCGCGAGCACGGCGTGCTTGCCGCGCCCCGGCCGGCCGGCCGCCATCGACGCCGACCGGTCGAGCACGAGCCACACCGTCAGCTCGCGGTCCTCGGTGAACACCCGCAGGTGCGGCTCGTCCAGGCGCGCCGTCACGTTCCAGTCGATGTGCCGGGCGTCGTCGCCGTCGGTGTAGGCGCGCAACCCGGTGAAGTCGATCCCGGAGCCGCGGTGCGTGGTGCGGTGGGCGCCCTGGAGCCGGCCGTCGAGTCTGCGGACGACCTTCCACTCCAGGCGGAGCAGGAGTTTCTCGGGGGCGGTGGCCATGGCTCTAGCGGTTCTGCAGGACGACGTCGGGCGCCCGGACGGCCCCGAGCACCCTGGTGATGATCGTGTCGGCGTCGATCTCGTCCGCCAGGGCCTCGTAGGACAGCACCAGGCGGTGGCGCAGCACGTCGAGCGCGAGCTCGGACAGGTCGTGCGGCAGGACGTAGTCACGCCCGCGCAGGAACGCCAGCGCCCGCGCGCCCGTGACAAGCGCGATGGACGCCCGCGGGCTCGCCCCGTAGGTGACGTACCGCTCCAGTTCGCCGAGCCCGGCCGTGGCGGGAGAACGCGTCACGGCGACCAGCCGCACCGCGTAGTCGATGATCGCCGGATCGACGTACACCTGCTGGGCGCGGGCCCGCATCGCGATCAGGCCCTCGGCCGTCACCATCGGCTGCGGCGGCTCGGGCGGGCGCAGTGCCCGTTCCACGATCGCCTGCTCTTCCGGCTGTGTCGGATAGTCGACGACCACCTTCATCATGAAACGGTCGACCTGCGCTTCGGGCAGCGGGTAGGTGCCCTCCGACTCGATCGGGTTCTCGGTCGCCATGACCAGGAACGGCTCGGGCACCCGGAACGTCTCGCGGCCGATCGTCACCTGATGTTCCTGCATCACTTCCAGCAGGGCGCTCTGCACCTTGGCGGGCGCGCGGTTGATCTCGTCGGCCAGCAGCAGGTTCGCGAACACGGGGCCGAGCTCCGTACGGAACTCCCCGGAGTGCTGGTGGTAGACCCGCGTGCCCACGAGGTCGGCGGGCACCAGGTCGGGGGTGAACTGGACCCGCTGGAAGCTCCCGGCGAACGCGGCGGCCAGCGACCGTACCGCGAGTGTCTTGGCCAGGCCCGGCACGCCCTCGACCAGCAGGTGGCCGTCGGCGATCAGCGCGACGGCCATGCGCTCCAGCAGGGTGTCCTGTCCGACGATCGTGCGCTTGACCTCGAACAGCACCTGTTCGAGCGGGTGGGCCGACTCTGGGGACGTGGTCGAGGTCATATGGTGTGTTCCTTCTCGTGATGCTTCGGTCAGATCCCGATGCCCGGCGGGCCGTCGCCTTCGTCTCCGCCCAGGGCCGCTCCGATCGGCACCGCGAACGCGATCCCGGCGAACGCCTCGTCGCCTCCCGGGTCGGCGATCGAGACGACGATCCCGATGACCAGGCCGCGAGCGTCCAGGAGCGGTCCGCCGGAGCTGCCCGGGTTGACGGAGGCGTCGAACTGGATGAGCCCGCCCAGGTCGCCGTCGTCGGAGGTCCGGTCGGCGGTCCGGTTCAGGCCCGATACGACGCCGGTGGAGACGCTGTAGGTCAGGCCGAGCGGATTGCCGATCGCCACGACGGGCGCGCCCACGGCCACGCCGCCGCCGAGCGTCGCCGGGACGACGATCTCCGGCAGCTTCGCGGGCTTGAGGGTCGCGACGTCGCGCTTGGGGTTCGACGACGAGACCACGGCCTTCGCCTTGGTGCCGTCGGCGAACGTCAGGTTCACGTTCTTCGTACCTTTGATCACGTGATGCGCCGTCAGAATCGTCCCGTCTTCGGCCGCGATCACTCCGGTCCCGAACGACTTCCCCGCCTGGATGACCACCACCGACGGCCCGACCCGCTCGAAGACGTCGGGCACCGTGAGCGTCTTACTGGGCGTCGGGGTCGGCCTGGGCGCGGCCGCCTCGCCGTTCCCACCGCTGCTTCCCAGCCAGTACGCCAGCACCGCCACGACGACAAGTGCGCCGCCAGTGACGGCGTACCACCGAGCCTTCCCGGCCACGGCTCCCTGAGCCTCGGCCGCGTCGGCCTCCTGCGGCGCGCGCTCCATCCCCCCATAGTCATCAAATTGAGCTCAAAGTGCCACAAAGTCCGCCTGAGAGTTCCATGAGAACCGATCGTGGTCACGCCGTGTGCATGCGCCGCGAACGCGCCGGACGCATCTGCACGAAGACCGGATTGCGGAACACCGAGCCCGTCAGCAGGCATTGTCCCTGCCCCAGCGCGGGGACCGTCGACCACAGCGCCTCGTGCACACCACCCGTGGTCGCGCGTACGGGGGCGAGGTTGCCTGCGGACTTCAGCTGATGGATGAACCGGGTGTTCGCCAGCTCGAACAATTCCTCCGGCACGTGACCGGGCTGCTGCGACACCAGCACCAGGCCCATCCAGCGCTTGCGGCCGCGACGGCTGATGACCTGCAGCTGGTCCAGCACCGCGCGCATCCGGCCCGCGCTGGCCCGCGAGACGAACGTGTGCACCTCCTCGATCACCACCAGCACCGGCGGGCGCTGCCGGCCCTCCTTGCCGATGGGCTCGCCGCGAGCCACCGCGATCACCCGGTCGAACAGCGCCTGCAGCAGGAAGGAGATGGCGATGTTGCGGGCGCTGTCGTTGGTCTCGCTCACGTCGAAAACGCTCAGGCGCCGCTCCACGAGGAGCTCGTCGATGTCCAGGTACGGGGTGCTTCTCGTGGGCATCCAGTCGAGCATTCCGGATCTGCCGAGCTTGTACAGCTTGTTCCTCAGCGTGGACGCGGTGGCCTTCTCCGCCGGGCCGGGCCTGCCCGGGAACAGGGGCAGGGCGCCCGTGACAGGGTCCTCCTGCAATCCGTCGATCAGGGCACTGAGGTTGTACGGGCGATCGGGAGGCGGCGGTGCGGGGGCGGCTAGTACGCCCATCTTGCCCGGCCGGCCGGGCCGCTCCGCGTTGCGCCGGGCCTGGGCCGTGATCGCTCCCCACATGCGCACCTGAGGTTCGCTGAGCTCGAGGATGTCCGCGACGATCTCCTCCGGCACGTCGGCGATCGGCACCTTGAAGGGGAAGGGATCGGGCGCGTCCGTCATGCCGGCGTTCGGCACGTAGACCCGGAAATCGGGGATGCCGCGCGGAAGCCGTTCGTCGAAGCCTTCTTCCAGGAGGCGCGCGAGGTGGGGCTCGTCGGTTCCCTGGTCCATGCGTACGTACTCGCCCTCGACGTCGATGGCGACGACCGCCCAGCCGGCGCGAAGCGCCTCCTCCATCAGGACCTGGGTGGTGTTGGACTTGCCCGAGCCCACGGTGCCGAAGATGCCGGCATTACGCGGCAGGAAGCCCTTGTCCGCCGAGTCCGCCTCGACCCTGACGTCGTCGTAGCCGAGCAACGAGCCCAGTTGCATGTCGCCTTCGATGCCGAGCATCCGGCGCAGCCGGCCACTGGGATAGATGAACACCTGGGAGTACGGCCGGGGGCGGGTCGAGGTGGGCAGCACGTTTTCATCCGCGGTGACCTCGCCGAGAATCTCGACCGTGCCGGCGGCGTAGTACGTGGGCCGGAACTGGGTGCGTTCCGGGTGGAGCAGCGTGGTCCTGCTGATGGCCGAATCGGGGCTGATCTCGTGCGGGCTGTGAAAAGGGCCTTCGACGACGCGGCCCAGAAAGGTGATGCCTTGTTCGGTGTCGTCGATGCCCACGTACGCGTCGCGGCGGAAATGGCGGCGCAGCTCTTCCGACACCATGACACCGCTGCTGGAGTTGTCCGTCCCCGGCCCGTCGAAGGCGATGAAGCCGAGCGTGACCAGCGATCGGGCGAGACTGACGGCCGCGGCCTCAAGGTCTGCTTCGGGGATCTCCTGCTCGCACTCCGGGTCGGCGGGGACGTCACGCTCTTCCGGCTCTTCCAGCGGTTCTTCGGCTTCGACCTGGATGTCCGAGCTCATCCTCGTGTCCTCCGTGGATCCAGATCGGTGAGCCCGCGCTCGACCCCGAGCTCCATCAGCCGCGTTTCGATGAAGGTGCGGAACTCCCCTCCCTTGAACATCGTGCGGGCCACGTTGTCGGCGAGGTCGATGTGGAAGGGGAAGCCGCGGGTGGTCGCGGGCGCGCCGCTGTCGGGGAGACCTCGCGTCCAGAGCGCGTCGGCGAGGAAGAGCGCCGCCGCCTCCTCGACCCGGTCTCGATGGCACTCCAGGAGGAACGGACGATGCCCCGCCTTCATCAACAGGATGGCGACCTCCGGCCCCATTTCCGCGATGAAGGCGCGGAACGTCGCCCGGTCGAGATTGTTGAATCCGGACTTGATCCTTCCTGCGTTATCATCGCCGTCCAGGAAACCGGTGAGGTCGTCGGCGAGCGTGCGCAACTCGATGAACTCGCCGGGCTCCAGGACAATGCCGGCGTTGAGCACGTCAAGATCTTCTGGGCTTTCACTGACCGCGATGAAGCGCTGGTCCTTCACATAATTCCGGACGAGCTCGAAAACAGGTGGCAGGTTCTCCTTCGGATGGCCCACGCCCGTACGCAGTTGGAAGGGAATCAGCTCACCGTGGATCATCCGCCAGTCGGCTTTCTGCGCGAGCAGAATTTTGCGTTCGCCGAACAGCATGAGCGCCTGGCTGGCCAGGGTCGTGGTGCCGTGCACCTTCCGGAGATTGTCGAAGAATTCTCTGGCCGTGTCGCCGGTCGTGGTCAGCTCGTGCTCGAAGACCCTCGTCACGAGGCCGACGGATTCGCCGGTGTTGGTGACGATCACCACGCCTATCTGGATCTTCGTCCCGCTCAGGAGAGGTACGGCGGCCACCGTCCCGTCGGAGGCGGCGACGATGCCGGTACGCAGCAGATTTTTGGCCCATTCCATCTTCTCGGGCGACGGGCGCCGGATCTGGCAGCGTAAATCCGGATTTTCGGCAAATATCTCGGCGCGGAGCTGCTCGCGCCGTTCGTGTGAGGCCAGAACGGCCGCATCCACCCGATCCCGCAGATGGTCGAAATACGTTTCGAGATCCATCCATGGCGCGACCGACAGAATGTCGGCAAGGCTGTGTGCGTCAGGCCGTTCCACTGGACCTCCAGCCTCCAGTGACGCTTCGCAACCGATCACCAAACTCTGTTGCAGAGTATCCACGTGAACGACGGAGATCCAGGCCCTATAAGCACCCGGTCATTATCCGTCGTGCAGCTCGGCCAGCAAATCCTGGGAATACGCGATGCGACCGGTGAGCTCGGCGGCCGGGCGGTGGCACAGAGCCAGGGCGGCGTCGGCCATGACCGAAGGCGGCTCGGCGTCCGGGGCGTCTTCGCTGATGAGGCCGTGGAAGAGGGTGCCCGGGGTGGGCACGACCTGGTTGGGCGACAGTGCGTTCACCGCGACGTTGTCGGCGTAGAGCTCGGCGGCCAGGCCGGTGGTGAAGCGTTCGAGTGCGGCCTTGCACATGCCGTACACCGTGCCCCCGCGACCGGCGTACGGGCCGGGCGGGAACGCCGGATGGCGCGCGGCGATCGAGGAGATGTTGAGGATCCAGCCCGCACGGCGTTCCCGCATCCCGGGCAGGACCAGCCGGGCAAGATGGAAGGGCGCGTTGACCTGCACTTCGAACATCAAGTGATAGCGGCGATCGGTGAAGTCCGACACCGGCGTGAAGTAGGTGACGGCGGCGTTGTTGATCAGAATGTCGACCGGGCCGTACCGCTGCTCGGCCGCCCGGATGAGCGCTTCCCTGTCCTGCTCGCGCGACAGGTCGGTGGCTTGGGCGAAGGCGGTGCCGCCGGCCGCCTCGATCTGCGCGACCGTGTCGCCGATCGTCCCTTCGAGGCGGCTCTGCGACGCCTCCACGGTCCGGGCGGCGGCCACCACCTTCGCACCCTCGGCGGCCAGCCGTACGGCTATCGCGGCGCCGATGCCCCTGCTCGCCCCGGTGACGACTGCGACCTTGCCTTCCAGCACGCCCATGGCTGTCCTCTCCTGGGACCCTGGCCGGCTCCGGATCCCTCCATGGCGATACTAGAACGTAATTTTAGAATCTGGCCACCCCCGAGGCGACGGGCGCGGGCCGGTCGCCGGCGGGCGACTCCGCTCTGCGGCGGGCCGCCGCGACGGTCAGAGCCGCCAGCAGCACGGTCACGACGACCGTCACCGCGAACGCGGTCCACGTCGCCGCGTCGGGATGGATCAGCGACTGGCCGCGCATCGCCTGCCACACCGTGATCGCGAACACCGCGGCGTACCCCAGGATGACGACCCCGGTGAGCTGGGCGCGTACGCGTTCATCCCGCAGCCAGCCGATCCGCGCCGCGAGGGCGGAGAGAACCAGCACCGCGAGGACGAACACCTGGACGGAGTGCAGGCCGATGAAGTGCGGGACGCGCAGGTCGCCGCCCACGGTGCTCCAGTTCGTGACCGGCATGCCGTAGCCGTCCGGCGCCCCCACCCCGTGCTGTCCCACCAGCGAGACCGCGTTCCCGTACGCGTCCTCGACCGTCCGGGGGCCGGTCGAGGCCCATCCGCGAATGAAGGAGGCCACCGCCATGCCGAGGACGGACAACCCGATCCCGGCGCGCAGGGCCCAGGTGAGCGCCGTGTCGCCGACCCGCTGGAACAGCAGCATGACGGCGATGAGCAGGCTCGCCCCGAACAAGCCGACCACGCCCGAGGAGAAGATCACCTGCCCGACCTCGTTGAACGTGTCGGTGTTGGTGTTGAAATGGCTGTAGGTGCCGCGGGCGGCCTGCACCGCGATGAAACCGACGTCGATCAGGCCGGTGACGGCGAAGACCGTTCCGAGGGTCCACATCGTGCGCCGCGCCCGGCGAAGCTTCGGCAGCAGCCAGGCGAGCGTCGCCGCGTAGATGACGAACGACACCCCGAACTTCAGCGGCTTCTCCCAGATCGACTGCTGCAGCAGCTCACGACTGTCGGCGAAGAGACCGAAGCCCGCGACGACGACGAGCGCGGACATCGCCGCCACCATGACCATCAACGGCCGGTGCCAGCGGTCGCCCTCTGTTGGTGCGTACGGTGTATCTAATGTCATGCGTACATCGTATTCGGAATGGCGCGAATCCCAAGCTTATAGCGGGATAAAGTGCACTAGTGCGATGATAATTGAACTAGTACACCTGTCCTCAGGAGGTCCCTTGTCAGCGCATCGGCCGGACCCGCCCTACCGGCGTATCGTCGCGGAGTTCCGCGCCCGGATTCTGGCCGGCGACCTGCGGCCGGGCGATCGGGTGCCGTCCATCCGGCAGGTCGCCCAGCGATGGGGCGTCGCGGTCGCGACCGCGACCAAAGTGATGGCGGCGCTGCGCGACGAAGGGCTGGTCGAGGCGAAGGTCGGCGCCGGTACGGTGGTCAGCGCGCGCACGGGCCACCAGCGGCCGGTCGCCCCGGCCACGACCCCGAGACCACGGCAGGCCGGCATCCCCAAGCAGGCGCTGAACCGCGACCAGGTTCTCCGCACCGCCATCGCGATCGCCGACAGCGAGGGGCTCGATGCCGTGTCCATGCGGCGGCTCGCGACCGAGCTCGGCGTCGGCCCGATGTCGCTCTACCGGCACGTGGCGAACAAGGAAGAGCTGGTGACGCAGATGGTCGACGAGGTCTTCGGCGAACCGGAGCTGCCCGTCCCCGGCCCGGAGGGGTGGCGGGCCAAGCTTGAGCTGATCTCCCGCCGGCAATGGGAGCTGGGGCGGCGGCACCTCTGGATGCCCAGGGCCGTCTCGTTCACCCGCCCGCTGCTCGTGCCCAACATGATGGCCCACACCGAGTGGACCCTGCGTGCGCTCGACGGGCTCGACCTGCCCATGACGGTACGGATCCGAGAGGTGCTCACGCTGCACGCACTCGTCGTCACCGTCGCCCTGACCATGGCCGACGAGGTCGAAGCGGAGCAGGAGACCGGCGTGACGCTCACCCGGTGGTGGCTCGCACAGCGGGAACGGGCCGACGAGCTCCTCGGCAGCGGACGGTTCCCGCTGCTGGCCGCGATGTCGCACGAGACGGTGTCGGACGTGGACGGACTGTTCGAGTACAGCCTGGCCCGCCATCTCGACGGGTTCGCCGCCTTGGTGGAGGGCCGCTCCCCGACCCAGACCTGAGGCCGACCTTGACGGCGTGCCTGGCTCAACTATCTTCTCTTAAGAAGCTTTCCTAACAGTGCACTCCCCCGGCCCCACCCCGAACTGCTGGAGGTCAGCAAATGCGCACGAGAAAGCACGCGGTCTTAGCCGCCTCAGCCCTCTTCGCCGCCACTCTCATCGGCACCGCCTCCCCCGCTCAAGCCACTCCCACCGGCTGCACGACAGGCCGGGACGGCAAGACCGCCTGGGCCTACTGCAGTGGCGGCGACGGCAACTACGCGGTCAAGATCTACGTCACCAGCCCCAACCCCATGGTCGGCTCCTGGCCCGAGCACGGCCCCTGCGTCTCCCCCGGGCAGCGCTCCGAGTACACGCCCTACCACAACATCCCCTTCACGGTGTCGGGGATCGCCTACTGCTGACGCTGCTCTTCACGTGCCGGCCCGGCGGGCGTTATGGTCGGGAACCATATGTACGGGATACAAGCGTCAGCCGAGGGAGATCCCGCACAACTGGGCGAGTACGCGCTCATCGGCGTGCTGGGCCGGGGCCGGCGATCGGTCGTCTACCTGGGCCGCTCGGCGAGCGGACAGGTGGCGATCAAACTGCTGCCCCCAGGTGACGCCGAGACCCAGCGCGCGATGGCCGCCGTGGCGGGGCAGGTGACGGAGCCGTCCGCCGCACGGGTGCTGACCACCGGGATGTACGGTGACCGGCTCTACGTCGTCAGCGAATACGCGGAAGGCGTATCGCTGGCGGAGCTGGTCCGCCGGGAGGGCCCGCGTGACGCCGGTCAGGTGCACTGGCTGGCGACCGGCACCGTCGCCGCGCTGGCGGCGATGCACCGGGCGGGGATCGCTCACCTGGACTTCAAGCCGGCCGACGTGCTGCTCGGCCCCCAGGGCGTGAAGGTGATCGACTTCGGGATCGCGCGGTATCCGGACCCGGCGGTCGTGCCCGCGTACTTGTCGCCGGAGCAGGTGGCGGGTCAGCCGGCGGGGCCGCCGTCCGACGTGTTCTCCTGGGCCGCGACGATGATCTACGCGGCGACCGGGATGCCCCCTTTCGGGGAGGACGGCGTTCCGGCCGTGGCCCATCGGGTGTCGTACGCGGCCACGGACCTGTCGCGGCTGCCCCAGCCGCTCCAGCCCATCCTGGACCGATGCCTGGCCAAGCAGCCCAAGCACCGGCCGACGGCACAGGAGGTGCTGGGGTTCCTGCACGGGGACGGGCCGAGCCGGCCGGGTTACGAGCAGCCTCCCACCCAGACGCTCGGCTACGCCCCGACGCTCGCCTTCCCCTCGCCTCCCGCCTACGCTCCGTCTCCCGCCTACGCCCCTCAGCCTTCCTACGCCCCGTCGCCCGGCGCGCCGAGCTATGCGTCGCCGGCCCCGGCGAAGAGCTCGACCGGCTTGGTGGTCGCGCTGTCCGCCGGGATCGTGATCCTGCTCGCGCTGGTCGGCGCCGCCGTGGTGTTCCTGGCCAATCGAGGGCAGCCGGAGCCGATCACGGTCGCCAGCGCCAGCCCCACCGACAGCCCCAGCGCCAGACCCAGCCGCACCGCCAGTGCCAGTCCCACCGCCAGCGCCAGTGCCAGTGCCAGCGCGACGGCTCCCGCCCGCGCCTCAGTGGCGGGCAAGTGGACCGGCACCTACCAGTGCAGCCAAGGCAAAACCGCGCTTGAGCTCACGATCACCGAGCCGTCGCCGGGCAAGCTCAAGGCCGTTTTCGCGTTCAAGGCCGACCCCAGCAACCCCGACGTTCCCTCGGGCTCCTTCGCCATGAGCGGCCGGCTGACCGGACGGGTCCTGGCGCTGGACGGCGAACGCTGGATCGACCGGCCGGGCGACTACCTCATGGTCGGCCTCCGCGCGACCCTCACCGAGGATCGCCCCTCCGCGATCAACGGGCGCGTCGACACCGGGGGCTGCAGCACGTTCACGGTCGAACGGTCCTGACGGGCAAGTGACGGGCGGCGGGTGACGGGCGGCGGGTGATGGGCAGGTGACGGGCAGGGCCCGGGGTTCACAAGCCGGCTCCAAGCCATGGACAAGAGCGCCCCCTCACCATTTCCCTACGTGAGCGGATATTTCAGGAAGAGATGGATGAAGACCGTCGCGGTCGCGGCGGCGGTCCTGACGATCGCGTTGCCCGTCGCGCCCGCGGCGGCCGACGCCGCGCCCGACGAGCGGCCCGACATTCCCGTCGGCACCTGGCTGGCGGCGCGTACCCAGCCGGCGGTCCAGCTGACCAGCTTCACCTACACCGGTACGGTCGCCGTCCCGACCAGCACGATCAATCAGACCGCGTTCAACCAGCTCAGCGAGCAGGCCGTGGTCGCCGTGCAGGCGGGCAAGATCTCGTCGGACGAGCGCAGCATCGCCAAGTGGCTGTTCCAGCGGATCGCCGCCGACGTCGACACCTACCTCACCGAGACCACCCCGGAGCGTACGGTGGACGCCGAGGTCGGCGGCCTGTGCACCGGCTGGTGGGTCACCCCCGACGGGTACATGGTCACCGGAGCCCACTGCGTCCAGGTCGGCGAGACGGAGCTCAGCCAGCTGTTCGCGCAGCAGGCGCTGGCCAAGTTCAACGAGCAGGACGCCAAGGAGATCATCTCCGGCCTGCGGGGCATCGAGGCCGACGAGGAGATGGTCAAGCTCGCGCAGCAGATCTACGTCACGTTCAACACCGGCCACATGAAGATCCGCGGTCTGAAGCAGAGCCTGTCGGTGCTGCAGAGCCTGCCGGGCGGCGGCGTGGACAAGACGGCCAAGGCGGTCCCGGCCGAGCTGGTATCGGTGGGCGAGAGCTACCCCGGCAAGGACTTCGCGCTGCTCAAGGTCAACGGCCAGCAGAACCTGCCGACCGTCCCGCTCGGTGCGGACGCCGACGTGCGCACCGGAGACACGCTGTACATCAGCGGCTTCCCCGGCCTGGTCACGAACACCCCGTTCTTCAGCCTGGAGTCCAAGCTGGAGCCGGCGCTGACCGAGGGGCCGTTCAACGCCAAGCGGGCCACCCAGACCGGCGTGCCGTACATCCAGACCCAGGCGCCGTCCTACCACGGCAACTCCGGCGGGCCGGTGTTCAGCAAGGAGGGCAAGGTCATCGGCATGCTGATCGCCGGCACGGTCAGCGCGGGCGGCGAGGCGTCGGAGAGCGAGAGCTTCGTGCTGCCGGTGAGCATCATCAAGGAGAAGCTCGGCGAGAAGAACGTCAAGCCCGCCCAGGCCATGACCACGATCCGGTACAACGAGGCGCTGAACGACTACTTCCGCAACTACTTCGAGGACGCGCTGCCGAAGCTCCGCGAGGTGCAGGCGCTCTTCCCGAACCATCCGTACGTGGCCAAGTACATCAGCGAGACGCAGGCGGCGATCTCGGCGGGCAAGGACGAGTCGCCCAGGCCGATCCTGATGTGGGTGCTGATCGGAGCCGGCGTGCTGGTCGCGATCGTGCTCGCGGTGCTCGTGGTGAAGGTCCTCGGCCGGCGCCGCTCCCGTCCTGTGCCGGCTTACGGCGCGCCTCCGGTCAACGGCCCGTACGGCGCGATGCCGCCGCCCTCGTGGCAGCAGCACCAGCTTCCGCCCGCACCCCAGCCGGCCCGCGGCCCGTACGGACACAACGGCGGCGACGGCTACGGCCAGGGCGGCTACGGGTACGGCCCGCAGTCCGACGGCCAGGGCGGCTACGGGTACGGCCCGCAGGGCGGCCGGCACGGCTACCATCCCGCACCCCCGCAGGGCCGGCCGTACCTCGGCGACCAGACGCGCGACGTCCGCTACGGCCAGTTCGCGCCCCCGCCGGACGGCCCCGCCTCCTGACCGGGCGGTGCCTCCCGGTCAGAGCCCGAACGCCTCCGTCACCCGCCCGGCCAGCTCGTCCTCGGTCATCCCGTCGCCGACCTCGATGACACGAAGACCGAGCCGCCGCGCCTCCCCGCCGAGGCGTTCCGTGAACAGGCGATCGCGCTCAAGCAGGTTGCGCAGCGCCCGTTCCGGATCGCCGGTCTTCCCGGCGATCTCCCACAACGAGCCCCTGCTCTCGAACGCGGCCCGGCGGAAGCCGGGCGTCGGGAGCAGCCAGACGGCCTGCCCCAGCATCGCCAGGAGCGGCCGCACGAGGTGCGGCAGCAGCCGGAACCCCTCGACGATCACACCCGGCTCACGCGGAAGGCGCAGGAGGTCTTCGACGATCAGGCCGAAGCCCTCGCCCCGATACCAGTGGAACGTCTCCAGCATGGCCTCCGGAGACCGGTTCACCCATCGCTCGTCCATGTCCATGGCCACGAACTCGCTCAGGAACGGACTGTCCTCCGGGGTGCTCCGGCGGGCATGGTCCGGCATCACGTCGTCGGTCGCGTAGAGACGCAGGCCGTGCCGAGCCGCCAGGCGACGCCCGATGGTCGACTTTCCCGCGCCGCTCCCGCCACCGATCCACAAAACGTGCCGGAGCCTGTTCAGGTCGCATCTTCGGCGGCGGCCCGCCGGGCCTGGACCGCGCGGACGCGTTCGACGTCGAGCTTGGTCGTCCGGTCGAAGCGGTAGATGCCGTTCTCCTCCTGGAACACGTCGGTGAGCTGCGTATAGCAATAGCCGAACATGTCCGGGTCGTCCAGCAGCACGCCGGTCAGCCCGGCGAAGCGGGTGTGGAACTCCTCCTCGCTCCGCACGCGCTGCCCATAGCCCCAGGACTGCACGCGGTCCGCGTCCTGCTCGGTCCCGGCGAGCTCCGGGTTCCACCAGATGCCGCCGTACTCGCTGACGAAGTACGGCTGGCCGCGGTAGGGGACGGAGATGGGCCCCTGGGGCGAGGTGTTGGCGAAGGGCCGGTCCTTGCCCAGGCCGCTCAGCTCGCCGGCGAACGCGCCGGGCTCCTGCTCGTAGTGGTGGGAGTCGTAGATGTCCGTCTCCGGCACGCGATGGCTGTAGCCGGAGGCGTCGATCACCGGGCGGCTGGGGTCGGCGAGCTTCGTGGCCAGGAACATGCCGCGGGTGACGTCGTCGAGCTGGGAGACACGGTCGTGGATCGGCTGGGAGGTCTCGTTGAGCGGGCACCACCCGATGATCGACGGGTGTGAGACGTCCCGCTCCAGGACCTCCAGCCACTGCGTGATGAAGGAGGCGGTCGGCCGCTGCTCGCCCTCGGAGAAGGCGCCCCAGTCGCCGAACTCGCCCCAGACCAGGTAGCCCAGCCGGTCGGCGTGGTACAGGAAACGCTCCTCGAACACCTTCTGGTGCAGGCGCGCGCCGTTGAAGCCCGCGGCCACCGACAGCTCGATGTCGCGCAGCAGCGCGGCGTCGCTGGGCGCGGTCATGAGGCCGTCGGGGTAGTAGCCCTGGTCCAGCACGAGCCGCTGGAAGACCGGGCGGCCGTTGATGAGCACGCGCTTGCCGTCGACGGCGATCGAGCGCAGCCCGGCGTAGCTGTCCACGGAGTCCGTGACGACGCCGCCGACGTCGAGCAGCTCGACCCTGAGGTCGTAGAGAAAGCCGTCGCCCGCCTCCCACAGGCGCACCCGGTCCGCGGGGAGCTCCAGGCGCAGCGAGGGGGCGAGGTCCACGTCGGCGCGGGCGGTCGCGGTGGCGACGACGCCGTCCCCGTCGGCGACGCTCACGCGCACCGAGGCGCCGGGGCGGTTGCCGGACAGCGGGACGACGACGGTGAAGGAGGAGGTCGCGACGTCGGGCGTGCAGCGCGGGCGGCGCAGGTGCACGTCGGGTACGGGCTCCAGCCACACCGTCTGCCAGATCCCCGTCGTGCGGGTGTAGAGGCACTCGTAGTTCTGGTACCTGGTGGACTGCTTGCCCCGTGCCTGCGGCCCGTACCGGGAGTCGCGGGCGCGTACCACGATCGTGGCCTCCTCCCCGGGGCTCGCCGCCTGCGACAGGTCCGCCGTGAACGGCGAGAAGCCGCCGCGGTGGCGGGCCACCTCGACGCCGTTCACCCACACGGTGGCGTCATGGTCGACGGCGCCGAAGTGCAGCAGCGTCCGGCGGCCCGCCCACGCGGCCGGGATCGTCACGGTGCGGCGGTACCAGACCGCCTCCATGAAGTCCGTGTGCTCCACTCCGGACAGCTCCGACTCCGGCGCGAAGGGCACGGTGATCGTCCCGGAGAGCGCACGTTCGCGCAGGCCGCGCTCCAGGCCGGAGTCCGCGGCATCGATCTCGAACTGCCACGGCCCATTGAGGTTGAGCCAGTCCTGGCGGACCATCTGCGGGCGCGGATATTCCGGCCGTGGCACATCGTGGGCAGCGGAAATCGACATCTGGCACCCTTCGGGGTTAGCGCAATCATGGGATTAGTCAAGACCTTTTGCTACGTAGCAGAGTGTGCCACACTCCCTCCAATCGGAGTCAACATCCACCTACCCTCCGTTGTGAGGGCAGGTAGGACCCTCTGCGAGGAACCACGTATGAGTGAGTGGCGCAATTCCCGGCTCTCCCGCCGCAGGGTGCTGCAAGTCGCGGGACTTTCCGCCCTGCTGGCCGGCTGCGGCACGGGGCCGGCCGGGCGCAGTACGCAGGAGATCTCCTTCTGGCATCTCCTCACCGGCGGCGACGGCGAGCGCATGAACCAGATCGTGACCAAGGCCGACGCGGACATGCCCCAAGCCCGCATCAAGCAGGTCGTCCTGGCCTGGGGGCCGCCCTACTACACCAAACTGGCGATGGCGGCGGCCGGCGGACGCGCACCCGACCTCGGCATCGTCCACATGTCGCGCCTTGCCGGGTATGCCCCTGGCGGCCTGCTCGACCCCTGGGACCTCGGCCGGCTCGCCCGCTACGGCGTCGGCGAATCGACGTTCACGGCCCCGGCCTGGAAGAGCTCGATCGTCAACGGCAAGGTCTACGCGCTGGCCCTGGACTCCCACGCGTTCGTCGCCTTCTTCAACACCGACCTGGCCGGCAAGGCCGGGCTGCTCGACGCCGCGGGGAAGCTCCCGCCGATCAAGAGCATGGACGACATGAAACGTGTCGGCGCGGAGTTCAAGAAGGTCACCGGCAAGCCGTACGGACTGGCCTACGGGTTCCTCGGCGACGGCGCCCAGCTGTGGCGCCTGTTCTGGACCTTCTACAGCCAGCACGGCGCGACCTTCGACCTGTCGGGCGAGAAGTTCGCCTACGACGCCGAGGCGTTCGGCGAGTCGGTCGAGACGATGCGCAGCCTGGTCGACGGCGAGGTGGCCTCCACCAGCGCCGAGTACGCCACGGCGACCTCGGCGTTCCTCGGCGGCGACGCCGGGCTGGTCTTCTCGGGCGTCTGGGAGCTGCCGCAGTACCAGGACAAGAAGATGCCGCTGGGCGCCCTGCCGGTCCCGAACATGTTCGGCACGGGCATCGACGCGGCCTGGGGTGACTCGCACACGTTCGTCCTCCCCCACCAGTCGAACCCGGACGAGGAGCGGCGCGAGCTCGCCTACGAGGCGGTCTCCAAGATCCTGAAGAACTCGTTGCCCTGGGGCGGAGCCGGGCACACGCCCGCCTACCAGCCCGTCGTCAACACCCCGGAGTTCAAGGCGCTACGGCCGAACAACGACTACGCGGCCACGGCGACCTACCTCCGCTACGACCCCCCGTCCTCGTTCACCGGTTCGGGCTCCAACTTCATGACCCAGTTCGGCGGCGTCATCCAGAACGCGCTGATCGGCCAGACCTCGGTCAAGGACGCGGTCGCCGACTTCGCCGATCGTGTCAACGTCCTCATCTCCAAGGCGGTGCAGCGATGACGTCGGCCACCCTCGCGAAGGGCGCCGTCACCCGGGCGCCCGCGGCCCCGGCCCGGGTGGGCAGAAGCCGCGCCGGGCTGCTCTACGTGCTCCCGTTCTTCGTGTCCTTCGCGCTCTTCCTCCTGTGGCCCACGGTCTACGGGATGTGGATGAGCCTCACCGACCGCGACCTGGCGGCCGGCGCCGAGCCGAAGATGGTCGGGCTCGCCAACTACGCCGAGGCCCTCACCGACCCGATGGTGTGGGCGACGTTCGGCAACACGCTGCTGTTCACCGTGCTCACCACGGTCCCGCTGATCGTGCTCGCCCTGGTGGCGGCGTTGCTGGTCAACATGGGGCTGCCGGGGCAGTGGGTCTGGCGCATGTCGTTCTTCCTGCCGTACCTGCTGGCCTCGACCGTGGTCAGCCTGTTCTGGAAGTGGCTGTACAACCCCGAGCTCGGGCTGATCAACACCGTGCTCGGCGCCTTCGGGGCCGAGGGCGAGAAATGGCTGCAGGACCCGGACTTCGCCATGGCGGCCGTCGCGGTCACCACGACCTGGTGGACGCTCGGCTTCAACTTCCTGCTCTACCTGGCCGCGCTGCAGAACATCCCCGGCACCGTCTACGAGGCCGCCGCGATCGACGGGGCGGGCAAGTGGCGGCAGCTGTTCTCGATCACGCTGCCGCTGCTGCGCAACACCACGATGCTCATCCTCGTCCTGCAGATCCTGGCCTCGCTCAAGGTGTTCGACCAGATCTACCAGATGACGGCCGGCGGCCCGGACGACGCCACCCGCTCGATCCTCATGTACGTCTTCGACACCGGCTTCACGGGCTACCGGCTCGGCTACGCCGCGGCGATCTCGTACGTCTTCTTCGCCATCATCCTGGTCCTGTCGCTGCTGCAGCTGAAGTTCGCCCGGAGGTCCGAGCAGGCATGAAAAGCACCAATGCCGGGCGCGTCACGGCCTTCGTGGTCCTGGCCCTGTTCAGCCTCCTGATGCTGGCGCCGTTCCTGTGGGCGGTGAACACCTCGCTCAAGTCCGAGACGGACGCCGCCGCGTCCCCCGTGACGTTCCTGCCCGACGGCGGCTACACGTGGGAGATCTACGCCGAGATCTTCCGGATGGGCAACGTCCCCACCTGGATGGGCAACAGCCTGATCGTGGCGTCCGGCGTCACGATCCTGACGCTGGTGATCTCCACGCTGGCGGGGTACGCGTTCTCGCGGCTGGACTTCGCCGGTCGCAAACCGCTCCTGGCCCTCACCGTCGCCTCGATCATGATTCCCGGGACGATCTTCATCGTGCCGCTCTTCGACGAGATGCTCGCCTTCGACATGGTCGACACCTACTGGGGGCTCATCCTGCCCCAGGTGGTCGCGCCGGTGATGGTGTTCATCCTGAAGCGCTTCTTCGACAGCATCCCCCGCGAGATCGAGGACGCCGCGCGGGTGGACGGGGCGGGGCCGTTCGTCATCTTCCTGCGGATCGTGCTGCCGCTGTCGCGGCCGATCATCGCGACGGTGGCGATCTTCACGTTCGTGGGCGCGTGGAACAACTTCCTGTGGCCGTTCATCGTGACCAACGACCCCAACCTGATGACCCTGCCCGTCGGGCTGCAGACCGTCAGCAACGGCTTCGGCGTCGTCTTCGCCCAGCAGATGGCCGGCGCCATCATGGCCGCGCTGCCGCTGATCATCGTGTTCCTGTTCTTCCAGCGGCAGATCATCAAGGGCATCGCCACCACCGGGCTCGGCGGCCAGTGACGACGACCGTCACCACGGCGCCGTTCCTGGCCGGCGCGGGCAGGGTGGAGCGGCGTTCGCACACCTACCCCGAGCCCGGTCCCGGGCAGCTGCTCGTCCGGCCGCGGGCCAACGCGCTGTGCGGCAGCGACCACGGCCTCTTCCGCGACGGCAGCCCGGTCGTCGCGGGTCACGAGGCCGCGGGTACGGTCGTCGCGGCCGGCCCGGCCACCGCCACGCCGGTGGGGACCCGTGGGGTGATCTACCTCATGGCCTACTGCGGGCGGTGCCGGAGCTGCCGCGCGGGCGCGACCAACCTGTGCCTGGACAAGGCCGGCGACATGGGCTTCAACCGCGACGGCGGCCTCGGCCCGCTGGAGGTCGTCGAGGAGCGGATGTTCTTCCCGATCGGGGACGATCTCCCGTTCCCGCTGGCCACGATGCTCCTGGACGTCATGGGCACCAGCGGCGCGGCGCTGAACAGGGCGCTGAGCGTCCGCCCCGGCATCGGCTCGCTGCTGATCACCGGCGCGGGCCCGGTCGGCGTCGGGGTGCTGGCCGTCGCCCGGCTGACCCTCGGCCCGGACGTGCCGATCCACGTCAGCGACGTCTCAGAGTGGCGGCTGTCCTTCGCCGAGTCGCTCGGCGGCATCCCCGTCCACGCCGGCTCCATCGGGGACGTGCCGGAGGTGGACGCCGCGGTGGACGCCTCCGGCCGCGCCACCGCCCGGCGGTCCGCCCTGGACGGGCTGGCCAAGGGCGGCGTCCTGGTGTGCGTCGGGCACGGGGAGGACCTGCGGCTGGACGTCTCGCCCGACCTCATCGCCACCGGCCGCGCGGTGCTGGGCAGCGAGTACTTCCCGTACGCGGACTTCCCCGTCAATCTGGAGGTCCTACGGCGGAACGCCGGCTACCTCGGCAGGATCGTGACGCACACCTTCGACGTCAGCGAGACCGCGCTCGCGTTCGAGACGTTCCTGTCCGGAGAGTCGGGCAAAGTGGTCGTCACCCAGGAGGACGGATGAGCGAGCCGGCCCGTGTGGCCATCGTCGGCGCTGGACAGTGGGGCGAGCAGCACGCGCGCGCCTTCTCCAGCCGGGCCGACTCCCGCGTGGTGGGGGTGTTCTCCCGCGACCTGACCCGTGCGGAGCGGCGCGCGGCGCGCTGGTCCACCCAGGCGTACGACGACGTCGGCCGCATGATCGACGAGACCGGGCCCGACCTGATCAGCGTCTGCCTGCCCAACACCGAGCACTACGCGCCCACGCTCGATCTCATCGGGCACGGCGTCCCGCTCCTGGTGGAGAAGCCGCTGGTCTTCGACCTCGGCGAGGCCGACAGGCTGCTCGACGAGGCCCGTGCGCGTGACCTGTTCTTCGCGATCAACTTCAACCACCGCTACGCCGAGCCCGTCGTGCTCGCCAAGCGCGACCTCGACGACGGCAGGCTGGGCGATTTGTCGTTCGCGACCTGGCGGTTCGGCGGCGAGGGCAGCTCCGCCCACCACCCGCACGCCAACCTCATCGAGACCCAGTGCCACGGCATCGACCTGCTCGAACACCTGCTGGGCCCGATCGACGCGGTCAGCGCCGAGATGACGAGGGGCGGGTCCACGCTGGTCGTGGCCGCGCACTTCGCCTGCGGCGCGGTCGGCAGCCTGCTGGGCTCGTACGACTCCTCCTACGCCTACCCGCGCACCCACCACGTCGAGGTCAACGGGGACGCCGGGCGGCTGCTGATCGACGACACCGCCAGGCGGTACGAGCTGTCCGCCGCAGGCTCGGAGGCGCGCACGGTCTGGGAGGCCGGCTACTTCAACGACCGGGGGCGCTCGTTCCACGAGACGTTCGACGCGCATCTCGACGCGCTCATGCCCGCGCTGCGGGCCGGGGCGCCGCCGCCGGTGCACGCCGCGGCCGGCCGGCGGGCGCTGCAGGTCGCGTATCTCGTCATCGAGGCGATCGACACGGGACGCAGGGTCGCGGTCCCGCCTCACTGACTCGACTCGCGCACCTTCAGCCGGAAGTCCACCATGATGTGCTGCTCGCGCCCGCTGGGCTTGCCGGTGATCTGCTCGTGCAGCATCGCGACGGCGTTCGCGGCCAGCGCCTCCACGTCGGGGGAGACGGAGGTCAGCGACGGCGTCGCGTAGCGTGCCTCCTCGACGTCGTCGAACCCCACCAGCGCGACCTCCTGCGGCACCCGGATCCCCCGGGCGTGCAGCGCCCGCAGCGCGCCGAGTGCGAGGGAGTCGTTCATCGCGAAGATGGCGTCGGGCATCGGCCGCCCGGCGTCCAGGTGCTCCTCGATCGCCGACTGACCGCCCTCGCGGGTCCAGCCGGCCCCGACCAGCAGCTCCTCATGCGCCGTCAGCCCCTCTTCGGCCAGCCCGTCGAGAAAGCCCCGCGCCCGCATGCGTGCCGTCTGGCCGCCGTGGGGGTCGTGGCCGAGCAGCATCAGCCGGCGCCGGCCCGCGCTCACCAGATGGCGGACCACCGCGGCGGAGGCATCCTTGTTGGGGATGCCGACGTGATGGACCTGGCCCTCCAGCACCTGGTCCCCCACCAGCACGATCGGATAGTCCACGCGCCGGCGCTGCCCGTCCTCCGGCCGCAGCGACAGGGCCATCATGATCGCGCCGTCGGTCAGCTGGTTGCGGCCGCCCGTCAGGACGGTCAGCTCGTGCTCGCGGTCCGAGCCGGTCAGCTCGATCAGCACCGTGTAGCCGAGCGCCTCGGCCTCGCGCACGACCGGGCCCGCCAGGTCGGCGAAGATGCGCGCCCTGAAGTCGGGCACGACGAGCGCGATCAGCCCCGTACGGGCGGACCGCAGGCTCCTGGCGGCCGCGTTGGGGACGTAGCCGAGCGCCGCCATGGCGTCGAGCACGCGCTGGCGCGTCTCCGGGCGGACGAATTCGTAGTTGTTGACGACGTTGGAGACCGTGCGCTGGGATACGCCGGCGACGCGAGCCACGTCATGCATGCTCACGGCCATCAGCGCGACGCCTTGCCCAGGGTCGGGATCACGGCCTACATCGTAGTGTCGGCAACGCCCGAACTCATCGGGATTTTCGCCGCCGGGTCACGGGCAGGTGGTTCCCTTGGGTGGCAGCCGGCGCTCGGTGATGTACGCGCTGACGTGGCCGATGACGCAGGGGTTGGCCATCGCGCCGAAGAGGTTGTGTCCAGGGCCGTCGTGCCGGATCGTGCGGCTGCCGGGGATCTGCTCGACCACCCGGCGGGTGGAGTCATAGTCCTGCCAGGCGCCCGCTCCCAGGAACGGCGGCAGCGTGCGGGGCATCGGCTTCGGCGGGTTGGTCACCGGGGTCGGCCAGCCGGCGCAGGTCAGCGGCAGATGCCAGGCGAGGGCGAAGGAGGCGCCGGTGTTCGGGGCGATGGCGCGCAGCCGCTTGGCGGTGCGCGCGACGGCCCGCTGGTCGGCGGGGCGCGGGAAGTCCAGGCACTCCTTGTACCCGCCGCCGGGTACGCCGGGATACGGCTGGCGGCTCGACAGCGCGAAGTCGGACGCGTCTCCTGCCTCGGCCGCCGCGATGGCCGCCACGAAGGCGCCCCAGTTCGTGGGGCCTGACCTGAGCTTGAGGAACCCGGTCGCCTGCAACTGCGTGCCGTTGAATTCGGCCTCGACCTTCGGGGCGGGGATCGGCTCGCGGTTCGCCTTGGCGACCAACGCCCGCCAGCGCTTCTCCGTCCCGGCGGGCGCCCAGGCGAAGAACCGGTCCATGAAGCCCTCGGTCTCGCGGGCCATGGCGTCGAGCTCACGTTCCCAGTTGCGCGGGCTGTGGCTCTTGGTCCCGTCGATGTACATCGTCCGCACCCGCTGCGGGAACAGCCGGGCGTAGGACTGCGCGATCGTCCCGCCGTACGACAGGCCGAGGAAGTTCATCTTGTCCTCGCCGAGCGCCTGGCGGATGGCGTCGGCGTCCCGGGCGTCAGAGGCCGAGTCCATGTGGTCGAAGAGCGCGGGATCCGTGCTGCGGCACTTGTCGGCCCTGGCCTTGTTGGCGGCGGCGATCCGGTCGAAGCCGGCCTGGTCGGCTGGGAAATCCGGGGTGCGCACGAAGCCCCAGTCGCACTGGAGCACCGCGCCGCTGAGCCCGGCGTAGCCGCGCGGGTCCCACGTCACGACGTCCATCGACGTACGGATCTTGTCGAAGATCTGGGTGCGCGAACCGAGCGAGGCGATCTGGTACCCCTGGGGGCCACCGAAGTTGACCAGCACGGAGCCCTTCTTGACGCCGGTGGCGGGCAGGCGGGCGACCTTCAGGGTGATCTTGCGGTCGTTCCCCGGTGCCAGGGCGACGGGCAGGTCCGCGCACTGGAGCTGGGGCGCGTCCGCGATGGGGCAGGCGCTCCACTTGAGTGCAGGCTGCCCTGAAGAGGGCGAGGTCTGGGCGCTCAGCGGGGTCGCGAGGACGGCCAGTGCCATGAGTGCATTGAGCATGCGCAGAACGCTAGGAGCGGGTGCGGGCCTGGGTCTGCCCGCGAAAGTCAGCAATCGTCGTTGACCAAAGTTGACAGCGGCAGCCATGAGTAGGGTGAGGCGTATGTCGAGGTATGCGGCGCTTGTCGCCGCCGTCGTGGTCGCGGACACGGCGCTGCTGTGGTTGACCGGACAGCGGGGATGGCTGCTGGCCGCCTACGCCGTGGCGGTCGCGCTGACCATGGCGGCGATGAACCGGCAGCCGTACGCGTCCTTCCTCTCGGCGCTGACGCTGGCGGTGCTCACCGGCGGGTCGCTGGCCCTGCTGGCCTGCACCGGTTTCCAGGCCGGGCACCGCATCTCCAGTCGCAAGGACGTCGCGGTGACGGCGGGCGCGGTCATCACGTACGTGTGCGCCCTGCTGCTGGCCGTGGAGCGCTCCGCCGCCGAGCAGGAGACGTGGATCGCGCTGGCCCGCGTCGCCGTGCTGACCGCGCTGCCGCTGCTCGCCGGCCGATATGTGGCTCAGCAGCGCGAGCACCTGCGCAGGGAGCGGGCCCTCGTCGCCGAGCAGGAGCGGCTGCGCGAGCGGCTCCGCATCGCGCACGACATGCACGACTCGCTCGGGCACCTGCTCAGCCTGGTATCCGTGCAGGCGGCCGCGCTGGAGGTGAGCCCGTTGCCGCCGGACCAGCGGCGCGCGGTGCGCGGGCTCGCGGACAACGCGCGTGCCGCCGCGACGGAGTTGCACGAGGTGGTCGGCGCGTTGCGCGGTCATGACGTACCCGGGCTGGAGGAGATCGGCGACCTCGTCGCCCGGTCGCGGGCGGCGGGCGCCCCGGTGCGGGCCGAGACGCGCGGCGAGGTCGTCCCGCTCACCGACCCGCACGCGTCTCACGCCGCCTACCGGGTCGTTCAGGAAGGGCTGACGAACGCGGTGAAGCACGCGTCCGGCGCGCCGATCACCGTGTCGCTCGACTGGCAGCCCGACGCTCTCCTGATCTCGGTGTCGAACCCGATGCCCCGCTCCTCCCCTGCCCAGGGCGGCGGGAGCGGGCTGCGCGGGCTGACCGAACGCGTCGCCGCGGCCGGGGGCCTGCTGCGGGTCCACCCGGGACCGCGCGAATTCCGGCTCGTCGCGATGCTGCCCCTGGTGCCGGCCCTCGCGGGCGCCGCCGCGTGATCAGGACGCTGATCGCCGACGACGAGCCGCTCATCTCCACCGGCATCCGGACCGTCCTGGAGTCGGCGGGGGACATCGAGGTGGTGGCCGTGGCGCGCGACGGCCGCGAGGCGGTCGCGGCCGCCCGTCGGCACTGCCCCGACGTCGCGCTCCTGGACATCGCGATGCCGGTCATGGACGGCCTGACCGCGGCCGGCGAGCTGACCGGGCCGCGCGTGGTGCTGCTCACCGCCTTCGGCGATGAGGACAACGTCCGGCGGGCGGTACGGCAGGGCGTGTCCGGGTTCGTGCTGAAAACGTGCACTCCGGACGAGCTGATCCGGGCCGTCCGGGCCGCTCATGCCGGGCAGGCGTACCTGTCGCCGGCCGTGGCGCGGCAGGTGCTGGACATGGCGGCGCCCGGGGACGACGAGCGCGTACGCGACGCCGCCCGCCGCCTCGCCGCGCTCACGGCCCGCGAGGCCGACGTGCTCGCCCTGGTGGCGCAGGGCCTGTCCAACGCTGAGGTGGCCCGGCGCGTCCATCTGACCGAGGCCAGCGTCAAGACCTACGTCAGCCGCATCCTCGCCAAGCTGAACTGCACGAACAGGGTCCAGGCCGCCCTCCTGCTCCGGGACTCGACCTCCCTCGGCTGATCAGCGACGCCTGGCTACCAGGAGGCTCAGGCCGTGCGGCAGCGGCCGCGTGTGTTCGACGGCCAGGCCGGCCTGCCCCAGCAGCCCGCGGATGTCGCCCAGCGTGCGCTCCTGCCCGCCCGCGAACAGCGTCAGCATCTTGATGTCCAGCGCCACGCTGGCCGACGGCGAGCTCACCGGGTCGTCCTCGACGATCGAGTCCACGATCCACAGCTCGCTGCCGGCCGTCATCAGCTCCGCGACCCGGGCCAGCAGCTTGGCCGCCTGCTCGTCGGCGTAGTTGTGCACGACGTTGCACAGCAGCAGCAGCTCCGCGACCGGCAGCGGGTCGGCGAACATGTCGCCGTCCAGCACCGTCACGGCGTCGAGGCCCAGCTCGTTCAGGTGCCGCCGAGCCTCCGCGGCCACCTCCGGCAGCTCGAACAGCGTCCCGCGCAGCCGCGGATCGCGCTGCAGCAGCTTCGCCAGGACGATCCCGGTGCCGCCGCCGATGTCGGCGACGCTGCCGAACCGGGACAGGTCCTGCTCGGCCAGGGCATGCGCGACCGAGTGGCTGCGGGTTCTCATGAACTCGTTGAACAGCCGGCCCTCGGCGGGACGGCTCTGCAGGTAGGCGTAGGGCGTGGGCACCCCGTACGTGTCCAGCGCGACCGGCACGCCGCGGGCGATCGTCAGGTGCAGCAGGTGGGCCGATTCCCACCACAGATCCTGTCCCCAGATCAGCGTCCCGGGCGCCAGCGAGTCGTCCTGGCCACTGACGAGCGGCCGGCCGTCGGCGGTGAGCCGGTACCGGCCGCCGTCGTCCCGGTCGACCAGGCGCAGGTGCTGCAGGGCCCGCATGAGGCGGTCGAGCAGCCGCTCGTCGGGACGGCCCAGGCCGGAGGCGCCGGCCACGGCGTCGGCCAGCGCCTCCAGGTCGTGCGGGCGGGCGGCCAGCAGGTCGATGATCGACAGCTTCAGCGCGGCCTGCATGACCGTGAACATCGTGAAGCCGTCGATGATCCCCTGCAGCCGATCCCGGGCCGGCCCGGGGCTCGTGGCCGGCCCAGGGCTGGTGGACGGCTCGGGACTCTTGGACGCCTCCGGGCTCATGGACGGCTCAGGGCTCGTGTCGGGCTGCCGGCTCATGGGGCCGCCTTCGCGTTCGGAGTGGCGGACGGCTGCGCGATGAACCCCGGCACGCATAACAGAGCCGGACGTATGGACCGTTTCACGAGGGTTCTCCCTTCGAGACGCGCCACAACCAAGCATCGAGTGGACCATTCCGTGGCAGGCTTGGCAACGCCCGCCGACCGGAAATCCGCTGTTTCCGCGAGCGGCGGCGGCCCTTACCTCGATCGGCCATCTCCGCAGGTTCGTGTCGCGCTTGGCCAGATTCGCCGCGTCCGCTGTACTCGTACTGATGGCTACCGCCACGGCGGACCCCGACGGCGCGCATCGACTACGTGCTGGTCTCGGCGGACGTTCAGGTCCGGTCGGCCACGGTCGTCGCGAGCGACGCCTCGGACCACCTACCGCTGATCGCCGACCTGGTGGTGACCCGCCACTGACCTCCGCGGTAGCCGTACGGCGCCGGCAGGTGCTTTCGTGGACAGGCCGGCCGCGTCCGAGCCGACGCGCCGGCCTGGACCGGGAGGTCGTGTGGACAGCACGGTGTGGATCGCGATAATGCCCGTACGGCGCGGATCCAGGCCGAGACCGCCGCCAAGGCGCAGCAGCACGGCCAGATACGTGAGGCGCGGCGGACGGCTTACCTGGAGTTCCTGGAACAGGCCCACATCACCGGCGAGCTCTATTACCGGCTCGGCGACGAGGCTGACGAGAAGCTTGCCAAGCTCCAGGAGCTGCGCACCGCCCTGCGGGACGCCTACGATCCGCTGGCCCGGTGCGCGAGGGTGGTGCTGATCGAGGGGCCAGAAGCCGTCGCCGCGAAGGCCGGGGCCGTGCGTGAGGCGGTCGCGGAGGCCAACGGAGCGCTGTGGCACCTCGCGCAAGACGCCCCGGAAGCGCGTTCGCGGTTCGACGACGCGCATCGCGTGTTCCGCGACCGGCTGCAGAGCTTCATCGAGACGGCCCGGGCGACCCTCGGATCCCCGTGATCAGCGCCAGAGGAACACCAGGGCGGTGAGGGCGAGGGTGAGGGCGACGAAGCCCGGGGTTCTGGGGTTGCGGGCGGCCTCCCGGTGCGAGGAGATCACCAGCGTGGCGGCCAGAGTGAGCGCGGTCAGCACGTGCAGGCCGTACCAGATGACGATGGGAACCTGGCCCAGGACGGTCCCGGACAGCAGGTCGTCGGCGGATCCGTAGCCGGCGAGGCCGCTGAGCAGGACCAGGCCCAGGCCCAGCAGGGCCGGCGCGTACCGGAAACGGCCGAACATGGTCCAGACGAAGGCGCCCAGCGCGAGCAGGAGCGAGGAGCTGTGGTGCAGCTGCCGGATGAGCAGGCCGCCGCGCACCTCGAAGCTGAGGCTCAGGACGGAGCTGTAGGCGGCGCTCATCGGTACGCCGTGCAGCGGCTCGTAGCCGCCGGTGTACGGCACGATCCGGCCGTCGGGCGTGTAGAAGAAGGCCAGGAAGGCGCCGGTGCACAGGAGGACCACGAAACAGTAGACGAGCATCTCGCCGACCAACTGCCGCGCCCGCTCCATTCGGCATATTTCACCATAAGAACCGCTGCCACCCGCCCGGCACGCGTCAGCCGCGCGTCACATGACGGTCTATCTTCGCCGCCGCGACGCCGAACACCCTGGGCACCAGGCGGCGGTGGACGGCGGACAGCGGTGGCCACACGAGCCGGCCCAGGAGCCGGTCATAGTGCAGGAAGGTCGCGAGCGAGACCCGCCCGCCCGAGACCTGTACGAGCAGGTTGGCGTTCAGGAACCAGGACGCGGTTTCGAGCCGGATCCAGCCGTCGCCACGCCCGCTGATCCGCCATCCGGCCACGGTGTCCGGCGATCGCCCGTGGCTGAGCCGGAGCCCGAGGAGGCCGCGCCAGATGAACCGCTCCCCTGGGCTGGGGACGTCGCCGAACATCGCCCGAGCCCACTGCTCCGGTGTCGCGACCGCATCCGCCGGGAGGGTGAAGAGGTCGGCGTAGTCGATGTCCGGCAACGAGCTGAGGGCTCGGAGGGAAACCGGGATGTTCTGGGCTCCGACGGCACTGCTCATGGCGGCCGCGCGGCCGTTGTCCGGATGTGGGGTCATCTCACCGTCTCCGTTCGTGTATACGCCACCGTATAAACTGGAGAATAGCCCGACTATACGGTGGCGTATATAAGGCGGAGAGGTGAGGTGAGACACATCGTGGCGACCACTCGCACGCCGCGCGACAAGTGGATCGAGGAGGGCCTTCGGGCGCTGGCCGACGGCGGCCCGGATGCCGTCCGCGTCGAGGCGCTGGCCAAGCGGCTCGGCGTCACGAAAGGCGGGTTCTACGGGTTCTTCGCCGACCGCGACGCGCTGCTGACGGCGATGCTGGACGTCTGGGAGCGGGAGAGCATCGACGAGGTGATCGACCGCATCGAGATCGAGGGCGGCGACCCGAAGACCAAGATCCACCGCGCGGGCATGCTCACCTTCTCCAACGACCGCCTGCTGCCCATCGACCTCGCGGTCCGCGACTGGGCCCGGCGCGACGAAGCGGTCGCCGAACGCCTGCGCCGGGTGGACAACCGGCGCATGGAGCTGCTGCGCGAGATGATCGGCACCTTCTGCTCCGACCCCGACGAGGTGGAGGCCCGCAGCCTGCTCGCCTTCTGCGTGGCGATCGGCGCGCACTTCCTCGCCGCCGACCACGGCGACCGTACCCGGGCCCAGGTCCTCACCCGCGCCGCCGACCTGCTGCTCAACCGCCCCTGACGTACTGACCGGGGGTAATGAGAGGCCGCGTACCCCGAGCGGGCGTAGACGGGTGCGTATGCGTTTGAGCGCGCCGCCCATGGACCGTCTCACCGCCAGCGATCACCATAGGGACATGTTGATTCTGGCTCTCGTCACACTCGCCTTGCACGGCGCCCTTGCGGGCCTCTTCTACACCTTCTCCATGTCCGTCATGCCCGGCCTGAACGCCATCGCCCCCGAGCAGGCCGAGGAGGCCATGCGGAGCATCAACAGGAAGATCCTCAACCCCTGGCTGTACATCGTGTTCCTGGGCTCACCGATCGCGGCGCTGGTGGCCGGGTTCCTCGCGGGTGGCTCTGCCGCGCTCTGGTTCTTCGCCGCCGCCGCGGTGAGCTTCGCCGGCTCGTTCCTCGTCACCGTGGGGATCAACGTGCCGATGAACAACGCGCTCGACGCGGGGAAGATGTCGTGGAAGGACTACTCGTCGAGGTGGACCACCTGGAACACGCTACGCGCCGTCGCCTCCATCGCCAGCCTCGTCCTGGTCGGGGTCGGCCTGGCCAATCTGTGAGCCGATGACCCCGAGAGCGCCGAAACGCCGGACCGCCTGGTAGTACGACCAGGCGAGCCCGTCGCAGGTGGATCCGGCGGCTCTGCCGTACCCGGCGCACACCTGCCGCAGGTCGGCGAGGAACGCGCTGTCGACGTGCTCCTTGTTGGGCAGGAACCGGTGCACGGCCTTGTAGTTGCGATAGCCGAAGTCGTGCCGCCTGCAGGCCATCCGGAAGTCGAACCCGAACGGCCGGTCGGGGCTCCCTGAGCACAGGTCGGTGGACCAGTCGAAGGCGTAGGCGGCCCACGATCCCCGGTCCTCCCAGGCCTCGCGCCACGCCGCGGAGCTGGGAACGGTGGGCTGGGTGAGCCCGGAGAGCGCGGCGAGCTTCTGCTCCACCGTCATGGCATACGCCGCAGAGGGGTACGCGAGGACGGTGGTCAGGGCGAGGGCGGCGAATGATCGTCCAACCATGAGAACCTGCTTGTCTTGCCCGAGGCCGGTACCTGTTCACGGCCAGCTTCGCTTCGACCTCGCGAGGCTGAGGCCGGATGCGGGCCAGTGGCGAAGCAGTTCTCATCCAAGGTTTCTCCATGGAGCGGTTCATCCGTCGCCGTCCCAGCGGTCGAGGAACGTCGTGACGGGGTGGCTTTCCCGCAGCCGCGCCAGCTCGGCGGCCGTCAGCGAGGTCGCGCCGGGAAAGGTGTCACCCACTTTCCAGCCGGCGTGCAGCACCGCGTCCTCAAGCGCCGTCACGGGGTTCCGCGTCGCGAGCCAGCTATGGACGAACGACGCGAAGAGCGCGTCTCCGGCGCCCGCAGTGCTCACGACACCGCGGGGCGCGACGGCTTCGACCTTGACCAGGGCTCCGTCGGCCACGCCCATGACACATCCCCGCCCGCCAAGACCGACGGCGGCGACCGCGCATCCGGGATAGCGCTGAAAGATCTTCGCCATCCACTGTCTTGGAGGGTAAGGCAGCCGTTCGTGGCTGCAGAAGATGATGTCGGCGACCTCCAGCCAGGGCCTGTTGTACGCGTCGTCCACATCCGTGATCAGATGAACGTCGACGGCGATCGGCACACCTCGTTCACGTGCATGTCCGAGAAGCGGGCGGACGAACGCGGTGTTGGTGAGCACGGCGAGGTCGGCCCCGGCGATGAGGCCGCGGAACACCTCGATGGGGTACTCGACGGTATTGACGGCGGCGACATACGGGTGGCCGGAACGTCGTCCATCCGAGGCCACCAGCACAACGCCGAGGGAAGATCGCGGTGCCGTCACCACTCCTGGCCCCCGCAGTCCTCTGGCACGCAGCGCGGTGTCGATCGCCTCGCCGGCCAGATCCTTGCCCACGAGAGTGCAGAGCCGAGCCTCGTCGCCAAGGGTGTGGAGGGTGCTGGCGATGTGGCAGGCGGCGCCGGACACCTCGGCTCTCATCCATTCAGGGAACCGTTGCGCCTCGTACGGCAAGGGGAACTCCGCCACGGGCATGGCCATGTACAGGCTGGTGACACCGGCTACGACGATCGTGCTGCTCATCTCTTCTCCTCTGGGGCCATGTGCTCGGGCGAACCGATCAGATAGGGCGGAGGAACCGAATCCGCCCGCAGAAGAACCAGCGGCTGTGGCAGGCGCATCAGCCGGTACAGCAGACGCCGCATGTTCCGATCGAAACGGCCCGGGGCCGAGGTGAGCCGTGCCACGACCGCGGCGTGCCGTCCCGGGTGGTGTCCAGCGGCGGCTGCACGCAACTGGGCCGACAGCGGCTGATCAAGCAGCAGCCGGGGCGCCGCCGAGGACAGGAGTCCTCCGGCGGACTCCGGATCCACGTCGTCCCCGACGTCGCCGACCAGGAGGACGGAGGCGCCGCAGACGGTGCCGTACACCGCGGCCGAACCATGGTCCCCAACCACGTGGTCGGCGGCGACGAGGGCGCCGCGCCAATCCGCTTCGGGCGGCACCAGCGCGAGCTCTTTCTTCAGGCAGTCGGCCAGCCAGGCGCGGATCTGCCAGACACCGTGGCCGAACCAGATGTTCGGATGGAGAAGGGCGGCGATGCGGTAGCGGTCGCGGGGAAGCTCGGCCAGCATCCGCCGGAGCAGGCCCGCATGCCTGCCGAAGAGGGAATCCGGTCCCCAGGTGGAGGTCACCACGACAAGCTCATGCTCGTCCGGAACGCGGAGAGCCCGTCGGTACGCGCGGCGCTGTCGCGAGCTGGCGACCAGCCGGTCATGCGAAGCGTCGCCGACGACTTCGGCGACCGCCACGGCCTCTGGGCAGCTCTGCGCCAGCCGCCGGCGCTCTGCGTCGTGTGCGAGCACGATGGCCGACGGAAGCACCGTGCCGTCCCGGACCAGCTCCTGAGCGCTGAGCCCGTACAGGCCACGAGCCGCCACCGCTCCCCCGCCCAGCCGCCGGCTGACGAGTTTGCTGTAGCCGGCCCCGTGCGGGATGACCACGAGCGGCGCGTGAACGTTCTCGATTCCCCCATAGGCGGCGCAGATGGCGAGGTCGAACTGCTCGCGGATGGCCAGATGCCAGGGAAGCGTCACGCCGCCGATGCGCGCGAGCAGTTCGGCCACCCCGTTGTTGAACACGTCCGGACCCATCGTGAAGACCACCTGTATCCGGAGGTCGGCAGCGAGAAGGCGGACGACGTCCAGCAGACGCTGGCCTGACGTGACCGTATGGACGACCACGAGCACGGTTCTCGGACTGCGATGCGTCACCCAGCGCGGCGCATCCGGCCCGATTGGCACCCGGTATCCCTCTGAACACAACATGGGACTTTTGAACCCCCCGTCAGCAAACGGCACCCTTTTGACGCGCCGTATCCGCCTGGCCGTAACCCCCGCACAGCGGCTCAATACGAGAATCCATGAGAAGCCTGGACAAAACCTTGCAACAACCGTGAAGCAGACAAGTCAGACAGCTGATGGCGTATGGACCATTAACGAGGTCTGCGGGAAACTGACGGCAGGGGTCCTTTGATCGCTGGAAGGACATTCATGGAGTTTCGAATACTGGGCTCCGTGGAGTTATGGGCAGACGGAGAGGCATGTGACCTCGGCTCGGCCAAGGAACGGCATGTGCTGGCCGTCTTGCTCCTGACTCCTGGGCAGCCCGTGTCCATCGAAACCATGATCGATCGAGTTTGGGACGAAGCACCGCCGTCGAAAGCGCGCGAGAGCGTCCACAGCTATATCGCACGCCTGCGTGGCCGGCTGAACCGGCGACTCGGCGACACCGCGGCACGCTTGAACTCTCGTTCCGGTGCTTACGTGCTAGAAATCGACCCCCAAACGGTCGACCTGCACCGGTTTCGACGACTGAACGCCCAGGCAAGGGCCATCTCGGACAGCGGAGACCGGAAGGACGCGCTGCGGCTGCTCCGGGAAGCCGAGAAACTCTGGCGAGGGGATCCGCTTTCCGGCTTGTCCGGGGAATGGGTGACGAAGCTGCGGACGAGCCTGGAGAGCGAGCATCGCGCGGCAATCGGCATGCGGCTCGCCCTGGAGCTCGACGCAGGCCGTCATGCCGAACTCGTCGGCGAACTGTACGGCTTCGTCCACCAATATCCCTATGACGAGTCGTTCGTCCAGCACTTGATGGTGGCGCTCTATCGTTGCGGACGTCAGGGCGAGGCACTGGAGGCCTACCACCGGGCGAGTCATCGCCTCGTCGAAGACCTCGGCGCCGAGCCTGGACCATCCCTGCGCGGAACGTACGAACGCATACTCCACGGCGATTCCGATCTGGCCACGCCTCCAGCACGCCGGCACGCTCCCACAGAGCCGCTCGCCGACAATCTGCCCCGGGATGCGCCCGACTTCACCGGGCGAGAGACAGAGCTCAATCATCTGTACGACGACCTGGAGCGTTCCTCTGCGGCGGTGACGATCAGGGCCATCGACGGCATGGCCGGGGTCGGCAAGACGGCGCTCGCCGTCCACATGGCTCACGAGCTGGCGGACCGGTATCCCGACGGGCAGTGGTATCTGCATCTTCGGGCCCACGATCCGCACCAGCCGCCGATCGATCCCGCCCAAGGACTCGACGTCCTGCTGCGGCTTCTGGGAGAGGACCCGGAGCGGATTCCTGAGGCGCTGGAGCCGCGTGCCGCGCTGTGGCGCGCGCGGCTCGCCAGCCGCCGGATGTTGATCCTGCTCGACGACGCCGCCAGCGCCGAGCAAGTGCGACCTTTCCTTCCGGGAAGACCGGGCTGCCTGGTACTGATCACGAGCCGACGACGGCTCGCCGGACTGGAGGGCGTACGTCCGCTTTCGCTGGACGCGCTCATGCCGCCTGAGGCGGCATTGCTCTTCCGCCGGATCGTCGGCCAGGACCGACGGCTCGACGCCGGGGACGTCAACCGGCTCGTACGGCTCTGCGGGCATCTCCCGCTCGCGGTCACGATCATGGCCAACAAACTTCGCCACCGGCCGGCACGAGGTGTCGAAGACCTGGTGGCGAAGCTGTCGCGCTCCAAGGACCGGCTGGCCGAGATGTACGCGGGCGACAGCGACCTCGTCACCGCGTTCGATCTGTCGTACCGCGAACTGTCGCCGGGACGGCAGAAGGCGTTCCGGCGCCTCGGGCTGCATGTCGGCACCGACCTCACCATCGGGGCGGCCGCCGCGCTGATCGGCTGCGATCTCACCCAGGCGGAACACGCCCTGGAGGAGCTCATCGACCGGCATCTCGTGGAGGAGCCGCATTCCGGCCGGGTTCGGTTCCACGATCTCCTGCGGGCGTACGCCCGGGAACGCGCCGCCGAGGAGGAGCCCTCCGAGGAGCCACAGCGCGCCGTCCGCCGGCTGCTCGACTTCTACCTCTACACCGCCGACCAGGCCGACCGCGTCCTCTATCCGCACAGACGCCGCACCGGCGTGAATGTCGTCCACCCACCCGATTCGCCGTCCGTCGACACTCCGCGTTCCGCCGCGGAGTGGCTGCGTGCCGAGCGGGCCAACGTGCTGATGTGCGCGCATTACGCCGCCGAGCACGGATATCTCGCAGATGCGATCCAGCTTTCGCAGGCCGTCGCGACGTACCTGGAACGATCCGCTCATTGGGAGGACGCCGCCCGCGTTCACGAGCTCGCTCGCCGAGCCTGCCAGGAAATCGATGATCGCGAGGGCGAGGCGCGCGTGGAGCTTGAGCTCAGCCTGGTGCGAAGCCGCACAGGCCATTACGCCGCGGCTTTGGAGCACGCCGGCAAGGGTCTCGACACCTTCCGCGCGCTGAGCGATCGGCGTGGGGAGGCGGACACACTGGATCATCTCGCCCGGGTGTCGTGGCTTTCCGGGCGCAATCGGGAGGCGCTGGGATACGCGGAGAAGGCGCTCGCGTTGTTCCGTGAGATCGAGGACCGGCATGGCGAAGGCAACGCGTTGCTGCATTCGGGGATCGCGCTGTCGTACCTGGGACGCGCGGATGAGGCGATGGCGGCCTTCGAGAGCTCGCTCGAGATCGTGAACGGGACGGGCGACGTCGCCATGAAGGCCATGGTCCTGAACAATCTGGGTGAGTTGCGTTTCAACCACGGCGATTATCGGGGCGCGCTCAAGCTTTTCAGGGAGGCTCTCGCCATTCTACGTGAGACCGGCTGGCGCCAGAACGGCGCCGTCGCGCTCAACAACATCGCGAATTGTCTTGAGCGTGAAGGACGCAGGGATGAAGCCCTGCATTTCTATCGCGAAGCGTTGACGATCTATCGGGAGACCGGCGACCGGAGACACGAAGCCGACACGCTCAGCAATATCGGGTCTACTTATCTGAGCATGGACCTCAATGCCGAGGCGCTGATTCATTTCCAGAAGGCGCTTTCCATTGCCCGGGACATTGGAGATCCGTACGAATCTTCGCGCGCACTTCAGAGGATCGGCGACAGTCAGCGGCACAGCGGCCAGTTCGCCCTCGCCAGGGAGAGCTACGAGCGGGCGCTCGATCTTGCTCGCGAGCTCGGCGACCCGTTTCTTGAGGCCAGCTCACTTCTGGGGCTGGGCGAGGTCCTCCTCTTCATACAAGGCAGGAAGGCCGCCGAGCAACCATGGCGTCAGGCCCTAGCGCTCTTCGAGCGCCTTGGTGCACCAGAAGCAGACTATCTTCGGGATCGCCTTGAAATGCCACGGAATGCGAAAGCGTGATTTGGGCCTGTACGGGAAGCACCATTACCAGATAGGCTACACCACATGCCCCCAAGCGGCATGATTGCCCGAAAACAGCACATGATAGGTGAGAAATGGACCTTTTACTGCTTTGGATCATGATGGGATAGTTAACTACTCCATCATGATCATATAGGGTCACCGCGCATCAGCGGTGGCCCTTTTTCGCATCTTCTGACAATTCAACCATCACGGTCAAAGCTCTCAATGCGTGCCTTAATGCGGAGATACCCGATAGATCCGTCCTGACCCATGATTTCTAGCGCATTCTCATACATTCGTCGCGCCTCACCCCGCCGCCCAGCACGTTCAGCCAGCTCCCCCAACCCCTCCAGCGCCGCGGCCCGACCCACCGAGGACCCCAGCTCGGCCATCTCCTCCAGCGCGGCGCGCAGCTCCCGATCCGCCTCGTCATGATCTCCCGAGGCAGCATGGGCATAGCCAAGAAAGATGCCCGCGCGTGCAAGGTTATAGGCGTCATCGACGCCAAGCAGCAGGTCTCGCGCCCGCTCCAAGTGGACCACCGCGTCCAGACCACGGTCCTGCTCCAAGAGCACGCCCGCGAGGTCGATCAGAGCCAGAGCCGTCTTCCGGTCGGCACCCAGCGCGTGATAGGCGGCACTCGCGTCCGTGAGCCGGGCGATGGCCACAGCGTGGTCACCGCGCCCGGCGGCAGCCAGTCCGAGCCGGCGCAGCGATCCGACCTCCCTCTCCCGCTCACCGAGCCGCCGCCAGATCTCCAGCGCCTCCTCGAAGCGCGTGACGGCCTCATCATGGCGTCCGAGGGCATTGAGGCTCAGTCCGAGGCGGTTCAGCATCTTCCCCTCGGCATACAGGTCGCCGCAGGAGCGGGCGGCGGCCAACCCGGTCTCCTCCACTTCGAGACGCTCCGCGTGATGGCCCATGAAAAGGAAGAGGGCCCACATGGTGTCGGCGAGCTGCCATGAGGTGGCTTCCCGTCCTTGCTCGTGCGCCAGAGTGACGGCGGCGCTCAGGTTCGCGCGCTCGGACTCCAGCCACTCGAGCGCGTCACCAGGGCCGCCGAAATCCGTCACCTCGGCGGGAGGCGGCTCGGCATCCCGGGGTAGCTGAGTGCGATAGGGCCGCAACCGGCGTTCCGCGCACGCGGCGGTGGCAAGGTACCAGGCGAGCAGGCGGCCGACTGCCGGGTCCCGGACCTCACGCTGGTCATCGGCCTGGGCCAACTGGGAGGCGTGCAGCCGGACCAGCGCGTGATGAAAGCGATAGCGCCCGTCGGATATGTCGGTCAGCAGGTTCGCGTCGGTCAGCTCCCCCAGCAGCCGCCTCGACTCCATCCTGGTAATGCCGGCCAGCGCGGCTGCCGCATCGCCACCGAATCTCTCTCCAGGGAAGAGGCTCAGCAGCCGGTACAGCCGGGCGGTGTCCGGGCGAAGTTCCCGATAGGAGAGGTCGAGCGCGGAGCGCAGTGCCACATCGTCTCCGATCGTCAATGCCGCCAGGGTTCTCTGCTCTTCGGCCAGCGCGGTGACCATCTCGCGGAGGGGCCAGCTCGGGCGTGAGGCCAGACGCGCCGCCGCGACGCTCAGGGCCAGCGGCAGCCGCATACACAGCTCGACCAGTTCGGAGGCCGCCTCGTGCTGCTGCTCCAGCCGGTCGTTCCCCAGTGCGACGCGAAGAAGGGTCAGACTCGCCTCGACGTCGAAGCGATCGACGTACACACCGCGGACCCCCTGCATCAGCAGGCCTGCCAGCCGGTATCTGCTGGTCACCACGGTGCTGCTCGCCGACGAGGCGGGGAGCAGCGGGCGCACTTGGGCGGCGGTCATCGCATCATCTAGCAGCACGAGGACCCGCTGGTCCCGGGTCACGGTGCGATAGAGCGCCGCCCGCTGCGCCAATTCTCCGGGTATGAGGTCCGTCGGGACGCCCAGGGAGTGAAGGAAATCGCCCAGCACCTTCTGAGGGGACACCGGGTCGCCGCCGGAGTGCCCTCGCAGGTCGGCGTACAACTGCCCATCCGGAAAATGAGAGCGGATCATGTGCGCCCAGGCCAAGGACAGCGCGGACTTCCCCACGCCCGCAGGGCCCGTTATCAACACGGTGAGCGGGACATCCGTCGGCTCCTCCCGCATGGCGTCGAGCTGAGCGATGACGGCTTCGCGATCAACCAGGCGCGGCCGTGGCGGGAGCTGGCTCGGCACGGGCAGTGAAGCCGCGGTATGGAAATGGACGCCCCCGAATACATCACGCGCCTGAACTAACGGACCGTGAACCACCCCTGTCACATCGTTATGCACAATTTCGGACAAATTTCGGTTCACCATCACGTCTTTTGGACACCAATCCCTGCCTGGCTCGGGATAATACCCACGTGCCACGATGACGGATTCTCTAGTGCACCGCAATCCACCGGCGATTTGTCGATCTCCATTCCAAGGGCACCCGGACGGCCCGCGCACCGCCTCTCGCCCCCCACCAGCAGCATTTACCGTTTTTTGCCCCATATGCGGCCACTCTTCGGCAGAATTCTGCGTCAGGCCAGTTCGCGGCGATGGATGGAATCCCTCCACAGAAAAGGCTTTACTCTGGAGAAAACTTCCCGCATCGAAAGAGGCGCGATGGACCCGAGCGTAATCCCCACTCTGGCAGCGGTCGTCACCGCGATAGTCGGGGGCGCCGCCGGAGAAGCCGGCAAGAACGCCTGGACCTCACTGACCGCCCTCGTACGCAGGCGTTTCGGCGACGACGCCCCCGCTGCCGCAGCGTTGGAGCTCACTGGCGCACATTCGCCGGAGGCGATCACCCAGATCTTGGTGGACCATGCGAAGGCAGATGCCGAGTTCGGGCAGGCGCTGTCCACGTGGACGACTGACGCGACCCACCTCGTCCAGCACAAGCATGACGTAAGCAACACGATCGGTGGCGACGCGCACATCAGTGGGCCGGTCATTCAGGCTGGTGATGTGCTCGGCTCGATCAATATCGGTAAGTCCTGACCAGGCCGTCGTCGTCGGCGACATAGATGACCGCGTCACGGTCGCCACGTAGTACGAGCACGGCTGCCGCGGCGCGCCACGTACCGCAGAGGGGGTATCCCTGGGCTCGCCCCGCGACGGATGTCAACGACGCGGCCGGGCGGAAGGCTGTTGGTGTGAGACGCATCCATCGAACACAGCCCTGGGAGCTCCCATGGAATCAGGAAACAGGCCGACGTTAGGCGCGCTGCTGCGGCGGTGGCGGGAGCGTGCGTTGCTGACGCAGGAGCAGCTGGCCGCGGAGACCGGCCTGAACGTCCGGACCATTCGCCGCCTGGAAGGAGACGCCCTGCAGCGCCCGCGCAGTGATTCGCTGCGGCGCCTGGCCGCGGCGCTGGAGCTGGATGAGCGGGAATGGGCGGCGCTGGCCGTACTTGCCCGCAGTTTCGCGGGAAGCGTTCCCAGCGAGAACGGCTCCGCCGGAGGCCATCGGGCGGAGGCGCGAGTCGGTCGTGCCGGACAGGGAGGGCCGCAGCTGTGGGTCCTTGTCGAAGAGGTGTGCCGGCGGCGACCGTGGACGTGGCCGCCTGGTTGCCGGCGGACGGCGCCCTGAGCGCGAGCGCTTCTCCGCCGCCCTGTACGCCGCCGAGCGCCTGCGCCTTCGCGTCATCCCGCAGGTGATCGCGCATCTGCGGGTCGCGCCGGACGGCGACCTGCGCGCGGAGCTGCGGGCCTTCGTGTCCCCAGGGCGACATGACCCCGTCGGATGAAAGGATCGGAAGCCGATATCACCGAAAGGCATCTGAGATGGCTCCGAACATCGCGACCGCCCGCCGCGTCGAACTGCCCGAGCTGCTGGAGTTCGTCCGGCCCAGGCATCACGGCATGCTGTCGACCACCCGCGGCGACGGGCGGCCGCAGCTCTCACCGGTGTCCTGCGGCGTGGACGAGAGCGGGCGGATCGTCGTGTCCACCTATCCCGACCGCGTCAAGGCGGTGAACGTCCGCCGCGACGACCGGGTGTCGATCTGCATCCTGTCGGATGACTGGAACGGCCCGTATGTCCAGGTCGACGGGCATGCGGAGGTGCTCGACATGCCCGACGCCCTGGAGCCGCTCGTCGAGTATTACCGGTGCATCGCCGGTGAGCACCCCGACTGGGACGACTATCGGGCCGCCATGCGCCGGCAGGACAAGTCGCTGATCCGCATCACGATGGACCGCTGGGGGCCGATCGCGACCGGCGGCTTCCCGGCGCGCCTGGTGCCGGGAGAGTGAGCGAGGCTGCGGGGCCGGGCGGCCCCGCAGCGCGTCATCACGACGGGCCGGGCTGCCAGTCGCTCGGGTCCAGGAACACCGGCTCGGGCCGGTCACAGGTGCTGGCGATGGTCACCGCCGCGCCGGAGGCCGCCGAGGCCAGCAGCGACTCCATGACGTCGAGCACGTGGAAGGCCAGCGAGCCGCCGGTGCGGGGCTCCCGGCCGGCCGGGGTCGTGGCGAAGTCGGCCAGGCCCACGCCGCGTCCGCCCTCGGCGTAGCCGGCCGACACGGGCAGCTCGTGCCAGCCCGTCTCCCCCAGCCGGGAGATCTGGACGGATCCGTCGAAACGGTTGGGGTCGGGCACGACGAGCGAGCCTGTCTCGCCGTGCACCTCGATGTTCGGGGCCTTGGTCGCCACGCCGTCGAAGCTCATCACCAGCGTGGACAGCGCTCCGGAGTCGTGCACGAGCACGCCGGTGACGTGGGTGTCGACGGTGACCGGGATGTCCTCGCCGCGACGGGGGCCGGAGCCGATCGTGCGCTTGACCCGCATCCGGCTGGCGGCGCCGATGACCGTCGTCACCGGGCCGAGCAGCGTCACCAGGCTGGTGATGTAGTAGGGGCCCATGTCGAGGAGCGGGCCGCCGCCGGGGACGTAGTAGAAGTCGGGGTTGGGGTGCCAGCGCTCGTGACCGGGCGTCAGCATCGTCGCGGTCGCGGCCACCGGCCTGCCGATCAGGCCGTCGTCGATCGCCTTGCGCGCCGTCTGCGTGCCCGTGCCCAGGACGGTGTCGGGCGCGCAACCGACCCGCACCCCCGCTGCGCCGGCCGCCCGCAGCATCCGCCCGGCGTCCTCGGCCGTCGCGGCCAGGGGCTTCTCGCAGTAGACGTCCTTACCGGCCGCGATGGCCTGCAGCGCGACCTCGGCGTGCGCGGCGGGAATGGTCAGATTGAGTACGACGTCAACGCGCGGATCCGCGAGCAGGTCCGCGACGCTCACCACATCGACCCCCGCGTAGGGCGCCACCGCCTCGCGCGCCCGATCGAGGTCAAGGTCGGCCACGGCCACCAGCCGGAGCTGCGGGAGCCGGTCGATGGTCTGGAAATACTGGGCGGAGATGGCGCCGCACCCGACGACGCCGATGTTCACCGGCTGGCCCACAGCAGGCCCCTTTCGACAATGGTGCGCACGTTGTCATCCTGCAGGACGTCGACGCTGTGCCCGGGGGTCGCGACGAAGATCCGCCCGTCGCCCCACTGCCGGGTCCAGATCGCCGGGGAGGTGACCTCGCGGTGCCACGGGTCCCACGGGCGTACTTTCTGGGTCGTCGTCGCGAGCACGTCGACGTAAGCGTCGCTCAGCACCCAGTATTGCTCGGTGACCAGGTCGAAGTCCGCGATCCCCGCGGTGATCGGGTGGTCGACGGGCAGCATGTTGACGGTGTAGGGGACGAAGTTGTCGGCCTGCGAGCCCGCCCGCTCGGCCGGGTCCTTGCCCGGATGGCAGGCGAACTGCCCGCCGATCAGGTGGAGGTAGTCGGAGGAGTTTCGATAGGAGTCGGCGATGCCGCCGTGCCAGCCGGCCATTCCGGTGCCCGCGCGGATCGCGGCCTCCAGGCCGCTCAGCTCCGCCTGCTCGATCGTGCCCATCGTGTAGCACTGCACGATGAGGTCCACGCCGGACATGAACTCCGCGTCCGCGTACGGAGCCGGAGAGTCTGCCCGATGCACCTCGAACCCGTGCTTTTCGAGGAAGGGGATGAAGAGCTCGGTGGCCTCGACGGGGGCGTGGCCTTCCCATCCGCCCCGCACCACGAGAGCCTTCCGGCCATGTTCGTCTGTCATGCTGCGCCAATCGCTCAGGGGGTCGACAGGTTCGATCGTCGCATCTCGTACCGACACGACCGAAGGGTGTCCCCCCTGTTCAGCTCACGGCTCAGTAGATGCGGTACTTCTTGCCGCAGTTGTCGAACTTGCCGGCCCAGCAGGTGAACGTGTAGACCTTCTTGATCCCCCGGCCGCTCCAGCTCCCGGTGACCTTGCCGTCCCAGGAGCGGTTGAACTTGTGCCAGCCGCCGTTCTGGTAGTACTCGAACCAGACCCAGCCCTTCTTGCCGCCGGCCTTGTCCACGCCGTACCACTTCGTGAACACCTTGCCGCCGGACTTCCACGTCTTGCCGAACGTGTACGCCTTGTGGTCGCTGGAGAAGAACTTGCCCCAGCTCGTCCCGGTGTGCACACTGGACGACGTCTGCGCCTGGGCGGCGGCGGGGCTGAGGGCCAGGCCGGTCACGGCCATCGAACCGGCCAGAGCCGCGATCGCGAGGGTCTTACGCATGTCTTCCTCCCGTTGTCCGTACTGCCGGTTTCGCCCGGCAGCAGGAACATTACGGAGACCCGCGACGATCATCTGTGCAGCAATCCACACATCAAGGGTGATCAGCGCCACAGCCGATCAGACGAACTCGCTCTTGTAGAAGACGCTGGCCTGCCGTACGCCCCCGGTGTTGGAGTGGAACCCGAAGGCCAGCCGCGGCCCGCTCGCATGCATCCAGACGGCCATGCCCTGCGGCTCGCGGCCGGGCAGCGACTCACCGGCCGAGGTCTGCGCGCGGTCGATCACGACGGACTGGCCGGCGCCGTTGAGGTCGGCGACGGTGATGTACGACGGGCCGTTGACCCGGCCTTCGAGCAGGTAGACGTAACGCCCGTACGCGGTGAAGCCCTGGAACGGGTTGTCGGTCCCCCACGCGCCGCGCGACGGCAGGGCCCGCTCCGCCAGGCGATGCTCGCTCAGCAGCCGCCCCGCGCGGGCGTCCTCCAGGTCGAACGCGACGATGCGCGGCAGGTCCGTGCCGGTCTTGTAGCGCACGAGCAGCCGGCCGGTGGAGGGGTCGATCGCGGGCTGCGGGTTGATCAGCTCATCGCCGATCGACGGCGTACGGTCCTGGACGGCCGCGCTCGTCTTCTCCAGCACGGCGCCGTCCTTGAACGCGAACCGCCCGATCTTGGTGCCGAACCCGCTGTCGCCCGACTTCCACTCCGTCCACAGATAGACCGATCCGTTGTACGGCTCCACCGCGATCGACACCCCGTGCCCGAAGTTGTGCAGCGTCATGGCGCCCAGTTGCCGGCCGGCCGTGTCGGTCTTCGTGATCCACAGGTCGCCGGCGTGGGCCGGATCGGTGTTCTGGGAGTTCACCTGCGCGAAGTAGATGTGCTGGTGCACGTTGTCGTACGCGAAGGACTGCATCACCCAGTTGGCGTGCAGCGACTTCTTCCAGACCGGGTTCCCGCCCGCGCCGCCCAGGTCGAACCTGGGTGAATCCGGCACTTCTGCGTACGCCGGGCGAGCGCCTAGAACGGAGCCGAGGGTGACCGCCGCCAGGCCTCCCCCTGCCCTGAGTAACGCGCGCCTGCTGAATCCGCCGGAAGGGACGTGCTGCATGGACGACCTCCATGGTGCCGAACGCGACGATTGGTGATCATCGTCACATATGTCGCCGACGACGTACAGAGATCATAAAGCCCGCTCAACCGGCGAAATGGTCCTTGACGATCACGCCGTGCACGCCGGTGGTCCGATCGACCACCTGGGACACCTCGAAGTTCGCCGCGGCGGACAGATAGGCGTAGGCGACGGCCCGGTCCATGCCCTGGTCGTGTTCGAGGAAGTCGAGCGCGTTGACGACCGCCCGCCGCATGGCCACGTCGAGGTCGTTCACCTGGCCGTTCTGGGACCCGTCCGGGTCGGACAGCCCGATCGGCACCCACGCGTCCGGCGTCTCGGCGAACGGGTAGCGGAAGGCGACGGTGGGGGCGTCCCCCGACCCGGCCTTGCACACGGTGAGCCGGAACGTGGCGCGCAGCGACCCCTCCATCGCGGTCAGCGCCGCCTCGCCGCCGCCCATCGCGTGGTGCGGGTCGCCGGTGTAGAAGAGCGCCCCTTCCGCGAACACCGGCAGGTAGAACGTCGCGCCCGCCCCGAGCAGGTTGATGTCGATGTTGCCGCCGCCGAGCGTGGGCGGGATCGAGTTGAGCGCGGGGTCCGTCGGCTGCGCGGCGGAGGCGAAGGCGACCCCCATCATGCCCATGAACGGCCGCAGCGGGAACGCCACCTCGCCCCTCCCGCGCTTCATGACGCCGCTCGGCACGCCCTTGCGCCCACGGCGTACCGGCGTGAACACCGACACGTTGCCGTAGCGGAGCGGGTCGCCCGTGGGCCGGCCGTCGGTCGCGACGGGCGGCATGACCTCCTCCAGCGTGATCCCGTCCGGCGCGCCGCCGCCGGACGTCCTGGCCAGCGCGCCCTTGCCGTGCCGGCTCGACACGACCCCGTACGGCACGCGCGGCAGCAGCGAGAGCATCTCGACCTTGAGCACGTCGCCGCGCTGCGCGCCGTCCACGTAGATCGGCCCGGTCACGACGTGCGGGCCGTCCACGTCGAAGTTTCGGGTCGTCGTGGCGTAGTCGCGGGCGATGGCGACGGCGTCCTGGAGCACGTTCGCGCGGGGGACGCCGTGCTCGCCGAAGTAGGCGACCGGGTCGCGGCCCTGGTCTTCCAGGATGCCCTCGTGCGAGACCGAGTCCACGGTGACCGTCTCGCCCGATCGCATCCGCAGCGCCGGCCGGCTGCCGACCGACGGGACGTACCCCCATCGGACCTGTTCGACCGCCGACGGCAGGTAGTGACGGCCGTGGATCGGGCCCTTGTGCGGCTGCAGGATCTCCCGCGGCAGCACCGGCGTGGCCGCGGCGGCGCTGCCGGCCGCGCTGCCGGCCACGAGCAGGCCCCCGCCCGTCCCGGTCACGACCGCGGCGGCGCGCAGGAAGCTGCGCCGTCCTAGCCGCGCGATCAGCGCTTCGCGCACGTGACTCGGGCTCGTCGGCACTCTCATGTCTCTCCTCGCAACCCTGGCGGCCCGGAATGTCACTAGAGCGTGGAGTACGCCTGTTACATCCCTGTATGCGGGAGGTTTCCGCCGGAGGGCGTGGAGCCGGTCAGACGAAGGCGCCGTACCCGGTGATCGCGCGCCCGACGATGAGCGTGTTGATCTCGCGGGTGCCCTCGTAGGAGTAGATCGCCTCGGCGTCGGCCACGAACCTGCCGATGTCGTAGTCGAGGATGATGCCGTTTCCGGCGAGCAGCTCGCGGGCCAGGCCGACGACCTGGCGCATCTCCGTGGTGCAGTACGCCTTGGCCAGCGCGGAGTGCTCGTCGCGGAAGGTGCCCTCGTCCTGGAGCTGCGCCAGCCGTACCACCATGCCGAGGCACGCCGTGGCGCTTCCGAGCATCCTGACCAGCAGGTCCTGCACGAGCTGGAACTTGGCGATCGGCCGGGCGAACTGCTCGCGCTCCTTGGCGTAGCGCAGCGCGATCTCGTACGCGGCCAGCATGATGCCGACCGCCTGCCAGGCGACCCCGCTGCGGGTACGGCGCAGGATCTTGGCGGTGTCGCGGAACGACAGCGCCCGCTGCAGCCGGTTGACCTCCGGCACGCGGCAGTCGGACAGCGTGATGTCGGCGTTCTGGACGGTGCGCAGGGCCATCTTGTTCTCGATCTTGGTGGCGGTGCAGCCGGGCGTGCCCCGCTCGACCACGAAGCCCTTGACCTGGGCATCGTCGATGTCACGCGCCCATACGACGATCAGGTCCGCGAAGGTGCCGTTGCCGATCCAGCGCTTGGACCCGTTCAGCACCCACGTGTCCCCTTCCCGCCTGGCGACGGTCCGCAGGCCCCCGGCCACGTCGGAGCCGCTGTTCGGCTCGGTCAGGGCGAACGCGCCGATCCTCGTCATCCGCCCCATCTCGGGCAGCCACCGCTCCCGCTGCTCCTCCGACCCGCACGCCGCGATGCTGCCCATGGCCAGCCCCGTGTGCACGCCGAAGAACGTCGCCATCGAGGCGTCCGCGTGCGCCATCTCCATCGCCAGGAACCCGCTCAGCAGCCCGCTCGGCTTCGGCCCCGGGCACTCGGGGTAGGCCAGCCCGGCGATGCCCAGGTCGGCGTAGCCCTGGACGAGGTCGAGCGGGAACTCGGCGCGCGCCCAGCAGTCGTTGGCGATGGGGACGACCCGCTCGTTGAGGAACTCGCGCACCCTGACGAGGGTTCGCCGCTCCTCGTCGTCGAGCAGGTTCTCGAACTCGTAGAAGTCTCCGGTCAGCAGGTCTGACATGGCTCGGCATCCTCCACGTTGTCGGGACCTGCCCGTCCTCTCCCCCGCCGTCCGCCGGATAGCCGATCCGCCTTCGCGTTATTACCGCAATTCGAGCAAAAGGCGAGGAAAGCCGGTAACGCGCGAGGAGCGGCGACCAGAAACCCGCCCTAGGGAACGGCCGGTCACCCGGCTTACCCGCGACCGTGCCTGATGCGAGTGTCGAGGCATGAAAACCCGCATCGTGCACGACGAATCCCCGCCCGTACCGGCCCAGACGTGGCTCCGGCGCCACCGGTTATCCGCCTTCTTCGTCCTGGCGTTCGCGTTGTCGTGGTGGGCCTGGCCGCTGCAGGCGTTCGGCATCAGCGCGGAGCCGGGCTTCGTGCCCGCCGGGCCGCTCCTCGCCGCGCTGATCATCCTCTCCCTCACCGAAGGTCCGGCCGGGCTGCGCGAGCTCGGCGGCCGGCTGCTGCGCTGGCGCGTCGGCTGGATCTGGTACGCGGTCGCGCTCGGCCTGCCGCTCGCGGTCATCGCCGGCACCTCCTGGGCGAACGTCGCCCTCTTCGGCGCGCACGCCCCCGACCTGGGCGCGCTGTCGCTGTCGAGCTTCGCGATGCTGTTCGCGGTGCGGCTGGTCAACCCGATGGACGGCCCGATGGGCGAGGAGCCGGGCTGGCGGGCGTACGCGGTGCCGCGGCTTCAGGGCACGCATTCTCCGCTGGTCAGCGCCTCGATCCTGGGCGTCCTGGTGGCACTGTGGCACCTGCCGACCATGGTCATACCGGGCGAGTCACTGATCGGGCTCCCGGCCACGTTCGTGATCACGTTCGTCTACGTCTGGCTGTTCAACCACACCGGCGGCAGCCTGCTGCTCGTGCTGCTCTTCCACGTGACGCAGGGCACGATCACCCTGGGCAACATCGGCTTCACCGGCACGGACCTGGCCCGCATGGAGTGGCTCGGCTTCGCCGCCTGGACCGTCGTGGCCGTGGCCGTCGTCGTCTTCGACCGTGCCGCCTGGCGGACCGCCCCGGCGACCGCCGTCGTCAAGTGATCGGCACCTTATGTACGCAGGAACAGCAGGACCGCCAGCACCCGCCGGGACTCGCTGCCGGTGGCCGGGAGTCCGAGCTTGCCGAAGATGCTGGACACGTACTTCTCCACGGCCCGCAGCGTGATCACGAGACGGTCGGCGATCCCCTGGTTGGAGTTGCCCGCGGCCATCAGCTCCAGCACCTCCCGCTCCCTGGGCGTCAGCTGGGCGAGCGGGTCCTCGTTCCGCTGCCGCGACAGGAGGGTGGAGACGATGATCGGATCGATGGCCGAGCCGCCGGCCGCGACCCGCCGTACCGACTGCAGGAAGTCGGGGATGTCGCTGATGCGATCCTTGAGCAGGTACCCGACGCCTTCCGCCGAGTCGGCGAGCAGTTTCATGGCCAGGCCGAGCTCGACGTACTGCGACAGCACCAGCACCCCGACGCCCGGATGCGCGGCCCTGATCTCCACGGCGGCCCGCAGCCCTTCGTCGGTGTGCGTGGGCGGCAGCCGGATGTCCACGATGACCACGTCGGGCACCTGGACGAGCAGCACCTGACGCAGCTCGGTGGCATCGCGGCAGCGCGCCACCACGTCGAACCCCGCATCGCCGAGCAACCGCGCGAGCCCTTCACGCAGCAGAACGCTGTCCTCGGTGATCGCTACTCGCATGGCAGCTCCGCCCGCACCCGGGTGCCGCCGCCGCGCGGGCTCCACACGCGCAGGCATCCGCCGAGCGCCTCGACCCGATCGGCCAGCCCCCGCAGGCCGCTGCCCCCCTCCGCGTCGGCGCCGCCCACGCCGTCGTCGGCCACCTCGACCACCAGGTGACCGCCCTCGCGGACGACGCTCACGATGGCCCCGGCCGCCCGGGCATGCTTGCCGATGTTGGTGAGGCTCTCGCACACCACGTAGTACGCCGCCACCTCGACCGGCTCGGCGACGCGCCCGTCCACCCCCAGGGTCAGGCGAACGGGCACCGGCGCGTGCGCGACCAGCGATTCGAGCGCCACGGCCAGGCCGTGCGCGGTGAGCACCGCCGGATGCAGGCCGCGCGCGAGGTCGCGCAGCTCTCCGAGGGAGACGGCGATCTCCGACCTGGCCTCGGCCAGCAGCGCCTCGGCCTCGGCGTTTCCGTCGAGCCTGCCCTGCAGCACGCCCAGGCCGAGCGAGAGCGCCACGAGCCGCTGCTGCGCGCCGTCGTGCAGATCGCGTTCGAGCCGCTGGCGTTCCTTCTGGCCGGCCTCGATGATCCGTACGCGGGAGCCGCGCAGCTCGTCGACGCTGGCCCGCAGCTGGACCTGCAGGCGGCCGGTCTCCAGCGCGATGGCGGCCGTGGCGGCCACCGCGTCGAGCAGCTCGGGCTCGTCCTTGAGCGCCGGGTCGTGGACCAGGGCCGCGATCTGCTGCCCCGCACGGTGGATCGGTGTGACCCGAGCCGGGTCGGCAGGCAGCACGAACGCCCGGCCGTCCTCGTCGGCCCAGCTGTCGAACTGCGGCAGCCAGTACACCAGCGACAGCGACGGATCCCGCAGCGCCCGGGCGAGCAGCGCACGCAGATCCACCGGCTCGGCCCGCAGGGCCACGACGAGCTCCCCCAGCGCCGTCCTGGCCAGCCGCGCCTGCAGCAGCCCCGCGAGGAAGGCGATCGGCGCCAGGCCGAGCACGACGAGACCGACCCGCTGGATCACCGGGAACGGCGGACCGCCGAACACCCCGGCCAGCAGCAGCACGGCGATCATCACCAGCCCGAGCGCGAACGAGTCCACCAGCAGGGCGATCGACCGCCGCAACGGCCGCCCACCGGCCACCCGCCGGACGACCAGCAGCCCCACCCCCGCGAGCGCCACACCGCTGATCACCACGAGCTCCACGTCATGGAGCAGCCGCGCACCGGCCGGCCCTTGCGGATCGAGACCGCCCATCGCCACCACGACCGCCTGCACCCCGATCGCCGCGACATAGCCGGCGACGACGAGCGCCTGATCGAAGCGCCCGCGCAGCCGTCCCGCCGGGTAGGCCAGGAACACGTGCACGATCAGCACCACCGGCAGCAGGTCCATCGCCTGCCCGACGCGGTGCGGGAACCCGTCGCCCGCCCAGCTCAGCGTCGTGGCCAGGGTGGCGAACCCCGTACAGATCAGTAACGGGCCGATCCGGTTGGCCGGGCGGCGCCACCAGGCCACCAGGCCGCTGAGGCCGTACGACAGGGAGAGCCAGTAGATCAGCGCCGCATGCGCGAAGGCGGTGCCGCCGGCCACGGCGAGCGCGATCGACCCCGCGAGGCTCGCCGCCAGTGCGGCGGCCACGCCCACCAGCGGGACGAGCCTGCCGGATCCTGCTGAGACCGCCGCCATCCGGCTCCCTTCCCGTCATGGGGAGGCGCCGGCACGCCAGGCGTCCCGCTCACGCTACGCCGCGGCTCGCCCCGATACCAGAGCGCGGGTCGGGGCAGCGGGCGGAGCCGGGCGCTGACCAGGACTTGACCATTTCCGTACCGACTCGGGCCGCTCCCCGGATCTAGCCTTGAGGGAGGGGACAAGCCATGGTCACAATCATCGTGCTCGCAGTGATCGTCGTGATCGCGGTCTTCCTGGTCGTCGGCGGCATCAAGGTCGTCGGTCAGGTCGAGCGCGGCGTGGTCTTCCGCTTCGGGAGGGTTCAGCGGGAGATTCGCCAGCCGGGCCTCACCTTGCTCATTCCGGTCGTGGACCGGATGAAGAAGGTGAACGTGCAGATCGTCACGTTGCCGGTGCCCGTGCAGGAGTGCATCACCCGCGACAACGTGTCCGTCGAGGTGGACGCCGTCGCCTATTTCCGGGTCGAGGATCCGTTGCGGGCGGCCATCGCGGTGCAGAACTACCTGTTCGCGATCGAGCAGGTCGGGCAGACCTCGCTGCGCTCGATCATCGGGAAGAGCGATCTGGACGATCTGCTCTCCAACCGGGAGGAGCTGAACAGGGGTCTGGCACTGATGATCGACAGTCCGGCGCTCGGCTGGGGCATTCACATCGACCGGGTGGAGATCAAGGACGTGCATCTTCCCGAGGGGATGAAACGGTCCATCGCCCGTCAGGCCGAGGCCGAGCGGGAGCGCAGGGCCCGGGTGATCACCGCGGACGGAGAGTTCCAGGCGGCGCGGAAGCTCTCCGACGCCTCCGCCATCATGACCGAGACGCCGGGCGCGCTTCAGCTGCGCCTGTTGCAGACCGTCGTGGAGGTGGCGGCCGAGAAGACCTCCACGCTGGTCATGCCGGTGCCCGTGGAGCTGCTGCGGTTCTTCGAGCGCTCGGCAGCGTCGGCAGGGGAGAGCGCCGCGTCCTCCGAGGAGCGGCCGGCCGGGGAGAGCTCCGGGTCCTCCGAGAAGCGGCCGGCGGCCGTGACGGACGCCCCCGCCGCGCCCGAGCTGGGCCCGCCGGAGCCGCGCCGCGACCAGGAGCGGCACGTCGACAACGACATGGCGCTTGGGACCTGAGCAGGCGGGAAAGAGTGGTGTAATGCCAGCTCAGGAGTGGTGTCATGGTCTCTTCGCGGAGCGTCTTCCGCCGTAAGCCGGTGGAACTGATCGCCACCGAGCACGAGGGCGAGCTGTCCAGGTCGCTCGGCCTGTGGCAACTCACCGCGATCGGGGTCGGCGGCATCATCGGCGCCGGGATCTTCGCCCTCGCGGGCGCGGTCGCCAATCAGACGGCCGGTCCTGCCGTGCTCGTGTCGTTCCTGATCGCCGGGGTCGCCAGCGCGGCGGCGGCGCTGTCGTACGCCGAGTTCGCCGGAATGATCCCGAAGGCCGGGTCGGCCTACACCTATGGGTACGCGGTCCTGGGCGAGATCGTGGGCTGGTTCATCGGCTGGGACCTCCTGCTGGAGTACACCGCCATCGTCGCGGTCGTGGCCATCGGCATCTCCGGCTATTTCGGGTTCCTCGTCGAGCAGCTGGGCGTCGATCTGCCCGCCTGGATGCTGGGCGCGCCCGGCACGGGTGAGGGGCACGTGGTCGATCTGTTCGCGGTGGTGCTGTGCCTGCTGATCGCCTTCCTGCTGAACCTCGGCATCCGCACCGCCGCCCGGTTCGAGACGTTCGTGGTCGCGGTCAAGGTCGCCGTGGTGCTGCTGGTGATCGTGGTCGGCTTCTTCTACGTGAACACCGCCAACTACACGCCGTTCTTCCCGTTCGGCGTCGGCGGGGCGATCACGGGCGCGGCCACGGTGTTCTTCGCCGTCTTCGGCTACGACGCGATGAGCACCGCCGCCGAGGAGTCGAAGGACGCCACGCGGCACATGCCCAAGGCGATCATCTACTCGCTGGCGATCTCCATGGTGCTGTACGTGCTGGCCACGCTCGTGCTCACCGGTATGCAGAATTATCGGGAAATCGACCCGGAGAGCGGCTTCTCCTCGGCGTTCGCGTCGGTCGGGCTGTCGGGGCTGGCGACCCTGATCGCCGTGGGGGCCATCGTCGGCATCCTGACCGTCATGTTCACGTTCATGCTGGGTGTCACCCGGGTCTGGTTCTCGATGAGCCGGGACGGGCTGCTGCCGCGCTGGTTCGCCAAGCTGCATCCCGTACGGCGGGTGCCCACGCGCGTCACCTGGATCGTGGGCGTCGCTTCCGCGGTGATCGCCGGGTTCCTGCCCATCAGGGAGGCGGCCGAGCTGACGAACATCGGGATCCTGCTGGCCTTCGTGGTGGTGTGCATCGCGGTGATCGTGCTGCGCTATCAGCATCCTGAGCTGCCCAGGGCGTTCCGGACGCCGGCGATGCCGTGGGTGCCGGCGATCGGGGTGGTCTTCTCGATCTGGCTGATCACCTTCCTGGCGCCGCTGACCTGGCTGCGGTTCATGGCCTGGTTCGTGATCGGGCTGATCGTCTACTTCGTCTACAGCCGCCGGCACTCCGAGCTCGAACCGTGACGTACACCACTCCTGCTCACCAGCCCGCAGAGACGGGGGAAGCGGATTAGGCTCGAAGTGATCCCGGTCACACCAAGGGAGTCCCTTCATGAGCCTCCCCGACGAGAACCCGGCACCTTCGACGGAGCCCGGCCGGCAGCGGATCGGCACCTCGCTGACGGCCGCCCTGATCGGCGCCCTCGCCGGCGTCGTCGTGAGCTGGGGGCTCGCGCCGTGGATCGACCTGTCCGCCACCCTGCCCCTCCCCGTACGGCTGGCGCTGCCCGTGGCGATCGGGGCCGTCGTCTGGGCCCTGCTGCACATCCCCGCGTTACGCCGCTTCTGCGAGAGGCACGCGCGCAGGATCCTGCTCGGCCTGTGGGTGCTGGCCGGAGCGGCGGCGGCCGCCGGAGCATGGGCCTTCGGGCACGCCGTCACCGCGAACGACCAGTGCCCGGCGCCCACCGAGCTGCGGCTGGTGACCGCGCCGGAGAACGTGACCGAGCTCAGCGACCGCACACAGCGGTACGTACGGGACAACCAGCGCGACGGCTGCCCCGCGCTCCGGATGACCGTGGCCGTCGTGCCGCCTCCCGTCCACCTCGCGGACGCCTTCGACAACAACTGGGAGTGGCGGGAGGACCGTCGCGGCCAGCCGTACGCCCGGCTGTACGACCTGCAGCCCGACGCCTGGGTCGCCACCTCCCGGGCTGAGCCGGCCGAGCTCAGGGCACTGGGGCTCAGGCCGCTGGGCGACGGCGCGTCGGACGCGGGCGTCGGGAAGGATCAGCTCGTCCTGGCGATGACCGAGCAGCGGCGCGCTGAGCTGGGCAAGCACATGTCCGATCCCGGCGAATACTCCTTCCGCCAGGTCTGGGACATCCTGACGACGAAGATGGGCATGACCGTCGCCCGGCCGTTCCCCGAGACCTCCGTGGCGGCGCTGATCGGCACCGCCGACGTGTTCCGCGAGCGTGAGCTGGCCGTGGGCGCGTACAAGGAGGCCGAGCAGCAGCTCGTCGAGAACGGGCTCGGCGCGGACACGGTCACCTCGTTGCTGTGCGCGTTCGGCGACCTCACCAGCCGGCCCGAACAAGATCCCAAGGTCGCGCTGCTGGTGCCGGGCCACAGCGTGGACGACTTCAACGCCGGCCTCGTCGAGGGCTGCCCGCGTACCGGCGAGCGCACCCGCCTCATCGCGGTGCGTCACCACGGCCTGAGCACCCTCGACTACCGCTACGTGAAGGTGACCTGGCCGGGGCAGCGCTCGCCCAAGCGGGAGGAGCTGGTCGACCGGTTCGGCACGTGGCTGCGCGGCCACCCGCTGTTCCCCAACGTGCCGGTGCCCAGCAAGGTCGAGGTCGACGGGGAGAAGGTCGGGCAGCTGAAGAAGCTGCTGCTGGACCGCCTGCGTCCGCTGCTCGACCTGCGGCTGATCGTGGACACGTCGGGATCGGCGGATCGCCCGGTGCGGGTCCAGGCCGCCGAGGCGTTACGCGCCCAGAGCAGGATGCTCGGGCCGCGCGACGAGCTCCAGGTGTTCGGTCTGCACGCCCGGACCAGGGACGGGCCCGCCGAGGTGACCGGCATCGCCGCCAAGAGCCGCCGCCAGCAGCTCGGCACGGTGGCCTCCACGATCGAGAACGCCGCGTTCGACCAGTGGGACGCCCCCGCCTCGGCCGGGCTCACCCTGCTCGGCACGGGTGACGAGGCGGTGGCCGCGCCGGTCGTGCTGCTGACCGACGGCCGCCTGTTCGACAACGAGGGCGGCGGCGACGCCGGGCAGGCGATCGCCGGGGCGCTCAAGGCCGCTCCCACGGTCTCGGGCCTGTACGTGATCGTCTTCGGGCAGGACCAGTGCGCCGTGACCACGCTGCGGGGCACCCGGAAGCCGTACACCTGCGTGACCGCCGGCACCGGGGCGGAAGAGGCGATCACGCGGGCCCTCATCACCGTGCGGGGGTGGCGATGACGCGGCTGCTGAAGAACCACGTCCTCTGGGCGCTCTGCTGCGGGGCCGCGCTGATGCTGCTGCTCCTGCTGCTGCAGTCCCGCGCGGCGAACGGGCCGTCCCAGCCGGGGCCGACGTCGGCCCCGGTCACCCCCGTCGCCGTGCCGTCCACGCCCCAGGAGGAATGCGGCGGCCAGGACGGCGAGCTGGTCGTGGCCACCGGCGACGACATCAGCACGGGCAGCGTGCGGCGCGAGGTGTTCGACGAGTGGAACGATCTGCTCAAGCCCGCCGGAGATCCCCCCGCCAAGCTGCTGGAGGTCTCCAACAGCACCGACGTCCGGCGCGCCCAGATGGCGGCGCTGGCCCAGTCGGGCAGCTGCGCGTACGACGTCCTCGTGCTCGACGTCGCGTGGGTGGCCGAGTTCGCCAGGCACGGCTATATCCAGCCGATCGACCTGGACGATCGGGCGGGCCGCTTCATGACCGGCCCGCTGGAGGCCGGGCAGATCGACGGGAAGCAGTACGGCATTCCGTTCGCCGCCGACGCGCCGCTGGAGTACCGCCGGCTGGACCAGCGCTCCGGCGGCTACCTGCTGCAGCTCAACGACAAGGAGATGGGCACGATCAACTTCCTGGAGATGATCGAGTTCGGCGGCGGAACGGTGCTCGACGGCGACGACGAGGTGGCCCTCGACGACGACACGTGGGCGGCTCTGACGGCGGCCGGCCGCGCCTTGTCGAGTACGGACGACAGCGCCGCCGTACTGCGCGAATCGCTTCAGGCGGACGAGGACGGCAGCATCGTGGCCTTCAAGGAGGGCCGGATCGGCGGGCAGCCGGTGTCGTACATGCGCAACTGGCCGATCGCGTTCCACCAGCTCGCGGCCGACCCGCGGATGCGTGGCCAGGACATGAGGCTGCTGTTCGACGTGCACGCACCGGCCACGGGCGGCGGCGTGCTCGGCGGCTCCGTACTGGCCCTCTCCAAACACATCAAGCCCGACAAAGTGGCCCCGGCTCTGCGCCTGATCGACCGGCTCACCAGCCAGGAGGCGCAGGGCCGGCTGTACGCCTGCGGCGGCTACGGGCCCGTGCTCACCGAGGTGTACGAGACGTACCAGGCCGGCGGCGGGCCCTCGTGCCCGCGCCAGGACGGCTCCGACATCACCAACCCGAGCCTGGACGAGCTGGCCACGCTGGCCGCGGAGATCAGGAAGTCCATCGAGCACGCCAGGCCGCGGCCCAAGTCGCCCTACTACGCCCAGTTCAGCGAGGTCTTCCGGCGGTGCGCGCGGGGCGTCTGGGAGAAGAAGGTGACGCGGGAGGCCTTCTTCTCCTCCGCCGGCATGCTGGAGGCCGCGATGAACGGCAGGACCCGTACCGACCGGCCACCCTGCTGAACCGCTCGGGTGACGAGACGTTTCGCCGCGCGATCTGGTCGCGTCTGCCTAGGGTGGGCTTGTGCCTGTTCGTACGTGGCTGGTCGCGGTGTTCGCCGACGAGGCAGGGACGTCCCCGGCCGGTTCGGGCCTGCTCGTCGCCGACGGACAGGTGCTGACCAGCGCGCACGTGATACCGCGAAACGGGATCTGCTGGGTCCGCTTCCCCCTCTCGGACGACGGCTTCACCATGTTCCCGGCCAGGTGCGGTGGCCGGCGGGACGAGGTCGAGGCCGACGTGGCGCTCCTCGACCTGGACGTCCCGCAGCCGCCCGACGTGGAGCCGGCCCCGCTGGCCCGCGTGAAGGACGCGGCGTTGCAGGGCACCCGCTGGTCGGCGTACGGATTCCCGGACGGCAGCCCGTTCGCCACCCATGCCGCGGGCACGGTCGGCGCGCAGGCCGCGTACGGATGGGTGGCCTTGCACACCGACTCCCCCAGCCCGCTCGCCCGCGGCTTCAGCGGCTCCGGGTTGTGGTCAGAGGAGCACCAGGCCGTGGTCGGGATCCTCGGCCGGTACGACGGCACCCGGGGCGGCGGCCTGGCCCTGACCCTGCACGCGGCCGACCGGCTGCTGCCCGAGGCCAGGCTGGGGTTCCGGGCGGAGCGGGCGGGCGATCTCGCCATGACGGCCTGGGGCTGGTCGCTGACCGACGACCCCGAGGCCGGCCGGCACTGGCGGCCACGGGCGCGCGGGGTATCCAGGGAGAGCGAACGCGGCCACCGGTTCACCGGGCGCGCCGAAGCGCTGAGCCGCATCGTCGCCCGGCTCGACGGCGACACGCCCGCCTACAGCGCGCTCGTGGTGACCGGTTCGCCCGGTGCGGGGAAATCGGCGGTGCTCGGCCGCATCGTCACCACCGCCGACCCGGCCCTCCGAGCGCAGCTGCCCGCCTCCGACACCGCCGTCCGCGCGACGCCGGGCTCGGTCGGCTGCGCCGTGCACGCCAAGGGCAAGACCGCGCTGGACGTCGCCGCCGAGATCGCCCGCGCCGCCGGAGTCCCGCGGCCGGAGCGGCTGGAGGACCTGGTCTCCGCGCTGGAGGCGGGGCCGCGGCTGAACCTGGTCATCGACGCGCTCGACGAGGCCGCCACGCCCGCCCAGGCCAGGGAGCTCATCGGCGGCCTCGTGGTGCCGCTGGCGGAGACGTGCCCGGACGTCCAGGTCGTGGTGGGCTGCCGGCGCCGCGATGACGAGGGTGATCTGCTGCTGCGGTTCGGGCGGGCGGGCGAGGTGCTCGACCTGGACGATCCCGCGCTGTTCCACGAGGCCGACCTCGCCCAGTACGCCCTGACCACGCTCCAGCTCGCGCGCGCCGACGGCAACCCCTACCGGGACGACGAGTCCGCCCGGCCGCTCGCCGGCCGCATCGCGACACTGTCGGAGGGGAACTTCCTGGTCGCCGGGCTCATGGCCCGCTCGCACGGCCTGCACGACACCGTGGCCGCCGGGCCTGACGAGCTGTCGTTCAGCCCGACGGTGGACGGCGCGCTGCGCGACTACCTGTCCAAGCTGGGGCCGGAGGCCGGTGAGCTGCTGACCGCGCTGGCGTTCGCGCAGGCGCCGGGGCTGACGGCCGAGCTGTGGCTGACGGCGATCCAGGCCCTGTACGGGAAGGCGCAGGACCGGGACGCCCTGGTGCGGTTCGCGCGGTCCTCGGCCGCCAACTTCCTGGTCGAGTCCGGGCGCGTGTATCGGCTCTTCCACCAGGCACTGAACGACACGCTGCGGGCGGCCAGGGAGGAGCTCAGCCCGCGCGAGGACGATGAGCGGGCGCTCGCCAGGGCCTTCATCGAGCACGGCGGACGCACCGGCTGGGAGTCCGCCCCCGGCTACCTGCTGCGCTCGCTGCCGCTGCACGCGGCCATGGGCGGCGTGGTCGACGAGCTGCTGGCCGTGGACTCGTACCCGCTGCATGCGGATCTGACCCGCCTGATACCGCCGGCCCGCAAGGCGGTCACCCCGCAGGGCCGGCGGCGCTCACGGCTGCTGCGCTCCGCCCCGCAGGCGATGACCATGAACGCGGACGAGCGGCTGGGAGCGCTGAGCATCGCCGAAGCCCTGGGCGCGCTCGGGGACACCTACCAGCGAATGCCGCATCCCTCCCCGTACCGGGCGCTGTGGGCACAAGCCGAGCCCCGCCTCGTGGAGACCGTCCTCACCGGCCACACCGGCTCCGTGACCAGCGCCTGCGCCGTAACCGTCGGCGGACGGACGCTCCTGGCCACCACGAGCTCGGACAGAACCGTCCGTCTGTGGGACGCGGCCACCGGCACGCCGATCCGCACCCTCACCGGGCACACCGCGAAGGTCACCGCCGTCTGCGCGCTCACCACCGCCGGTCAGACCGTGCTGGCCACCGCCGGCATGGACGGAACCATCCGGATCTGGGACCCCGCCACGGGCGCCCACCTGCGGACCTGCCGGGGCCACCTCCAGGGGATCACCAGCTTGTGCACGCTGACCACGGACGACCGCACGCTGCTGGTCAGCACCAGCGACGACGGGACGGCCCGGATCTGGGCCCCGGCGACCGGCCTCTGCCTGCGCGTCCTGTTCGGGAACGCCCAGGGGCTCACCTCCTCCTGCGCCCTCACCCTCGGCGGCCGCCCGTTGCTCGCCACCGGCAGCCAGGACCGCACGATCCTCCTGTGGGACCCGGACACCGGCGTCCGCCTGCACACGTTCACCGGGCACACGGAGGGGATCACCGGACACGCCCGGCGTGTCACCGGCGTCTGCGCCCTCACCGCCGGCGGGCGCACGCTCCTCGCCTCCGCCAGCCGCGACAGGACCATCCGCCTGTGGGACGCGGCCACGGGCGCCTGCCTGCACACCCTGACCGGCCACACCAGCGAGGTGACCCACGCGTGCGCCCTCACCGTGGACGGCCGCACGCTGCTGGCCACCACGGGCGGCGACCGATACGTCCGCATCTGGGATCCCGTGACCGGGGAGCAGGCCGGCAGCCTCGGCGGCCACACGGACGCGGTCACCTCAGCCTGCGCCTTCACCATCGACGCCCAGCCCTCGCCGGCCACGACCGGGAACACCGACGGTCAACCCCTGCCGGCCACGACCGCGAACGCCGACGGCCAGCCGCTGCCGGCCACGACCGCGAACGCCGACGGCCAGCCGCTGCCGGCCACGACCGGGAACGCCGACGGTCAACCGCTGCTGGCCACGACCGGGAACGACCGCACCGTGCACCTGTGGCCGGCCGACGCCGCCACGATGCTCCGGCCGCACCGGCTGCTCCCGTACGGCGTGACCGGCCTCTGCCCGATCACCGTGAACGAGCGTCCGGCGCTGGTGACGACCGGGCGGGACGGCAAGGTGCACCTCTGGGACCCGGAGAACGGCACTCACCTGCGGACCCTGGCCGGGCACACGTTCACCGTGAACGCGGCCTGCGCCGTCACCGCGAACGACCGCACCCTGCTGGCGACCGCCGGCGACGACAAGACCGTACGGGTCTGGGACCCGTCCACCGGTGAGTGCCTCCACGTCCTCACGGGCCACGACAAACCCGTCCAAGCCGTGTGCGCAGTGGGCGAAGTGCTGGTGACGACGAGCCGCGATCACACCGTACGCACGTGGGATCCGGCCACCGGCACGCCCCTCCGCACCCTGACCGGCCACGCCGGGACGGTCACCGCCGCCTGCCCCGTCCCTCCGTCCGCGCTGCTCGCCACCGCGAGCCGCGACACCACCGTCCGCCTGTGGGATCCGGCCACCGGGGCCACGAAGAGCGTCTTCGTCGCACACGAGCGAGCGGCGGTCACCGGCCTGTGCTTCCTCCCCTACGACCACCGCCCCCTCCTGGCGACCACCAGCCGCGACCGGACGGCCAAGCTCTGGGACCTGGACTCGGGCGACTGCCTGCACGTCTTCCACGGTCACACCGACACCGTCAGCGCCGCCTGCCCTGTGCTCCTGGACGGCCGCACGCTCCTCGCCACCTCCAGCTACGACCGCACGGTACGCCTGTGGGACCCGGCGACGGGCGCGTGCCTGCGAGTGGTGCCCGTCCAGCACGAGGCACTGGCGCTCGGACCGATCGCTGAAGGGGTGGCGGTGGGGTTGACTGCGGGAGTCCTGGCCGTACGCCTGTCGCGATGACCGAAACCCGTCGTCTTCATGGTTCAGCGAGCTCCCGAGCCAGCCGTGACAGCCCGTCAAGATATTCCAGAACGCCTTTCCGTTCCGGCACGGTGCTGGGCAGCGTGGCCGCCGCAACCGGAACGAGGTCGTCGCGCAGCTTACGGAGAACGGTCTCCCTCAGCCCTGCGGGCAGCAGGTCGAGATCGAACAGGCCGAGATTCTCCCGGAGGATCTCCTCCACAGTTGCCGTCACCTGCGGATCGTCCACCTCCCGCGCGACGAACCGGATGGTCCAGTCGAAGAGCCAACCGGCCGATGTCCACATCTTGTCCGGCGATAGAGCGATAGCTCCGGCCATCATGCACCTACCAAGAAGACCCGCGGGCCGAGATTCTGGATGAACTGCTGGACCTTCGCGACCTGCCCCGGCGTGAACTTGCTGACGTCCACGGGGACGAGATCCACCTTCTGGAGATGATCCAGGATCGCTTGTTGCAGACGCGGCCGCTGCCTGTCGAAGAACTGGCTGGGGAAATTGCCTACCGCGTCGTAGGTTACGCCCTTGCTGTCCAGCCAGTCGGCCCCGACATGCTTGGACCGGGTGAGGGTGAGGCCGAGCTGTTGCTCGATCCGTTGCGCGGTCTCCATCTCGACCGGCCGGAACTGCCCGGTGGCCGGGTCCACGCCGAGATCGTGCAAGCGCGCCTGCTCGGCGGCGCTGGGCGAGCCGCCGCCGGACTCTCCGTTGTCGCCGCCCTGTTCCGGAGTGGCTTGGGAGAGCAGGATGCCGGTGAAGCCGAGTGCCTCCAAGGTGATGAAGCCGGTCGTGATGGTGGGCACCGCGACCAGGCCGCCGCCCGCCAGGCCGATCAGGCCCGCGGGTGGGAAGAGGACGAACCCGGCCAGCAACAGCGCGAGCCCGCCGTACAGCAGGAGGTCGTTCAGGGCGTTGAGGACATGTGCGTTGGAGATGACGTGCTGGTCAGGGCGGGCACCTCTGAGCCAGGAGGTGAGGGTGACGGCACCGAGCAGCAGCGTTCCCGTTCCGGCCAGGAGGCGTAACTGCACTCTGGTGGCGCGCTCGGTCAGGGTGTCGCGCCAGGCCAGGGCGAGGCTGCGCACGGCGATCGCCAGGTGCCAGATCACCAGGGCCAGCCCGACCCCGGACAGGGCGAGAAGCAGCGGGAAGACCACCGGTCCTGCCAGCGCTCGCTGAACGTCGGCCAGCTCCGGTGTGGCGCCCAGCACAAAGTACGCCAGCACCGGGAGGGCGAGGACAGCCCAGATCAGCAGCATCCATGGCCCTCTCCGGCCGCGGCCGGAGAGACGCTGGGACAGGCCGGCGCGCAGGCCGACCCCGCGCCACGATATGAAGGTGGGGCTGGCCTGCATCTTGGCGCATGCGGCGGACGCCAGGTCGCGCTCCGCTGCGCGGCCTGCGTACCAGGCGGTGCGGCGCAGGAGCACGTACCGGTGGGCGACCATCGCGGTGCACGGCGGGCGGATCAGCGCATAACGCCCGACCGTGGCCAGGGACGACAACGCGGTAGGGCGTTCACCCGCCAGCAGGAGTTGGGGGGAGGCGACCTTGCCCCGTCGCAGCGCTCTGCTGTCGGACCAGATCGCGAAGGCGAGCGCGAGGAACGGCCAGAGGCCAAGCAGCGGCTCGACCGCGACGAACGGCTGCGCGAGCGCATCTCCGACCGTGCTGCGTGCTGTGCGAGCCACGTCGAAATTGTGCGCGGCGTGCGCGCCCGCGACCAGCACCAGCGGCATGAACCCGAGCAGCCGGGCAGGACCGCGCCAACGCAGCAGCATCCCCACGCCGAGGCTGGCCAGCGCCGACCACGCGATGTGGAAGCCCGTGTCGGGGCCGCTCGGGAACATCTCGGACACGGAGTACGGCGCCGGTAACCACGAGGTCAGGGCCTGTTCGACACCTGGGATGTAGGAGGGCTTGATGCCGCTCGGCAGCCGCCACCCCTATGGGAAAGCGAGTGCCGCACCGGATCGGCCGCCATAGTAGAGCAACGCCTCCATCAGCCCGAATCCGGCGCCCAGCGCGGACCCCACCAGCAGGTGGTCCGTGAGCCGCCATTGCACCCTGGCCCGCGATCGGCAGCCGATGACCACGAGCGGCGTGATCTTGACCAGCTCTTCGAGGACCGGGTCCACCGTGTAGCCGGCGATCGTCACGATGTCGTTCAGTCCGCGGCCGGTGAGTGCGGACAGGGAGCGGGTGTAGACGAACTGGAGGAGCACGGCGATCATCGCGCAGCCGTACAGACCGGATCCGACGGCCAGCGCGAGGGTGCCGAGCCGTACGGTACGGGTCGCCGAGCCCAGGGCGGCGAGTTGGAGCACGCCGCAGGCGGTGGCGAACGCCATGAGCAGAGCCAGCATCGCACCCCCGAAGTGGGTGAGGTCGATCGCGGCGGGGCCGACCCTACGGGGCGCTGTGGTGGGGCGGGAAGCGAATGCGCAACGGATATGGGCTTGTTGCCGACGGCTGCTCCGTAGACGATCGTTCATTGCCTTACTACGCCCAGCGTTAAGAAGGGCGACGACGACCTCGGCGTGCCCATCGGGTCAGTACGACGGTTCACGGCGGGCGGCAAGTACTTCATACTTCCAACACGTTGGCTCGGGAGCTACCACTCTGGGGGAGACCCGTTGGAGGATCCGCGTCTCGGAAACCGTGCGATATTGGGCGAGTTGAGTGATGCAGCAGCCCGCGAGACGCGGAAACGCCGAAGCCTGTTTACGGCCATCCGGTATCGGCGAGCGATCAACCGTGCCGAGCAGTCGCAGCCCGTCCACGGAGATCTGGACCACATCAAGCGCGGCCTCGCCACCGCCGTAGAGATCGAGTCAGCGGTCTCATCGCTGCTGGCCGACAACGCCTTCTGGGTCGTGGCGACGGCAGGGAACTACGATGCCCTCTCGCGACTGAGCAAGGAACGTCTCGTCGCCCTGGCGTATCTCCAGCACCAGAACGTCGAGGTCGTCCTGACCCAGCTGGGTCAGGAGCCGTCGACTGCGTCGCGGCTGGGACAAGACCTTCAGGACACGTTCACCCACCTAGCAGGCGGCCCGGCACCTCCCGGCTTCACCATGCGGCAGGCACAAGAGCACTTGCTGGTTTTCAACTTCCACCTCCGTCGGCTGATCAAGCAGATGGAGCTGTCCGTGCATCCTCCATGGCCAGAGAGACGCTCCCGTCGGAGGCTGATCTGGGGGTTCGTTACCCGGCAGGCAGTCGTCATCCTTTCGGTCGTGCCGCTGCTATCGATCATTCTTGATATCCGGTCTCCGCTGCCTTTCGGAGTGCGTCCCTACGGAAACACCACCAGACTGGTCGCGCTTCTTCTAACAGGGGTCGTGCTACTCGCTCATGGGCTCTGGGCCTGGCACGGTCGCAAAAAGCGCCACGAAGCCCCTTCACGCTCACTGCTCTCCCGTAGAAGCGTGGTCGCCCTGCAGTTCACGCTCTTCGCGACTCTCATCGTCGCCCCCATCGCAATCTCCTTCGGACGCCTCAGTTACGAAGAGTTCCAGTTGCCCCCCGACTGCACACTGGCGCGGCACTTTGACCTGCGTGCGACGGCCAGCCTGCTGGTGAAGACAGACGGACAGAACGTCCCCACGCTCATCAGCACTGTCACCTACGATCTCCCGCTGAGCTCGCCCATCGCGGGCGCCTTGCTCGGCCATCAGCGGTCAAGGAGTTTCGAGTATGTCCTCAACTGTCTGGCCCTCGGCCGCAACGATAAGGAGCTTCGCAGGAAACCAGTGAGCGTGGTCGTCGCCAATCAGCATGTACGAGTGGCCGACACAGTCGAGGCTCAGGTGGCGGATCTCGCGGAGGAGGCTGTCGCGTCCATCGGCCCATGGAATGCCTTCATCAATGAGACGACCTGGTCCTTTATCCTGACCAAGCCTGAGATGTTCGGCGATACGCGGTGGCAGGACATCACCGTCAAAGCGCCACCCGGTTGGCTGGGTACAATCGCACCCGACCCCGAGCAGGCGGACGCTGCTGGAGCCGCATGGACGACGTATCGCACTGGTGAACTGGTTTTCGTCGCACTCCATCCGGACGGGCGCGCGCGCTCGGTCGCGATGGCGGGCAAACTGCCTTACAGCCTCGTCTCATGGTTCTCGTACGAGCTATGTGGCGTGGCCGTCCTGGTGTGGGCTTATCTGACCCTACGCAAGAGTAGAACACCGGACAGGCCCAAGCCCGCAGCGCTGTCAGTCTCAGTAAGGGTGCCTACAGCGGTGGCCGACATGCGCCGTGTCAGGGTACTTCTTGGACTAACTCTGTCGGGCACGACGATCTTGGCCGTCGACACTATCGCCTTTCAGCTAGTCACTGACAAGGGGGAATGGACGCCTTACTGGCTGACCTCCATGCTCAGCTACACCGCCTTGTGCGCCGTCATCGCGCTAATCGGAGGGATTTCACCGACCGCAGTCGCAGGTCTAGCTTGTGTGGCAAGCGCATTCCTCATCGCGGCCTTATCAGTGACCGACAAAGCGACGCAGACAATCTATTCAGGCGTGCCTCTCGTGATCGTCGCCTGGTTCGCGGTCGGCGGAGTGGTCAGTTTGCTGGCCACTGCCATGCGACCGCCGGAATGGCGCGGGCGGCCGACCGCTTCCGTGCTGGTCATCGGGGCCGTGTTAACCGTCGTGACCGGTCTTTGGTACGTCGCGCTCCACACCGTGCGGTTCTCCGACCAACTCGGCATCGCTGCGGTGCCTGAATCTATGAGGCGGCTTTGGTGGCGCGTCGTCTGGTTTCCGTGGGAGACAGTGCTCGCGCTGGACGAGATCATCTGGATCTTACCCATCATTGCAATGGCAGCTCTGCTGAAGAGGAGGGCCAAATACGCCGCGCCCGAGCTCGACGGTCCGGATCGCCACAGCGTGATCTGGCTCTTCTGCGTCTCAACGATGGCGTGGGAAGCCTACACGGCGGGACTTTGGCTGCCGCTCAGCATTCTGGTGGCAGCGCCTGTTCTCAGCGTCCTACTGACGCTGAGCAGGCGTTGGGTCGTCCTGCGGCGTCCGCTCAGCTTGTCCCCGCGTCCTGTCGACGCACCGTACGAGATGGCGCGGGCGGTGGGGCCGGAACTCCAGGTCGGTTCCACCGCGGCCCTGGGTGGAAAGATCGCCCTTGCGCTGGGGCTGCTGCCCACGGCCTGGTTCACCTGGGTCGAGTTGTCTGGACCGCACTGGGACATCATTGGTCGCTGGGCATTCATGGGAATCTGGATGCCGTCGTTGATAGTCGTTGGTCTGCTCACCTGGTTTGCGGCCGGTTTCGTCCTCGGACTCCTCTGGAGGGAGCTACCTGGCAAGATCAGCCTGTACAAATCGCTGCCGCTCGTTCTTGCCCACGCAGCCGGGGCTCTGACGCAGATCACCGCCGACTGGTTGCTGGGCCAGGAACCAGCATGGGGCGCGTTGCAGCGGTCGCTGTTCATTTGGGCGATTCTCATCATCACCGGTTTCGGGATCGAGTACACGACCATGCGTCGGCTGTCCCCGGGGATCACCCTCGCCCGCTTCTATGGGTACGAGGGACGGTTCCAGGGTTTGCGGACACTCGCTCCTCAACTGCTCGCCGTCGCCTTCCTGGTTTATGCGATCCTGCGGCCGGAACAGGGTTTCATCCAGTTTGACCCCGGCCAGCTGATGAAACGCTGAGACCTCTCGGCAGCGGGTCAAGCCAGGTAGAGGCGGTCTTGGAAGCCGCCCCGCTCCTCCCGCTTGGCCTTCGCCGTCTTCTCGATCGCCGCCCATTCGTACCGGTTCGCCGCGGCCAACGCCCGAAGCACCTCGTACACATCAGCGATCTCCTCGGCCACCTCCATCGGAGAGGCTTCGCTGACCTCAGTCGCCTCCTCGAACAGCTTCGCGACCAGAGCCGCGCGATATTCCGCCTCCCCCAGCACGGTCACCGCCGGCTCCCGGCCGTCCTGCCGGATGATGTCCGGAATCTTGTCCCGCACTAGCTTCCCCATGCCCCACCGTCCTGCATCCTGCTGTTGCGTTCGCGAGATCCCTGAGCCTACTGAGCACCAGTGACATTCCCCCTGATCACGAACTACCCTGAACAACCAGATCGCGATCAAGACGGGCATCAACGGATGACTGTGGAGTTTTTTCGCACGGAGCCCACCGCCCGCTCCTCCTGGCGGCTGGCGGTCCTGATGGGGCTGAACGCCCGGACGTACAAGTTCGCGTTGGGCGAGGCTCTCCTGGGAGCCGCAGCCGAAGGACGGACGGACATCCTGCTCAGCGAGCTCGCCAAGCCGTACGCCATGAGCTTGGTGAATCATCTGGCCCACGCCCCGCAAGCGCCAGCGGGCACGGTCGTACGCGACTCGGATCCGCTGGCCGTGGCGCGGCGGGAGGCCCCCGAGTCCATCCGGCTCGGCGCGCCGACCGACGAACTGCTCGCCGTCTCGATGAAGTCGATGCCGGTCATGGTCATGCAGAAGTTCCACAACCTGCCCGGAGGCGGCGAGGTGCCGCATCGGTTCTACGAGGTGACCGGGGCTGGCCGGCAGGGCGTGGTCCGGCTGAGCGATCACCTTCGCGAGGTGGCGCTGGCCGAACAGGCGGCGAGCTTGCGGGAGGAACTGGCAGCGCGGTGGAGCATCGTCGAAACGTCCTTCGCGGCCGAGGTGGGAAGGAGCCTGATCCAGGAGGGCGTCGCGGTCGACCTGGACACACTGAGAATCGTCGACAAGCAGCGGCGCAGGCCGGTCACGGGTCTCACCGCCTCCGTCATCGGGTTCCAGCACGGTCGCTGCGTCATCTGCGCGGAACCGCTCATTCCTGGCACGGACGAGGTCGCGGTCGATCACGTCTTCCCGTACTCGTTCAAGCGCCTGATCGACCAGGCCATCGACCTCGACGCGATCTGGAACCTCGCCCCCGCCCACGCCGCCTGCAACCTGCGAAAGAGCAACCAGCCTCCCGACCACGGCCAGCTCGCTCGCCTGGCGCAGCGCAACGAGGCGATCATGCAGTCGCCGCATCCGCTGAAGCGCACTCTCCAGATAACGCTGCAGCGTCACGGTTTCAAAGGCGCGGGCGCCGGGGAGTGGCCCCGGTTCATCCGGCAGGTGCGCGATCTCATCTAGGGCTCAGGCCTCGCCGGCCGGAAGCCAGCGTTGGAGGAGGGGCTCAGGGACCGTGGCATCGACGCGCCACATCTTCCGGCTGCCGTCCCACGCGTACTTCACGCCGGCTGCGCGCATGTCCTGCTTGAACGCCTCCCTGTCGTCGTACGGGACGCGAATGTAGCGGCTGCCGTCCACCACGACGCCGGAGCCGGCCTCCGCGCCGGCCGGCGGCCCCGGTCGCCACTGCCGGGCGGGACGTTCCATCCGCGCGTGCTCGACGATGTGGCGTACCCGCCGGCAGGCCGTCGGATCCGTGATCCGCATCATCAGGTCGGTGGGCCCGATGTTGGCCAGGAGGTTGAGCGAGCCGTGCCAGAGCACGTTGTCGTCGATGATGAGGACCTTCTCGTGCATGCGATCCCGTACGGTGACCTGGCATCCGGCGCCCTCCAGGTCGCGGACGAGAGCCGCTCTGCGCGGGTCCTCCGACTGATCGCGGGTGTGGACGGTGACCCGTACGCCGGCCTGGATCCGCGGGGCCAGCCGGGCGAGCCACTTCTTCACCGGCTGCGGATCGAGGAAGGCGCAGAAGACGTCGATGCTGCCGCGGGCACGGTCAAGGTCCCATTCGACGGCCCTGGGCACCTCGTCCGCGGGGAAGAAGGCCGGCCGGGCCAGCTCGTCGTCGGCGAGACCCGCCAGGTCCCCCGCGGAGCGAAACGGCACGAGATCGTCGACCGGCAGTGAGCGGGCGTGGCGTTCGAGGTGGTCGAGCATGCGGCCGGCTTCGCTGGCGGGGCTCAGCTTCGCGTGCAGGAACTGGGTGTCCGCGACGACGATGAGGTGATCCTGCGCACGGCTGAGCGCGACGTTGAGCAGGCGGCAGGTGTGGGAGGCCAAGCCTGTGTGCTCGTAGAAGTAGCCCAGCTTTCCGCCGGCTCCCGCGACCGTGTCGATCACGACGAGGGGCCGCTGGCTGCCCTGGAAGCGGTGGACGGTGTCGACCAGGCCCTCGTAGTCCTGGCCGAACCGGTACTGGAGGCTGCCGCGAAGAGCTCTCACCTGATCCTTGTACGGGGCGATGACCGCCATCCGGTCGGTCGGTCGCTGATCGTGCCATTTCCTGGCCGGCAGGACGTCGTCGTACTGCAGGCCGCGGATGAGCTCATGAATGACGGCCTCGTGGACCGAATTGGTGGTGTGGGCGCCGTACGAGAGGCGGCGCGGGGCGGTGTCGACGAGGATCAACGGGCTGTCCAGCAGCGGCGATGACGGGAGCCTGCTCTGGTCGTCGCGGCCGGAGCGCAGCGGCGAGTCGGGGTACGCGACGACGTTGACGACGTCGCAGATGGCCGGACGCATGCGGTATTGGGTGTCCAGGCACACCATCCGAGGATCGTCGCGCCGGGCCGAGCCCGCGGCGTCCACCAGGCCCGCGGTCGCGAAGGCGTCACGGTCCATCCACAGCTTGGCGTGGTCCTTGTCCTGAGGGGTGGCCTCCCGGTCACCGGAGGCGCGGGTCACCGCGGGGAGCTGGCGGAAGTCCCCGGCGACGATCACGCGCCTGCTCGCGAGGCCGGCGGCGCACCAGGCCGAAGGCAGGTTGACCATGCCGGCCTCGTCGATGATCACCACGTCCGTCGAGTCGAGCAGTTTGCGGGACTGCACCGCCTTGGCCACCGTGGTGCCCAAGACGCGGCAGTTCTTCCGTACCGCCTCAGTGATCTTCTGCAGCTTCTGCTCCAGCGCGGTGAGCTGCTGCCGCAGCAGGTCGGATGCCTTCCGGACGGGTCCTGGCGCCGGGATCGTGCGGACCTGGTCGCGCAGGATCGTGAATTCCCGTTCGAGCGCGCCGGTCCTGCTCGCGTGGTGCTGGTGTGCGGCACGGGCGTCGCTCAGGTGCTGATCGAGGGTGGCCAGGGTGTTGCGGTGCTCCCAGTGAGCGCGGCCCAGGTCGTCGAGCTTGGCCTGCTTTCTTTTCGCGAACATGCCGGACGGGACACCGAGCTCCCGCATCTGCCGCTCGATGTCCGCCAGGGCGGATCGGCTGGCTCGGAGTTGCCCCTGGACGGTCATGATGCGCCGGCCGGCGTCGTCTCGTTGGGCGGACGCGGTGCGGAGGTCTTCTCCGACGCGTTCCGCCTCGGTGTGCACGGCGAGGATCTCCCGATTGGCCTCCAGGCGTTCGCGGGCGGCGGCGATCTGTACGGTCACCTCCTCCGACATCCGCCCGGCGATCCTGGCCGGGTCGATCTGATCGCCGAACTTGGCGGCCAGCGAGGGCAGCTCGATCTCCCCCGCGCGCTGAACGAGGCCTTCGCCGAAGGTCTCCTCGCCGGACAGCAGGTCGCAGATGCGCTCCAGCGCCTGGTCCACAGCCACCTTGGTCGGAGCGAGGAACAGGACGCGCAACTGCTGCCGGTAACAGCCCTCGGCGATCGCGGCGACCACGTCGGTCTTGCCGGTGCCCGGCGGCCCCCAGATGAAGGTCAGATCGCTGCCCAGAGCCTGCTCGATCGCCTGCCGCTGTGCGGCGTTGAGCCGCCGGTCCCGGTAGTCGCGGATGAAGTCGCCGGGGGTGGTGCACCGGGCCAGGCGCGGCTTTCCCGCGCCGAGCAGCCAGCCCGCGGTCGTGAGGTTGACGGGGCTGTTGTCGCTCCCGCTCGCACCCTCCAGCCGGTCGATCATGGATTCGAGCCCCGCCGTCTCGTCCTTGCGCAGCTGGGCGTTGAACGGCTCGCTCCCCAGGTCAGCCCCGGTGCGGACCTTGACCTTGCCGTCCTGCATCCGGGTCACCTCGGCGCGCTCCCAGGAAGCCCGGGAACGGGACCCGCGGATGAGGAGTTTCTCCCCGGCGAGCGACTGCTTCCAGGCTCTGCATGAGAACAGGTACTCGCGCGTCTCCCCGTCGCCACCGACTCGGCGCCCGGCGGACAGGGAGACCTTCTCACCGTCACCATCGGCGCGGAGCTCGGCGGCGATCTCCAGGCGTACGGCCCGCGACAGCTCATCGACGGGGAAGGGCCGCTGCTGGGTGCCTTTGCCGTTCATCGCGCTCCCGGGGGTTAGGAGGTCGGTGTAACCGTGCGGCTTAGGAACGTACCCGCGACGACTACTCTCCGGAACGTGACGATCACCATAAGATTCCGGCGGGCATCGCAAACGGGAGATCGGACTGCGGGTTGACGCCGACCACCCGAATGCCGAAATGCTCCTCTTCGGGATAACTGCCGGGATCGTCGTCAAGCACGGTTCTTCCGTGCAAAGTCGCGCTGCATGAGACTACAGTTCCGGCAACTCTTGACCTCATCCCCCAGCGAATGGCTCACGATGCAGATCGCCGACGACCGGCTGAAGACCGTCCTCCGCAACTGGCGTGACTCGCTGATCGACCTGAGCGGCAGGAACCGCCTGCTGAACTTCAGGCACACCCGGTCGGCCACCCTGGAAATCGAGTCACCTGACGCGACGGCGCTCCTGCCAGGGCTGGCCAAGGGCTGGCGATTCGCCGACATAGAGGATGCCGGCACAGAGGATGAGGCAGGCGACCGACCGGGTCTCAAGGCGATCAGCCCCGCTCGGGTCGGCGAGATTCACACGCAGAAAGCAACTCAGGCGACGCTCGACGGAGCACTCCGCAAGTTGTTCCGTGATTCGCACCAGGTCTTTTCCGACACCGGTCTTTGGGTGCTACAGCTCGGCGCCGGCTTTCTCGACTGGAGTGAGGACGGCGGCACCACTTTCTCATCGGCGCCGCTGTTGCTGGTTCCCGTCATGCTCGAACGCGGCGCCGACGGCTTTCGCCTCCTGGTGGCCGAAGACGAGGACATGACGGCGAACCCCGCCCTCGCCGTCAAAATGGAACAGCTCGGCGTCGCGTGGCCCGCCGCCGAACAATTCGAGGATTTGGCCGGCGCCATCGCCGCGGTGCGCCACGCCGTCGCGGGACAGCGCACCTGGACGGTGAGCGAGCGGGTGGTGCTCGCCACGTTCCAGTCTCACAAGGAGGCCATGTACCGCGATCTGCTGGACAACGAGTCCACGATCATGGCCAGTCCTCTGGTGCACGCCATCGGCCTGGGCCCGCACGCGAGCATGGATCTGTCGGCCCTGGACTTCGATCCGGTCAGGCTCGACGAGCTCGACGTCGTCCAGCCTCCCGAGGAGACGCCGCTGGTGCTCGACGCGGACTCCTCCCAGCGGCAGTGCCTGGCCGCGGCGCTGGCGGGCCGTACATTCGTCATGGACGGCCCGCCCGGCACCGGCAAGAGCCAGACGATCGCCAACGTGATCGCGGCCCTCCTGCACGCGGGGCGCACGGTCCTGTTCGTCAGCGAGAAGGCCGCCGCCCTCGACGTCGTGCGCAACCGGCTGGAGCACGTCGGGCTGGCGTCGTTCCTCATGCCGCTGCACTCCCACAACACGAGCCGCAAGCACGTCGCTCAGGAGCTCGGACGCGCGCTCGTCGAGAGGCCCAGGGCCCGCGGCGCCGGGCCGGCCAGGCAGCGGGCCCGGAGCCTGCGGCTCGAGCTCACGGAGTACGCGGCGGCGATGAACGAGGTCCGGCGGCCGTTGGATCGTTCCCTCTTCGAGATCATCGGCCGGCTGAGCAAACTCGATGACATCGTCTCCCTCGCTCCCGGCTCGCAGTTCCGGCCGGGCAGCCTCACCACCGCCCAGCTCGACACGATCCTCGGCGCCGCCGGGGAGGTGTCCCGCGCATGGCGACCCGTCGCGGACCGGGAGTCGTTCCCCTGGAGGGATCTGGAGACGGCGGAGCCGCCCGCCCGTACCTCGATCGGCTGGCAGAAGAGACCACGCTCCTGCGCCGAGCCGTCGAGCGGCACGACAAGCTCGCCCGGCCGCTGGGGTTCGACGATCTCTCGTCCATCACCGCGCTCATCGCCCTGCTGGACCTTGCCGCGTCCCGCCCGCCGGTCCCTGCTCGCTGGCTGAGCGAGCACAATCTGGCGGACATCCGCCGCGAGCTATCCGATTTCAGCGCGCGGAGGGATCGGTTGCTCGGCGTCGAACAGAGCGCCGAGCGTGCGATCGGCCCGGCCTGGCGCACGCTCCCGGGCAACCTCGTCTCGGACGCGCCGGAGGAGGAGACGCTGCTGGCCTCCCGCCAGGTGCCGGGGATCGAGGTGGCGGCGCTGACGGCGCAGCAGGCCAGGGCCACGCGGCAGAGTTTCGGCGACCTCGCGGTCATGCTGCGCCGGCACCGCGAGTCCCTGGCCGGCATCGCCACGGCCTATGGGGTGCCGGCGCCCGCGGACTTCGACCAGGCGGCAGACCTCTGCGAGCTGGCCGCGCTCTCCGTGGCCGTCCCGCGACCGGAGGCGAGCTGGCTGGAGGCCCGTGCGCGTGGCTATGCCCGGCAGGCTGCCCAGGAGCTGGACCAGGCCCTCACCGAGCTGAAGGCCGCGCGCGCCAGAGCGCAGGGGCTCTTCCGCGAAAGCGTCCTCACCGATCCTGGCCTGCCGGGTCTCGCCCAGCAGTTCGCCGAGGACTATCGCGGCCTGTCGAAGCTCTCGGCCGCTTACCGGAGGGACAAGCGAGCGGTCGCGGGGCTGACCGTCAGCGGTACGTGGACCAAGGTCGTCACCGAGCGCCTCCATGAGGCGCTCCAGTGGCGGCAGGCGCACGAGAGGGCCCAGACCGCGCAGCGGCAGTACGCCCGCCACCTCGGCGGGTTCTGGGCGGGCGAGGACACGGACTTCGAGGCCGTACGGCAAGGTCTCGACCTCGCGGAACGGTGTGATGCGCTCGCCGGGACAGGACGAAATGGCAAACTCCTCGCCGATCAGGTGGCACGCGAGGGCAGGCCGAACACCGCCGCGTACGAAAGCGCCATGGAGATCCAGCGAGACCTCCAGAACTGGAGGGCCCGTCTCACCCCGGCTCCACGCGCCGGCGGCCGCCCCGCGCTGGCGCTGCTCACCTTGGCCGAAGCCGCGGAATGGTACGAGGCCCACCTTCCTCCGCTGGAGGCCGCGGCCGACGTCGCGCAAGCTGTGGACGGTGTTTCGCATCATGCGCCGATGAGTCTCGGGCAGGCGCGTCAGGCCATCGAGCTGACTCGGCGGGCGCGGGCGGAACGGGAGGCGTTCCAAGAGCATCAGGAGACCGATCGCGCGCTTCTGGGGCCGCTCCATCAGGCGGAGCGCACGTCGCCGGCCGCCATCGAAGAGGCGCTGGCATGGGCGCGCGCAGCCAGGACGATCGCCACGGCGGGCATGTCGGCGGAGGTCGCGGAGGCGCTGCTCGAATCGCTGCCCGATCCCGAGCTCACCGCTCGCTGGAACGCCTGGCGTGACGCCGTGACGCGCCTGGTCGCGCTTTGGGGCGCGGGCCGGCGGGACACGATGCGGGCCGCGTTCACCGCCTCGTTCGCGGAGACCACGGACATGATCGCCAGGTTGCGGGCCGACGGCAACGGCCCCGACGAATGGCGCTCGTTCCAGCGCGGACGGGGGGTGCTGGCCGCCGGCCACCTCGATGACCTCATCGACCGCGCGGCCGCTCAGGGCGTCGGCGGCAGGCAGTTCGTCCGGCTCGTGGAGCGAGTGGTGCTGCAGGCGTGGGCCGACCATCACCTCATGACCGACCCCCGGCTCGGGACGGGCATGGCCACCCAGCGTGACGCGCTCGTCGAGGAGTTCCGCAAACTCGACAAGGAGCTCATCGACGCGGCCTACGCTCAGGTGATCGAGGTCTGCAACGCACGACGTCCCAACCCCCAAATGGGGCGCGCGGGCATCATCCGGCGCGAGTCGGAGAAGAAGAGCCGTCACATGCCTGTGCGGAAGCTGCTGGCCTCGGCGGTCGAGACCGTACAGCTGATCAAACCGTGCTTCATGATGAGCCCGCTCACGGTGAGCCAGTTCCTGCCGCCCGACTTCACGTTCGACGTGGTCATCTTCGACGAGGCGTCGCAGGTGCTTCCGCATGACGCGATCAACTGCGCGTGTACCGGGGCCGATCATTGATCGTCGCCGGCGACCAGAAACAGATGCCTCCGACGAACTTCTTCGGCAGCGCGGAGGCAGAGGACGGCGAGTACGACGAGGACGTCCCCGACTCCTTCGAGTCGCTGCTCGACCTGTGCAAAGCCAGCGGCGTGATTCCCAGCCTGCCGCTGCGGTGGCACTACCGGAGCCGACACGAAGACCTGATTGCCTTCAGCAACCACGAGTTCTACGACAGCGGCCTGATCACCTTCCCCGGCGCCTACGAGAGCGGCCCCGACGTCGGCGTACGCTTTCACCACGCGAACGGCGTCTACAGCCGGGGCGCCGGGCGCGACAATCGCATCGAGGCGGAGGCCGTTGCGCAGCTGGTCCTCGGCCACTACGCCGCTCATCCCGGCCGCAGCCTGGGGGTGGTCGCCATGTCGGAGCCCCAGGCCCGCGCCATCGAAGAGGCGGTCGAACGCGCTCGTGAGTCCCGGCCCGACCTGGACGCCTTCTTCACCGGCGACCGCCTCGACGGGTTCTTCGTCAAGAACCTGGAAACCGTCCAGGGCGACGAGCGCGACGTCATCATTCTCTCCGCCGGCTACGGTCCCGACCAGCATGGCAAGCTCAGCATGAACTTCGGGCCGCTCAACAAGGCCGACGGCTGGCGGCGGCTCAACGTGGCCATCACCCGTGCCAGGTACCGCGTGGACGTCGTGGCGTCGTTCACCGCCGCGCACGTCCCGGACAGCGACAACGTCAGCCGCCAGCACTTCAAGCGCTACCTGGAGTACGCCGAGCGCGGGCCGGCGATCCTCGCCCAACGGGTCGTCGCCGAAGTGGCGTACTTCGAGAGCGACTTCGAGGAGTCGGTCGCGGCCGTTCTCAGCGGGTGGGGATACGACGTCGTTCCCCAGGTCGGGGTCGCGGGCTTCCGGATCGATCTGGGCATCCGTCATCCGGATCAGCTCGGCCGCTACGCGATCGGCATCGAGTGCGATGGCGTCATGTATCACTCCTCGCCGGTCGCGCGAGACCGGGACCGCCTCCGTGACCAGGTGCTGCGCGGTCTGGGCTGGGAGCTGCACCGCATCTGGAGCACCGACTGGTACCGCAGCAAGGGCGACGCGGAGCGGCGGCTTCGCGCCGCGGTGGAGGCGGCGGTCGAGAAGCACCGCGTACTCGCCCCCGCCCACCCCGCTGCACCGGTGGAGGAGCCGCTGTCCAAGGTCGAGATGGAGGCGATAGCGGACGCTCCCGACCGGTCGTGGTCGGTGCCGTATCGCAAAGCGGAGGTACGGCTCCTTCAGAGCGCGCTGCCCGAGATGCATCTATCCGACGCGCAGCCGCTGATCCAGCACGTGTTCATGCAGGTCCTCGATGTCGAGTCGCCCATTCATCGCGACCAGCTGTACCTGCGCACCAGGGACGCTTGGGGCGTCAAGCGGCTCGGCGAACGCATTCAGGCCAACTTGGACGATGTGCTCGGACAGCTGCGAGCATGTGGCGAGGTCCTGCTCGACCAGGAGTTCGTCTTCCGCCGGGGTGGGGCGGTCGTCGTACGTGTTCCTGGCGACGGTGTCGAGAGGAAGATCGCGCATATCGCGGCGGCCGAGCGCGAGGCGGCCATTTTGGCGCTCATCGGGGAGTCCCCTGGGATCAGCGAAAATGACCTGGTCACGGAGGTGTCCCGCTTCTTCGGCTGGCGTCGCAGCGGCCCCGAGATCACCTCCACCTTGGGGAAGGATCTTCGGCGGCTCAGCCGGGAGAGATACCTCTCCGCCGACTTGGACCGGATCGTCCTGCTCCGCGACGGTGATCGTCCCGGCGGCTTCTGACGGTGTCGTTCTGGTCCCAGATGAGGGGGCGGAGGTCCGCCGGCGAAGTGGACGGCGGTGCGGTGGCGAGGACCTCCTCGCGGGAGACCTTGGCGACCGACACACGCCGCCGATAGTCCGTGAACGTCTGCACCTCGCCCTCCGCCCGGCACAGATTTCCGTCCGAGCCCGCCAGCCCGGTGTACGACATGCCGTCGTAGGCGTAGTCCGCCATCACGACCACCGAGACGGCCCAGCTGCGCAGCAACGAGGAGGTGGCCTGTACGCGGACCAGGCCGCCGAGCTGCGCCACGTCGGCGCGGCGATAATCGTCCCCCGGCGGATGCCAGCTCTGGTCGGCCAACCAGGCGCGCCGCTCCCGCACGGCCTGGTCGAGGCCCCAGGTGTGCCAGCGGACGGTGCCGGACGGCGGACCGGGTGCGGCGCAGCGCCGGGCGAGGTGCCGGGCGGTCCGCGCCGGAAGATGGGTCAGGTCGGCGGGGACCAGCGCGACGGGGTCGCCGGGCTCGGCGTCGAAGGGGTTCGGGTCGATGAACCGCCGGTCGATGACGACGAGCGTGCCTGGCCGCCGCTGGTAGGACAGGCCCCAGAGGAGACGGCCGAGCAGGAGTGCGCCGTGCGGGTCGGAGAGGACGTGCCAGGTCTCGTGGTGGTGGTTCGTGGAGAACCTGGCGCGGGTGCCGGGCCTGAGGGTGATCACCTGGTAGTCGCGGAGGTCGTGCCGGTGCAGCTTGAGGCGGTCGCCGGCCTCGCGGGCGGTGGAGGGGCGGGGGTGCTTACGCGTCGGCACGGGTCACGCCCTCCTTGCCTTTCCGGTCATGGGATTCATGAAAGCGTGCCGCGTACGTCGTGATCAACGGGATTTCCCGCGAATGCACGCGGCCCCGACGTCAGAACCGCGTGCACAGGACCATGTCGAGCGTCTCCTCGACGTGCTCGCGGGCGGGCAGGCTGGCGGGCAGCTGGGTGACGGCGATGGCGGCGGCCCGGCCGTCCTCGGTGACCGCGTTGGTGGTGTAGTAGCCGGGGATCGCCCCGCCGTGGCCCCAGGCGGTGGCGCCGCAGGTCAGCTTGATGCTGCTCAGGCCGAGACCGTACCTGCCGCCGGTGCCGAGCATCGGGGCGTCGACGGTGGTGCGCATCTGCTTGAGCTGCTCAGGCTTGAGCAGCTTGCCGCCGATGAGCGCGGTGAAGAAGCGGTTCAGGTCGCTGGGGGTGGAGATCATCTGCCCGGCGGTCCACGCCTGGGCCGGGTCGAACGTGGTGACGTCCGTCAGCGGCTTGGCCGGGTCGTCGCGGTGGTAGCCCTTGGCGTGCGGACTGGGGAGGCTCTCGTCGCGGGGGCTCGGGAAAGAGGTGTGGCGCAGGCCGATGCGGTCGATCGTGCGCTTGGTGATCTCCTTGCCGGCCGGGTGACCGGTGACCTTCTCGATGAGCATGCCGGCGACGATGTAGTTGGTGTTGGTGTACAGCCATTTGGCGCCGGGGGCGAAGACGGCCTTCTTCTTCAGGGCCATGTTCAGCAGCTCGCGGGGCTTGAAGTGGGTGTGCTGGTAGGGCAGGACGCCCTTGGCCAGGAAGTCGGTGTACTCGGGCAGGCCGCTGGTGTGCTGCAGGAGCTGCCGCACGGTGATCCGCCGCCCGTCGATGCCGTCCCCGCGGAGCAGACCCGGCAGGTACGTCTCGACCGGCTCGTCCAGCTTGACCTTGCCCTCGCCGACCAGTTGCAGGACGGTCACGGCGGTGAAGGTCTTGGTGTTGCTGCCGATGCGGACGTACCCGTCGGCCGGCGCCTTCTGCTTGGTCTTCAGGTCGGCGACACCGGCGGCGAAGTCGTTCGTACGCCCGTCACGCCCCCGCACGGACGCCAGCGCGGCCGGGAACTTGTCCTCGTGCACCAGCTCGGCCAGGCTGATCTGCACGATGGGGTCGAGGCCCGACTCCGCCTGGGCGGCCGGGGCGCTCACCACGGTGGCGGCGACGGCGGTGGCGAGCACGGAAGCGGCGGTCCAGCGGGCGGTACGTGAAGTGATCATGCGATAACGCTATGGCTGGTTCTGGGGTCGCATCGATCCCGTACGCGGCACTTCCGGGGTAGTGACAGCCCTACCCCGGATCCTCCGCACACCCCCCGGAATCAGCGGGAGCTCTCTACGTCCCGCACCGAATAATTCGGTTGTGTCCGGCGGCACCGGGCTGATGGGCTGGGCGTCATGGCGCGCGCCCATGGGGGCCGGCGGGTGGCCAGGGCGTTCCTGATCTGGACCGGTCTGCGGGCCGCCGCCCATCGGGGCTACGTGCTGACCTCCAGCCTCTACTTCGTCGTCTCCGCCCACCTCTCCCCCGTGCAGCTCCTGCTGCTCGGCACCGTGATCGCCGGCACCATGCTCATCTCCGACATTCCCACCGGCGTGTGGTCGGACGCGGCCGGTCGCAGGTGGCCGCTGGTGCTCGGGCACGCGTTCCTGGCGGCGGGGATGGTGGTGACCGGGCTGGTGACCGGCTTCGCGTGGATCGTGGCGACGCAGGTGGCGTGGGGGCTGGGGTGGGCGTGCCTGTCGGGGGCCGAGGTCGCCTGGCTCACCGACGAGCTCGACCGGCCGGACCGTACCGCCCGGGTGCTGATGGCGGCCGCGCGCTGGGATCTCGCCGGCGGAGCGGCGGGCATGGTGGTGTTCGGGGTGCTCGGGTGGGCGGCCGGCCTGGCCACCGCGATCGTGGTGGCCGGTACGAGCATGGCCGTTCTGGGGTTGTACGTGGCCGTGGCCTTCAAGGAGCGGCACTTCACTCCCGTACGCGAGCGGCGGTGGACGATCTTCCGGCGCGGGTTACGACTTTCCTGGCGGGACCACGAGATCCTGCTCGTGCTCGCCGCGACCACGATCGTCAACGGGGCCGGGATGGTGGCCTGGCTGTTTCCCCGGCGGCTCGTCGAGCTCGGCTTTCCCGGCGATCCCACGCTCTGGTACACCGCGCTGGGCATCCTCGCGGCCGCGGCCGGGGTCGTCGCGCTGCGGGTGGTCCAGGCGCGCATCGACGGCGCGGGGGTGGCCCGGCGGGTGTACGCGCTGTCCTGCCTGCTCGGCGCGGGCGCGCTGGTCCTGCTGGCCTGGGCGCCCGGTGCGCTCGCCGGCGCGTTCGGCGTGCTCGTCGTGAGCGGGATCGCGTTCAGCCTGACGCGGGCGGTCGGCGTGGTCTGGGTCAACCGGCGTACGACGAGTGAGGTGCGGGCGACCGTGCACTCGTTCCTCTCCCAGGCCGAGACCGGCGGGGAGATCGTCGGCGGGATCGCGCTCGCCGCTCTCGCGCAGGCGGCGGGCACGCCGGCGACGCTCGCGGTCGCGGGCGTGCTGATCGCGGGCGCGGGCGTCATGGTGGCACGGTGCCGGGCCGGGTAGACCGCGAGGTCACATGCGGGCGGGCGGCTCACCCTTGGGCCGGGCGACGTGGGGTAGGAGTCACGCATGGGAGAACGTCCGGAGACAGGGGGCCCACCGGCGCGCGGCGACGGTGAGCTGATGCTGGGCGGCCTGCTGGACGCCAACCACACGACGTCGATGGAGGACCTGGCGGGCACGGTCACGGCGCATGCGAGCATGGTCGGCTTCTCCCAGATCATGATCTACGTGACCGACCTGCAACAGCTGGTCTTGGTGCCGCTGCCGGGGCAGTCGGACGAATCCGGCCGCCCGCTGGAGCCGATCAGGATCGACACCACGCTGGCCGGCCGCGCCTACCGCATCGTGGAGGTCGTACGCGCCCGGCACTCGGCCGACGGCTCCGCCGATGCCGCCGAAGGCGAGGGCCGGCGGCTGTGGCTGCCACTGCTGGACGGCACCGAGCGCGTCGGCGTGCTGGGCGTGACCGTGCCCGTGGGCGACGCGATCGACGAGCGGCGGGCCAGGCAGCTCGCGTCCCTGATCTCGGTCCTCGTGCTGAGCAAGCGCCCGCACAGCGACTCCTTCGCCCGGCTGACCCGCAGGCGGCCGATGAGCCTGTCGGCCGAGGTGCTGTTCAACCTGCTGCCGCCCGGCACGTACGCCACGGACGACGTGGTGGTCAGCGCCGCGCTGGAGCCCGCGTACGAGGTGGGCGGCGACGCCTACGACTACGCGCTCGACAGCGACACGCTGCATGTGTCGATCTTCGACGCCATGGGGCACGACACCTCGGCCGGGCTGACCGCCACCATCGCCGTGGGCGCGTGCCGTAACCAGCGGCTGGAGGGAGCGGATCTGCCCACGGCGGCCGAGGCGATCGACGCGGCGATCGCCGATCAGTTCGTCGGCCGCTTCGCCACCGGCATCCTGGCCGATCTGAACGTGGTCACCGGATGGCTGAGCTGGGTGAACCGGGGTCACCATCCCCCGCTGGTGCTGCGCGGCGGACGATGGGTCGCGACCTTGGGCAGCGAGCCCGACCCGCCGATGGGCTTCCGGATGAGACCGTCCACGGGGCTGATCGGCTACCAGTTGCAGCCGGACGACCGGGTGCTGTTCTACACCGACGGGATCATCGAGGCGCAGAGCCCGGACGGGGAGCTGTTCGGGCTGGAGCGGTTCATCGACTTCATCATCCGCCACGAGGCCGACGGGCTGTCCGCGCCTGAGACGCTGCGCCGGCTGATCCAGGCGATCCTGCTGCACCAGCGCGGCCGGCTCCAGGACGACGCCACGGTCCTCATGGTGGAGTGGCGCAGCCGGCGGCAGCGACGTCTGGTCCTCTGACGACGGGCCGCTCACCGCGAGGATTTCAGGACGACGACGAGCGTGCCCCAGCGTCAAACGGCGAAGGCCTTGGTGACGGAGATCTTGGTGTCGCCGAGGAACAGCCAATCCGGTGGGGCGATGAAGCCGGGGAGGGCGGACATCTCACGGGGATCCGGGTTCACGTCGGTGACCCGCAGCCGGACCTTGCCGCCGGTGTCGCCGGTGTCGCCGGTGACCTTGACGGCCAGCGACACCTCGACTCCCGCCGGTCCCGAGGCGTGGAAGACGAATCCCGCCGGATCGGCCGTTATGGAGCGGCCCTCGACGGTCAGCGAACGCACCGTCGCGGTGTCCCCGTCCACCCGCAGGCCGACCGTGTTCGCGCCGCGCTCGGAGCGGATCCGGACGCGCAGGGTTCGCACGCCCTGCCGGGTCGTGTCCGCGAGCACCCGTAGCGAGGGCGCGGGCAGCGCGGCGGCCTTCGCCGGGCTGAGCAGCTTGGACCCACCGCCCCACAGCTCCGCCACCGGCTGGCCGGTCGCGTCGGCGCCGCCGTAGCGGCGGGCCCACCGGTCGGGCGCCTTCGAGGTCAGCCAGACGGCCTCGCCGGTGTCCGCGTCGAGGCCGTACGCCAGGCTGGTTCGTCTCGGGTGCTCCTTGTCGATCGGCTCGACCAGCAGGCCCGCCGCCACCAGGCTGATCGAGACGACCAGCGCGGTCAGCGGGATCAGCGGGGAACGCCTGCGCGGCCAGACCATCTCGATCAGCGGCAGCAGGAGGCCGCCGAACAGGATCACCAGTGGCATCGGGGCGTAGCCCGCGTACTGCAGGCCCGTCGGCAGCAGGTTCCACGCGCTGGGCAGCAGGATCAGGGCACCCGGCACGAAAGCGGCGGCCAGGATGAGGACGCGCCACCGAGGCGGGCAGCGGAGCGCGGCCAGCCCGCCCAGCGCCGCCCCCAAGGCGGGCCAGGCGGCGAGGTGCGACGCGCCGGGCAACACGATGCCGAGTCCGAGACCGATCAGGGCGGCCCAGGTCAGCATGCCCAGCGCCAGTTCGGCGGCGCCGACCCGACGGCGCAGCAGCGCGTACCAGGCGACCAGGATCGTGCCCGCGAGCATCAGGACGGCGAGCCAGAACAGCTCCGGCCGATACGGCGTCGTGGTGGCGGTTCCGCTGAATTCGGGACGGATCACCTTGAGCAGATCCCAGAAGAAGAGACCGGCGCCCACCCCGAGTCCGATCGGGATCAGGGCGAGCGCGGTGCCGAGGAGCGTGCGCCGGAACGTGACCACGCCCCGGCGGCGGGCCAGGAAGATCAGTGCCAGTGCCGCCAGCAGGGCGGCAGCGCCCAGCAGGGAGGCCGCCCAGGTCGGATAGCGAACCAGCAGGCCGGGCGGGAGGTTGAAGTAGACCAGGTCGTTCCCCGTGGTCAGCCGTGCCAGGTCGGTGCCGCCGAACGCGCGCACGAGCGCCAGCGTGTTGTCGCCCATCTGCTGCAGCGCCGCGAGATCGACGTGCGCGGGGTCGTCGAGAACGCTGTGGTACAGGGTGCCCGCGTTGGCGTAGGCGGAGTCGAGCACGGCCATCCCGCCGGGTTTGAAGGCGGTGAAGTCGGTGTCGTTGTTGAGCAGTTTCATGAGCTCGGCGTACACGGAGTCGGCCACGGGCATGGGCGCCGACGATCCGAACATGGAGATCAGGCCGGAGTTCGACTCCGTGGTCCGGAACATCAGCACCGGCCCCTTGGCCCCGCGCGCCTCGTTGTTGAGCACCACGCTCCGCCCCTTTGCGAGCGGGTGCTCCGCGACGAACGCCTCCGAGCCCAGCAGCCCGGCCTCCTCGGCGTCGGTGATGAGGAACACGACGTCGTTGCGCAACCGTGTGCCGTCCGCGACCAGCGCCCTGGCCGTCTCGATCGCGCTCGCGGTGCCGGCCCCGTCGTCGTTGGCGCCCGGTCCCTCGGGGACCGAGTCGTAGTGGGCGGTGACGAAGACTCGGCCGGTGGGAGCGGTCCCGGGTATCACGGTGACGATGTTGAAGACGCGCCCGGCGGTGATGGGGTCGCCCTGCTCGTCGATCGGTGAGACGCCCACCGCCTCGTGCACCTCGGGCCGCAGGCCCAGCCGTCGCAACTCGCCGACCAGGTAGTCGCGGACCCGGGTGTGCTCGGCCGTGCCGACGGGGTGGGGTTCGACGGCGAACCGCTCGACCTGGGCGAAGGCCCGCTGCGCGCTGAACTCCCTGGTAGGGGCCCCGGCCGGGCTCACCGCGGTGGGGGTGGTGTCCCTGATCGCGCCGATGGCGATCAGCAGGAGCACGCACAGGGCCATCAGTCCGGCAGCGAGTAAGCGCCGCCCCGATGTGTGCTCGTCTGCGGCCACTGATGTCATCGTTCACTCCCGTGCCTTATGTCCCCTGGGCGGACATCGGAGTATTGCAGAAAAAATGCTGCAGCGAAAATTCTGCAATGTCGCGGAGCGTTGTAAGATCGCAGGGTGGCGAACAGACCCGCGGTCCGGCGGCTCAGTGATCCAGGTGCGCACAAGGCGCTCGGCCATCCCCTGCGCCAGCGGATCCTGCGACATCTCGGCGTCCACGGCCCGGCCACGTCCACCACGCTCAGCCGGGCGCTCGGCGAGAACACCGGGACGCTCAGCTATCACCTGCGCCAGCTTGAGCACAACGGGTTCATCGAAGAGATCCCCGAGCGGTCGACCGGGAGGGAGCGCTGGTGGCGGCAGATCAGCGCCGACCTGAGGTGGCCCTCGGCGGGTGAGGCGCGTGAGATGGACGAGGAGTCGCGGCAGCTCCTCGACGAGATCACCGAGTTCAAGGTCGAGGAGGAGCTGGAGCTCGCCCGGCGCTTCTTCACCGACCACCGGCGGTACGGCGAGTGGGCGCGGGCGTCCCGCGGGCTCACTCACATGACCAGCGAAGAGCTCGGCGAGTTCTTCGAGGCGTACATGGAGCTGCTGTCCAGGTTCCGCCGCACGCAGGAGGACGCGTCGCCCGGCGCGCGGCCGGTGTTCCTGCGGTTCTTCACGATGCCCGCCACCGAGGACCCGCCGTCCTGACACCTGGGGATCGCCCCTGAGAGCTCACCGCTTCGGGGTGAGCGGCTATGGGCGGGCCCTTCGGTTCCGGGAGGTGAAACTTTCACCTGCCGAGAACCGGCCACGAGCTGGGCCTTTCCACCCGCGCAGCAGCCGCCGCCTTGTAGTTAGTTTGTCGATACGCCTAACTATGGGGACATGTAGCCGGGCACAGAAGGAGTGTTGCGCGATGAGCGTCGGGAGATTACGCACGGCCTTGGCCGCCATCGCCGCCATGGTCGTGGCGGCCGGGATCCTCACCGCCACCGGCGCCCAGGCGGCCGTCGGATGCCAGGTGACCTACACCGTCCCCACCCAGTGGTCCGGCGGCTTCACCGCGAACGTCGTCGTCAAGAACCTCGGCGACCCGATCAGCGGCTGGACGCTGCGGTGGTCATTCGGCTCGGGTCAGCAGGTCACCTCCGCCTGGAAGGCGACGGTCGCGCAGAGCGGAAGCGCGGTCACGGCGACCGACGCGGGCTGGAACGCCGCGCTCGCCACCGACGCCGCCACCGACTTCGGCTTCAACGCCACCTGGAACAACTCCGCCAACGCCGTGCCGGCCGCCTTCACGCTCAACGGCGTCACCTGCACGGGCAGTACGACACCCGGCCCCACGCCGACGGTGACCCCGACGCCGCCCACCTCGCCGCCACCGACGGGCCAGCTCTGCAACGCCTTCGACTCCGTGACCATGGGCAAGTACTGGGTCAACAACAACCTGTGGGGCCAGAGCTCCGGCACCGGAACGCAGTGCGTGTGGGCGGGCTCGACCAGCGGCAACACGATCTCCTGGGGGACGAGCTGGAGCTGGTCGGGGCAGAGCAACCAGGTCAAGTCGTACGCGAGCTCGGTGCTCGGCTGGCACTGGGGCTGGAAGCTGACCAACACCGGGCTGCCCGTCCAGGTCTCCGCCAACCGCAACGTCAACACGAGCTGGAACTACAACGTCACCCTCCAGGGCAGCAACACCATGAACGTGGCCTACGACCTGTGGCTGCACACGATCGCCAATCCCACCTGGGAGAACAATCCCACCGACGAGGTCATGATCTGGACCTATCGGGCGGGCGGCGCGGGACCCGTGGGCACCCGCCAGGCCACGGTCACCATCGGCGGCACGACCTGGGATCTCTACCGGGGCAACATCGGCTGGGAGGTCTACTCCTTCGTCCGCACCGGCAACACCACCAGCGTCAGCCTCAACCTCCGGGACTTCCTCAACGACCTGGTATCACGGGGCTGGCTGGCCAGCTCGAAGTATCTGACCAGCGTCCAGGCCGGCACCGAGGTCTTCATCGGCACCGGCAGGCTGGACACCACGTCGTACTCGACGAACGTGAGCTGAATCGATCCGCCCGCCACCATCGGCGGGCCTCAGCTGCCGCCGACGGGGACGAAGCCGGAGCCCGCGCGGTAGTTGGGCGACTGGTGCCGGAAGTAGGTGTTGTAGACCTGGCAGTAGCGGCCACCCCGCGCCAGCAGCGTGGCGTGGTCGCCCTCCTCCACGATCCGCCCGTGATCGAGCACGATGATCCGATCGACGTGCTCGATCGTGGACAGCCGGTGGGCGATGACGATCGAGGTGCGGCCGGCCAGCACCACGTCGAGCCCTTCCTGGATCTGGGCCTCGGTCAGCGGATCGACGCTGGCCGTCGCCTCGTCGAGGACGACGATCGCCGGATCCTGGATGAGCAGGCGGGCCAGCGCGACGAGCTGGCGCTGGCCCATCGACAGGGCGCGGCCGTGCTCGCCCACGTCCGTGCGCAGCCCGTGGGGCAGGGCCTCGATCCAGTCGCCGCCCCCGACGGCCGCCGCGGCGGCGAGCACCTCGTCGTCGTCGGCCTCCGGCCTGGGGTAGCGGATGTTGTCGGCCACGGTGCCGCTGAACAGGAACGGCGCCTGCGGCACCGCGCCGATCTGCCTGCGGTAGCCGGGCAGGTCGAGGGTACGGATGTCGCGGCCGTCGATCAGCAGGCGGCCCTGCTGGAACTCGTAGAAGCGGGTGATCAGCTTGCTGAGCGTCGACTTGCCCGCGCCGGTGTGGCCGACGAGCGCCACCGTCTCCCCCGCCTCGATGAGCAGGTCGAAGTCGCGCAGGACGGGATGGGCCGGGTCGTAGCCGAAGGTGACGCCCTCGAACTCGATGCGGCCCGCCAGCTCGCCCGCGGGCTGCGCGTCGGTCTGCACGACCCGGGGCTCGGCGTCGATCAGCGCGAAGACCCGCTCGGACGCGGACAGGCCCTGCTGGAACTGGGACCAGAAGGCGGCGATGGACGTCAGCGGGAACCAGAAGAGCGAGACGCCCTGGAGGAAGAGGTACCAGTCGCCGGCTGACAGGCCGCCGCCGAGCACCGCCATGCCGCCGAGCTGGACCAGGGCGACCGTGGCCAGCCCGGCCACGAGGAAGAGCACGGGGAAGATGGCCGAGAAGACGAACCCCTGCCTGAGCGTCACGTCGTAGCTCTGCCGGTTGATGGGCCGGAACTCGTCGTAGACCTGCTGCTCCTGGCGGAAGTTCTTCGCCACCGCGATGCCGCCCATGGTCTCCTGGAGGTTCGCGTTGACCCGGCCCAGCGAGCGCTGCGCCCGGCGGGTGCTGGCCCGCGCCAGGCGGCGGAAGAGCAGCGCCAGGCCCACCACGATGGGCACCACCAGCAGCGTCAGCAGGGCGAGCTCGACGCTGCGCAGGAACAGCAGGACCGTGACGAAGCCGACCATCAGCACCTGGCTGATCAGGTCCATCGTCAGCGTGGAGACCGCGGCGAAGTCGTCGGTGTCGGACGTGACCCGGCTGACGATCTTGCCGGACGGCGTCTCGTCGTAGAACGACAGGTCTCGCTCCAGCACGGCGTCGAAGGCGTCCTCGCGCAGGCGCAGGACGACGTCGCCGGTGACCCGCGAGCTGTTGCGCTGGCGGACGTAGTTGAACACCCAGCCGAACGCCCCGGCGATCAGCATCCCGCCGGTGAGCAGCCACCACACCTCGCCGATCGTGCCGTCGGCGATCGCGTCCACGCCCCAGCTCGCCACCAGCGGCATGGCGGCCTGGCTCATCGACGACAGCACGATCATGGTCGCCACCAGGACCATCGCGCCCAGCTTCGGCCGGAAGTAGGACGTGATCCGGCGCAGCAGGTCACGGTCGTTGTAGGTGCGGTCGTAGTCTTCCGCGTCGAGGCCGTCCATGATGAAGCCCATCAGCGCAGCCCTCCCTGCTCGCCGGCCAGCACCGGGGTGTCGGTCTCGCCGTCCACGCCCGCCTCGTCGTAGTGGGCGAAGATCCGCCGGTAGAGGCGGCTGCGTTCGATCAGCTCGTCGTGCGTGCCACAGTCGACCACCTCGCCGCGCCGCAGCAGCAGCACCTTGTCCGCCCATCGGATCTGGGAGAGCCGGTGAGTGATCAGCAACGTCGTACGGCCTTCGAGGATGCGGCCGATCGCCTGCTGGATCAGGTCCTCGGTGGCGGAGTCGATGGCGCTGGTGGAGTCGTCGAGCACGAGGATGGCCGGATCGGTCAGCAGCGCCCGCGCGATGGCCAGGCGCTGGCGCTGGCCGCCCGACAGCGTGACGCCGCGCTCACCGATCACCGTGTCGTAGCCGTCGTCGAGCTCCGCCACGAACTCGGCGGCCTGCGCGTCCTCCGCCGCCCTGACCACGGCCTCGCGGTCGGCCCGCTGGCCCATGCTGAAGGCGATGTTCTCGGCGACGGAGCGGGAGAACAGCACGATGTCCTGCTCGATGGTGGAGATCTGGGAGCGCAGCGAGTCGAGGTCCCAGTCGCGTACGTCCACGCCGTCGATCAGGATCCGGCCGGAGGTGACGTCGTAGATGCGCGGGACCAGCTTCGTCAGCGTGCTCTTGCCCGAGCCGGTCTCGCCGACGATCGCCACCGTCTCGCCCGGCCGCACGGTGAACGACACCCCGCGCAGCACCGGCTCGCCCTCGTCGTAGCCGAACGTCACGTCGTCGAAGACGATTTCCCCGGTGATCGGCGCGGTGTGCCTGTCGGCCCGCTGCTCCAGCTCGGCCTCGGCGCCGATGATGCCGAGGATCCTGCGCGCGGAGGCGATGCCGATCTGGATCAGGGAGAAGGTGAAGGTCGACATCTGGGTGGGGAAGCCCAGCATGGCCATCAGGCCCATGAACGCCACCAGGTCGCCGACCGTGAGCGCGCCCGTGCCGTGGAGGTAGAGGCCGTGCCACATCGCGCCCGCCATCGCGAAGGCGAACAGCAGGGTGGGCAGGTAGCGGGCCTGGACCAGGCCGTTGCGGACGAAGGAGTCGCGGTAGTGGCGGGCGTGGGTCCTGAAGCGCCGCCGCTCCTGGCCCTCCTGCGCGGTCACCTTGATGACCTCGATGCCGCGCACCGCCTCGTTGAGCGAGGCGTTGAGATCGCCGAACTGCTCGCGCATGCGCGTGGCCACCGGGTTGAGCCGGCGCATGTAGTGCCACAGCGCGAAGAAGAACAGCACCGCGAAGATGCTCGGCACCAGCAACAGCCGCGGGTCGATGGCGGCGATGAAGAAGAACGGCACCACGCCCTGCAGCCCGGAGTCGACGACCAGGTCGAGCCCCGGTGTGACCATGATGGACAGCTGCCGGATGTCGTTGGCGGCGCGGGCCATCAGGTCGCCGACCCGCTGCCGGTTGTGGAAGGTCTGGCTCTTGCCCAGCAGGCTCACGTAGAGCTCGTCACGCGCGTCCCGCTCCAGCCGCTTGGCCAGCACCTCGCTCGACAGCCGGGCGACCAGGTCGAACACTCCCCTGGCCGACACGAGCGCCAGCATCGCCAGCGCGACCGGCCACAGGGCGTCGGCCGGATCGCCTCGCTCGCCCAGCACGGCGTCGAAGGCGTCGCCGGTGAACTGCGGCACGGCCGAGTTGAGCGCCACCATGACCAGCGAACCACCGAGGAACCCGGTCAGATGCAGCACATGGCGGCGCAGATGGGACCAGAGCCAGCGAACCGGGCCACGCCGGCTGTAACGCGGGCCTTCGACGGAGAACTCCGAGCTGCTGCTGGTCACGGGCGATCCCCCTGGCGGCCGGGTGGCTGGACATCGAAACTGTTTTCTATCACCGGGCTACGACAAAATCCCAGTGCTTTTCCGCGTGCCGAGCGGACGATCTCCAGCTCACCGGCCGTCTGAGCTCGTACCAGGACGCCGGGCTCCCGGCCGCTGTGTCGGATTCACGACATGACGGGATCCCGCCTTGGACCTTGAACGGCTCCTGCCGCACGCCGACGTGCGCCGCGACGTCGTACTCATACGAACGGGCTGCTGACCAGCGCACAGGACCCGTACGGTATGGGATGAACCCGGGGTGCCGATGGCCGCGTACAGCATGGCAATCGGCATCCCGGAGACCATCATGACCATCCGTCGGCCATCTCTCGTGCTCGTCGCGGCGCTGTCCCTGCTCGCCCTCCCAGCCTGCAACGCCGCCGGCGGCGGGCAGTTCGCCGCCCGCCCCTCGCCCACCGCGAAACCGGTGGGGGTGGTGACCGTGGCCGAGGCCAGGAAGATCCTCGCTCGCTGGGACAGCGAGGAGAAGAAGGCCGAGCTCGATCGAGCCGCGGACTTCACGGGCGCGGAGGCCGGGCTGCTGGCGGAGATCACCAAGGCCACGGCCCTGCTCCTCAGGGCGCTCGGTGAGCCCGTCGAGACGTCCCACGAGGCCATCGTGAAGCCCCGCTTCGCCATCCCCGCGAAGGGGGCCGCCGATCCGCCCTGGTTCATGGCCGACTTCACCCGCAAAGGCGCCAAGTACTGGGGTCAACTGATCTTCCAGCAGACGTCCGACGGCTGGCGGGTGGTGGCCCGATCCAGCACGTCCACCAAGTCCCGGATCCCGGCCCCCGCCCGCGATGGGAACGGCCTGGCCACCGTGCTCGCCCCCGACGCCAAGACCGGGCTGCCCGCCTCTCCGCGGCAGATCGCCCAGGCGCACGCGCGCATGCAGGCCACCTTCGGCCAGGACCCGCAGGCCCGCCGGTTGTTCACGGCCGACGCCAAGCCCAGGGTGAATGCCCGCACGCTCAAGGATCAGCGGCAGTCGCTACGGAAGGACCTGAAGTGGAACCTGAAGGTCGGCGCCCAGCCGACGCAGGAGCTCTTCACACTCAGGGCCGCCAACGGAGGCGCCCTGATCTGGTATGGCCTCAAGCTGAAGCAGGTCTACTCCGTCACCCCAGGCGCCGGCTGGATCGCCTTCACCGACCGTCCGTCCGCCGCGGTGAGCCACGGGAAGCGCTTCAACAAGAAGGCCGTCATGTCGGAGGGCGCCATTCACCTCGCCGTCGTGGGCCGATCGGGCCAGGTTCAGGTCCCCACCGTGTATCACGCCTCCTTCTCCATCACCGGATCCTGAGCCCGCCAACGAGCCCGCGAACGGCCGATCGCCTGATCCCCGCGGACCCCCAGGGCTATGGTGGTGCCGGGCCACCGCCGAGCGAGCATCCACCGGCGGTGCAGGGCGAGGGATGCGGAAGTCTTCATGAGCGAGCACGTCATCACCAGCGGAGGCGGCGACGCCCCCGACGGCACCCACCACTCCTACACCTGCTCCTGCGGCCACCCGCTCGACGACCGCGACGCCGCCGCCAGGCACGCGGAGGAGACCGGCCGGTGCACGGCCTGCCTGGGGTCAGGGACGAACGGGTCGAACGGCACGAACGGCACGAACGGCACGAACGAGGCGAACGACGCGAACGACCCGAACCGCTGCGGGGCCTGTGACGGCTCCGGCAGGGCGAGCGCCGGGACGTTCCGTGCGACGGTCACCGAGGAGTTCGTGCAGGACGTGGCGGCGCTGCTGCCGGCGGAGTTCGGCCTGGACGACGTGGTGCGGCTGGTCGGCGAGCGCATGCTGGAGGCCGTGGGGCACGGCGGGGTCCAGGCCGTCGTGTCGGTGTCGGCGGGCCTGGTCCGCTATCTGGAGGTGTGCGGGCAGATCGTGCTCTGCACCGCACCCGACTACGTGCCCGGCGAAGGCGTCCGGCAGACCTACGGCGACCCCAGGTGGATCCGGCTCCCGCAACAGCGCTGATTAGATGAGGGAGTGACGGTTACGGCGTGGGCGGCGGTGGCCGTCTTCCTCGTCTCGTACACGCTGATCGCCACCGAGAAGGTGCACCGGGTCGCCGCGGCGCTCGGCGGCGCCGGGATCATGCTGGTGATCCACGCCACCGGCGCGGGCGCGGCGTTCTTCGACCAGCACTCCGGCATCGACTGGAACGTCATCTTCCTGCTGCTCGGCATGATGATCATCGTCGGGGTGCTGAAACAGACGGGCGTCTTCGAATATCTCGCCATCTGGGCCGCCAAGCGGGCCGGCGGACGGCCGTTCCGGCTCCTGGCGCTGCTGATCGTCATCACGGCGTCCGCCTCGGCGCTGCTCGACAACGTGACGACCGTGCTGCTGATCGCGCCGGTGACGTTCCTGGTGTGCGAGCGGCTGGCCCTGCCGGTGGCGCCGTACCTGATCGCCGAGGCGATGGCGTCGAACATCGGCGGCACGGCCACCCTCATCGGCGACCCGCCGAACATCATCATCGCCAGCCGCGGCGCCCTGAGCTTCAACGACTTCCTCGCGCACCTGGCGCCGCTGATCGTGGTGCTGGTGGCGGTGTTCGCCGGGCTGTGCAGGTGGTTGTTCCGCAAGTCGTTCACGTACGACCCCGAGCGGGCCGCGGAGATCATGGCGCTGAACGAGCGCGAGGCCATCGCGGACCACCGGCTGCTGCGGCAGTCGCTGGCGGTGCTGGCGCTGGTGATGGCGGCGTTCGTGCTGCACCCGATCCTGCACTACGAGCCGTCGGTCGTGGCGCTGCTGGGCGCCGGGGTGCTGGTGGCGGCGACCAGGGTGACGACCGAGGAGGCCATCGCCGAGGTCGAGTGGCCGACGCTGGTGTTCTTCGCCGGCCTGTTCGTCATGGTCGGGTCGCTGGTCGAGACCGGGGTGATCCGGCAGATCTCCGAGGCCGTGGCGCACGCCACCCAGGGCCGGCTCGCGCTGACCACGATGCTGCTGCTGTGGGGCTCGGCCGTTCTGTCCGCCGTGGTGGACAACATCCCGTACGTCGCCACCATGAGCCCCATCGTCGCCGACCTCGTCCAGGCGGCCGGCGGCAACGAGCACGCGCAGGTGCTGTGGTGGGCCCTGGCCATCGGGGCCGACCTGGGTGGCAACGCCACGGCCGTGGGGGCGGCGGCCAACGTGGTGATCATCGGCATCGCGGCCCGCAACGGCACCCCCATCAGCTTCTGGCAGTTCACCAGGTACGGGCTGGTCGTCACGTTCGTGACCGTGGCGCTGGCCACGCCGTACCTGTGGCTGCGTTACCTCATCTGAGCGGCAGGACGTCCACCCCGCGCTCGTCGTCGCCGCGCGGGCCGAAGATGCGCCGCTCGGCCTCCGTGATCGGCACGTCGTTGATGCTCGCCTCCCTGCGCCGCATCAGCCCCGAGGCGTCGAACTCCCACTGCTCGTTGCCGTAGCTGCGCCACCACTGCCCCGAGGAGTCGCGGGACTCGTACTGGAAGCGCACGGCGATCCGGTCGCCCAGCACGCCCCAGAGCTCTTTGCGCAGCGCGTAGTCCCGCTCTCTCGCCCACTTTCGGCTCAGGAACTCCCTGATCTCCGCGCGCCCGGTCAGGAACTCGCCGCGGTTGCGCCAGACCGAGTCCTCCGTGTACGCGAGCGCGACGCGGTCGGGGTCACACGTGTTCCAGGCGTCCTCGGCGGCCTGGACCTTGACGCGGGCGCTCTCCTCGGTGAACGGCGGTACGGGCGGGCGGGACATGGCGCCTCCTCGGCGAGTGGAGAACGGTCGTTCTCCCCGATAGTCTAGAGAACGACCGTTCTCCGAGGCAAGCGAGGGGCCATGGAACACGCCGAGCGGCTCCTGGACGCCGCGGGAGACCTCTTCTACCGGCGCGGTGTCCAGGCGGTGGGCATGGACGAGGTCAGAGCCGCGTCCGGCGTGTCGCTCAAGCGGCTCTACCAGTGCTTCCCCTCCAAGGAGGCGCTGGTCGTAGCGTATTTGGCGCGGCGCGACGAGCGGTGGATGTCCTCGCTCACCCGGCACGCCGGAGCCGCCGCGCCACAGGATCGGATCGCGGCCGTGTTCGCGTGGCTGGAGCGGTGGTTCGGCGAGGACGACTTCCGCGGCTGCGGGTTCGTCAACGCCTACGCCGAGCTGGGCCCGTCGTCGGAGGCCGTCAGGGAGGTCGTACGGCGGCACAAACAGCGCCTTCGCGACTTCCTGCGCGAGCTGGCCGCGAACGCGCGCGACCCCGACGACCTGGCCGGGCAGTTGCTCGTCCTGGTCGACGGGGCCACGGTCACCGCCATGCTCAGCCCCGAGGACGGGGCCGAGGCGGCGCGGGCGGCCGGGCGGGCCGCCGCGCTCATTCGGGCAGCAGCTTGTCCAGCGTGATCGGCAGATCGAGGATCCGCCGGCCCGTGGCATGCCGTACGGCGTTCGCCACCGCCGCCGCGACGCCCGTGATGCTCACCTCGCCCACCCCGATCAGGCCCAGCGGCATGGTGGGGTCGGGGTCGTCCAGGTAGTGCACGTCGATGCGCGGGATGTCGGCGTGCACCGGCACGTGATACTCGGCCAGGCTCGGGTTCACGATCCGGCCGGTGCGGTGATCGATCAGGGTCTCCTCCGACAGCGCCATGCCGATGCCCATCACGATGCCGCCGCGCAGCTGGCCCGCCGCCGTCTTCGCGTTGATCACCCTGCCGACGTCGAACACGCCCAGCCAGCGCGACACGCGTACCTCGCCGGTGTCCTGGTTGACCCGCACCTCGCAGAACTGGGCGCCGGACGCCGCCTTCACCCAGCGCCTGCGGTCGCGCAGCGTCTTCGCCAGGAACCTGATCATGCCCGTGCCGCCCGACGCCTCCAGGTGGTCGCGGCCGGCGCGGGTCAGGATCTCCGCGTACGTCTCACCGGTCCCGCCCTGGTAGAGCCCGCCGTCACGGGCTTCGAGGTCGGCCGGTCGCAGCCCGCGCAGCGGTGAGCCGGGCGAGCGGCGCGCCAGGGCGTGCACCGCCTGCTTCAGCTTGCGCGTCGCGTCCACCAGGCTCGCGGCCACGCTGGCGGTCTGCATCGAACCGCCCGCGCCAGGGGCGTCCGGCAGCTCGGAGTCGCCGTACTCGACGCGTACGGACTCCAGCGGCACCCCCATCTCGTCCGCGGCGATCTGGGCCTGCACGGTGGCCGCGCCCATGCCCATCTCCTGCATGGCGCAGCGCACCACGACCCCGCCGTCCGCGCCCAGCCGCACGGTGACGTCGGCGGGCATCTGCCACGCCGGGTGGTACGCCGTGGCCACCCCCATGCCGACCAGCCATTGCCCGTCCCGCATGGACCCAGGCCGCGGGTCGCGCTCCCGCCAGCCGAACCGTTCCGCCCCCTCCGCGTACGCCTCGCGCAGCATCCGGTGCGCGAACCGCTTGCCGTCGAGGGGGTTGCGCTCGGGCTCGTTGCGCATGCGCAGCTCGATCGGGTCCATGCCGAGGTCGAAGGCCAGCTCGTCCACGGCGGACTCCAGCGCGAACGTGCCGATCGACTCCCCCGGGGCGCGCATGTAGGTGTTGGCGAGCAGGTCGAGCTGGACGAGGCTCTGGCGCAGCCGGATGTTCTGGGCGTCGTAGAGGTGGCCGGAGGCGGCGGTGATCTGCTCGGGGCCGCCGCCGGTCCTGCCGGTCCTGGCCACGCTGGTGTGGATCAGCGCGGTCATCCGCCCGTCCTCGTCCGCGCCGAGCGCGACCCGCTGCGTGGACGGGGTCCGGCCGCCGACCGTGTGGTAGACGCCCTCGCGGGTGAGCGCCAGGCGCACCGGGCGCGCGGTCGCCCGCGCGGCCAGCACGGCGAGCAAGGTCCCCGCCCAGACCATCGACTTGCCGCCGAACGCGCCGCCCACGTAGGGGGACAGCACCCTGATGCCCTGCTCGGGCACGCCGAAGCGCAGGGCGAGGTGCTTGCGGAGCCACGCGATGCTCTGCGTGCCCTCGTGCACGGTCAGCCGGTCGCCGTCCCACACGGCGGTCGTCGCGTGCGGCTCGATCGCGTTGTGGTTGTAGGGCGGCGTGCTGAAGTGCAGGTCCACCGAGACCGCCGCGGCGGCCAGCGCCGCCTCCGCGTCCCCCTTCGTGGCCGCGGCCGACTGCAGCGCGCTGCTCTTCTGCGGGACGGCGTTCGGCTCCTCGGACGCGAAGTCCACCACGGCGGGCAGCTCCTCGTACGTCAGCCGCACCAGGCGTGCCGCATGCCGCGCGGCCTCCGGCGTCTCGGCGACCGTGACCGCCACCGGCTGGCCGTTCCAGTGGACCTGGTCCGTGGCCAGGTAGTTGACCGACGTGCCGGTGGCCAGCGAGCTGGGATTGAGCAGGCTGACCGAGGGCGGCGGCTTCATCGCGGGGGCGTTCTCGTGGGTGAGCACCTCGATCACGCCGGGCACGGCCCTGGCGGCCTCCGTGTCCACGCCGACGATGCGGCCCCTGGCGATCGTGGCGTGGACCAGCGCGGCGTGGGCGAGACCCGGGTAGCGGTGCTCCGCCGCGAAGCGGGCCTCGCCCGTGGTCTTGGCCCGGCCGTCGAGCCGGTCGATCGGCTGGCCGACGTACTTGACGCCGGTCTTCTGCTCGGTCTCGGCGTACTTGGTGGTCATGCCGCGTCCCCTCCGGCGTCCCTTCCTGCGTCCCCTCCGGCGTCCACTGCGGTGCCGCCTCCGGTGTTCAGCTCGCGCAGCGTGGCCACGATCGTGGCGCGCGCCAGCCGGACCTTGAACGCGTTGCCAGGACGGACGGCCGCGGGCGCCAGCTCGGCCTGCGCCGCCCGGTCGAAGGACTCCTCGGTCGCGGGCGCGCCGGTCAGGATCCGCTCCGCCTCCGTGGCCCGCCACGGCTTGGCCGCGACGCCGCCCAGCGCCAGCCGGGCCCGCGTCACGACGCCGTCGCGCACCTCCAGCGCCGCCGCGACCGAGACCAGGGCGAACGCGTACGACGCCCGGTCGCGCACCTTGCGGTAACGGGAGTTGGCCGCCGCCGGCTCGGGCGGCAGCTCGACCGCCGTGACCAGCTCGTCGGCGGCCAGCGTGGTCTCGACCTCGGGGGTGTCGCCCGGCAGCCGGTGGAAGTCGGCCAGCGGGATCCGCCGCGTGCCGCGCACGCTCTCCACCTCGACGACCGCGTCCAGCGCGGCCAGCGCCACGCACATGTCGGAGGGATGCGTGGCGATGCAGCTCTCGCTCACGCCCAGAACGGCATGCGAGCGGTTGAACCCGCCGAGCGCGTCGCAGCCGCTGCCCGGCTCGCGCTTGTTGCAGGCCGAGGCGTGGTCGTAGAAGTACGGGCAGCGGGTGCGCTGCAGCAGGTTGCCTCCGACGGTGGCCATGTTGCGCAACTGCGCGGAGGCGCCGGCCAGGATGGCCTGCGACAGCAGCGGATAGCGGGTGCGCACGCGCGCGTCGGCGGCGAGGACGCTGTTGCGCACCAGCGCGCCGATCCGCAGGCCGCCGCCGGGCAGCTCGTCCACCCCGGCGAGCGGCAGGTCGCCGAGGTCGACCACGGTGTCGGGGAGCTCGATGCCCTCGCGCATCAGATCGACCAGGTTGGTGCCCCCGCCGAGGAACTTCGCGCCCGGCTCCGTGGCCACCGCGCGGACGGCCTCGCCGACGTCGGCGGGCTTGACGTACGCGAACGGTCTCATCGTGCCTCCTGCCCCGCGACGTCCTTGATGGCGTCGACGATGCCGTTGTAGGCGCCGCAGCGGCACAGGTTGCCGCTCATCCGCTCTCTGATCTCCTCGTCGCTCAGCCCGGCGTCGTGGCCCGCCGGAGTCCCGGTCACGGCGCTGGGCATGCCGGCGGCGTGCTCGGCCAGCATGGCGACCGCCGAGCAGATCTGGCCGGAGGTGCAGTAGCCGCACTGGAACCCGTCGTGGCGGATGAACGCCGCCTGCATCGGGTGCAGGTCCTCCCCCTGCGCGATCCCCTCGATCGTGGTGATCTCCTTGCCCGCGTACTGGACGGCCAGGGCCAAGCAGGCGTTGATCCGCACGCCGCCGGCGATCACCGTGCACGCGCCGCAGGCGCCCTGGTCGCAGCCCTTCTTCGGACCGGTCAGCCCGAGGTGGTCGCGCAGGGCGTCGAGCAGGCTGACCCACGGCTCCACGTCGAGTTTCTCGACGACGCCGTTCACCCGCATCCGTATCTCGGTCACGCGCTTCCTCCCAGCGGATTGCGTCCGTTCGAGAGCGACGCTAACAGAACAGCGTTCCCTTAACAAGAGACCGTTGTTTCGTTAAGGTCCGCCGGTATGCTGGGGCGACATGACTCGGTCGGCATTTGTCCGGGCCAGAAGGCCGGAACACAAGCAGCAGCGGCGCGAGGCGATCCTCGCCGCCGCTCGTGAGCTCGCCCGCGCCTCGGGTGTGCGCAACGTGAGCCTGGGTGCGGTCGCGGATGCCGTCGGACTGGCGAAGTCCAACATCGTGCGCTATTTCGGGACACGCGAGGAGATCTACCTCATTCTGGCCGCCGAGGAGTGGCAGCAGTGGGGTGCGGCGATCGACGAGCGGCTGGTCGACCACGGCGGCATCGACGCGGTGGTGATCGCCCTGTCGGAGACGCTCGTCGACCGGCCGCTGCTCTGCGACCTGCTCGCCAGCGCCGCGACCAGCCTGGAGCACAACGTGTCGGTCGAGGCGGTCCGCACGTTCAAGCGCGGCATCCACGAGGTGATCGGCAAGGTGGGCGCGCGGGTCGCACAGGTCACCGAGCTGACCGAGGCCGAATCGGTGGAGCTGGTCTCCGCCGCGACCGGCCTGGCCAGCCTGCTCTACCCCGTCGCGCATCCGTCCGCGGCACTCGCCGAGGCCTATGCCCAGGACCCCGAGCTCGCCGCCGCCTGCCCCAAGTTCCTGCCCACTCTCGTACGCACGCTCAGCGTGCTCGCCGCCGGCCTGCCGGCGATCAGGCCTCCCGGCCGCTGAAACTTTCACCGGGCTCGCGTATTCCCGGCCCGCCGTCTTCCCACGTGGGACCGGTCCCGCCGCCCGCGCGCGCGGGGCGTGCCCGCACCCGGCTGTACACGGGGGCCGAATCCGAAGAGCATGCGGTGTACATAACCGGTTAATCGCCCTTTCAGGGAAAGGTCATCCCATGAGAAAGCGACTCGGGTTCGTGGCGGCGGCGCTCCTGTCGCTCCTCGTCCCGATGCTCATCGCGGCCGCGCCCGCGCACGCCGCGGTCGGGCTCCGCGTCAGCGGCGCCAGGATCGTGGAGGCGAACGGGAACGCGTTCGTCATGCGCGGCGTCAGTCACGCGCACACCTGGTACGCCAGCCAGACGGGCTCCTTCGCCGCCATCAAGGCCCTGCGGGCCAACACGGTGCGCGTGGTGCTCAGCGGCGGCAGATGGCCGGCCAACGGGACCGCCGACGTGGCCAACGTCGTCTCGCTCTGCAGGCAGAACCGGTTAATATGCGTGCTCGAAAACCACGACACCACCGGGTACGGCGAGCAGAGCGGCGCGTACACGCTCGACCAGGCGGTCACCTACTGGAGCAGCGTCAGGAGCGCGCTCACCGGCACCGAGGACTTCATCGTCGTCAACCTCGGCAACGAGCCGTACGGCAACAACTCCGTCTCCGCCTGGACCAGCGCGACGACGAGCGCCATCAGCCGGATGCGCGGCCTGGGCTTCCAGCACCTGCTGATGGTGGACGCGCCCAACTGGGGCCAGGACTGGCAGTTCACCATGCGGGACAACGCCCGGGCGGTGTTCAACGCGGACACCCAGCGCAACACGGTGTTCTCCATCCACATGTACGGGGTCTTCGACACGGCCGCGGAGATCACCGCCTACCTCAACGCGTTCCAGACCGCCGGCCTGCCACTGGTGATCGGGGAGTTCGGCCACAACCACTCCGACGGGAACCCGGACGAGGACACGATCATGGCCCAGGCGCAGTCGCGCGGCGTCGGCTACATCGGCTGGTCGTGGAGCGGCAACGGCGGCGGGGTCGAATATCTCGACATGGTCACCAATTTCAACGCCGCCAGCCTGACCTCGTGGGGGCAGCGGATCTTCAACGGCGCCAACGGCATCGTGCAGACCTCGCGTGAGGCGACGTTCTTCGGCGGCGGAGGCACCGACACCACCGCGCCGACCACCCCCGGCACGCCGTCGGCCGCCGGCGTGACCTCCTCCGGCGCCACGCTCTCCTGGACGGCCTCGACCGACTCCGGCGGATCGGGGCTGGCGGGCTACAACGTCTACCGCGAGCAGGGGGCCACCGACCCGCTGCTCGGCCAGAGCACCACCGGCTCCGTCACGCTGACCGGCCTGAGCCCCTCCACCCAGTACCAGGTCTACGTACGGGCCCGCGACGGCGCGAACAACCTGTCGGGCAACTCGGCCACCGTCACGTTCACCACCACCGCGGGCGGCGGCGGGGGCGGCGGCTGCACGGCGGCCGGCACCGTCCAGAACCAGTGGAGCGGCGGCTACATCCTCCAGCCCGTCACCGTCACCAACACCGGCTCGTCGGCGACCACGGGGTGGACGGTCACGTTCACACTGCCCGCCGGCCACGCGATCACCGGCTCCTGGAACGCCACGCTGACCACGAGCGGGCAGACGGTCACGGCACGGAGCATGGGCTACAACGGGCCACTCGCACCCGGCGCCTCGGCCGGCTTCGGCTTCCAGGCCGGACGGCCCGCCGGCGACACGTCCACCGCCGCCTCCTACACCTGCACCACCTCCTAACCTCCACCCCCACCGGCCCCACCAACCGCCCCAGCGGTGGGGCCGGTGGGGGGTGTGGCGACGCGTCCGGTGCTCGCTGGAGCAGCGGGACCGGTGCTCGCTGGAGCAGCGGAACCGGCGGCCGGTGCGGAGCCGGTGGTCGGTGGGGCGGCGAGACCGGTGGGCTCACCGCCAATCAGCTCGGTGGCCAGGGCGGCGAAGGCGATGGCGGCGGGTAGCGGGTCCTCGGGGAGGGCGAGCAGGATCGTCCGCTCCGCCGCCGGGTCCAGGGGGATCGCGGCGACGCCCGCGTGGTGGGCGGGCAGCGACAGCTCCGGCATGATGCTCACGCCGAGGCCCTCCGCGACCATGGCGAGGATGCTGTTGGTGTCGCGGACGCGGTAGTGACAGCGCAGGCTCACCCCGGCCGCCCGCGCCAGCGCCATGATCAGCGGCTCGCAGCCACCCGTCGACATGACGAACGGGTGGCGGGCCAGATCGCTGATCGAGACGGCCGAGCAGACGGCCAGGTCGTGCCCGCTCGGCACGATGGCCAGCAGTCGATCCCTGGCCAGCGGCGACGTCACCAGGCCCACCCCGGCGGACGAAGCGGCCGGGCCGACGGCGATCCTGGCCGCAGATCCTGTGACAGGGCCAGCGGCGGTCCCGGACGCGAAGCCGGGGGCGGCCCCGGAGTCCGTCACGGGGCCGAAACCAGGGGCGGTCCCAGGGTCGAAGCCGGAGGCGGCCACCGGGGCGGTCGTGGGGCCGAAGCCGGAGGCGGCTACGGGAGCCGTCACGGTGGCGAGGTCGGCGGCGCCGGTGCTGAGCCATTCGAGGACCTCCTGGTCAGAGCCCTCGATCACGGTGAGCCGCACCCGCGGGTGCGCCGCCCCGAACGCCCGCAGGATCCGGGGCAGCAGCCGGGCGTTGGCGCTGGGGATGACGCCGACGCGCAGGCTGCCGCCGTCCTGCCCGCGCGCCCCCGCCACCTCCTGCTCCAGCGCCTCCACCTGGGTGAGGATGAGGGCGGCCCGCCGGTACACGGCCTGCCCTGCGGAGGTCAGGCGCACCCCGTGGTTGCCCCTGATGAGCAGGGTGAGCCCGAGCTCGGCCTCCAGCGCCCGCAGCGCGTGGCTGACCGCCGACTGCGTGGTGGCCAGCTCCTCAGCGGCCCGCGTCATGCTGCCCGCACGCGCCACCGCCCGCAGGATCCTGAGCTGGGTGAACGTCACAGCGCCGCCCGCAGCAGCCCGATGACCAGCGGGTGCGGGCTCCCGGGCGACGATCGCGCCTGCGGGACGTAGAGGGTGGCCAGGTAGTACGGGTGGCCGGGCACCTCCAGCACCCTCGCCTCCCCGTCGGCGTCCACGCCGGTCACGAGCAGGCCGCCGTCGTGCAGGGTCTGCCGGCGGGCGGGGTCGATGCCGAAGTTGCAGTAGTACTGCTCCTCGGTCTCGGTCTGCCCGTAGAGCGCGGCGGCCCGGGAGCCGGGCGTGAGGGCGACGGGCATGGTCTTGCCCGCGAGGGAGCAGGTCAGCTCCGAGACGAACAGGCTCGACGCGTAGGGGTCGTACTCGGCGTGCTGGGCGTCCTCGAACCCGAGCACGTGGCGCGCGTACTCGATCACCATGTGCTGGCAGCCGCCGCACGTCCCCAGGGTGGGGACGCCCTGCTCACGGCCGTGCCGGAGCGCGGCGAGCGCCCCGGCCATGCTCCGGTACGGGCTGCCCGGCGCGCACCACAGCACGTCGGCGGCGCGTACCTCGGACAGGTCGGCTTCGAGCGGCTCGGTGGCCAGCCACCGGATCTCCACCCCGGCCCCCAGGTACGCAGCGGCGTGCCGCAGGGCGTCGTCGGTGGCCACGTGCGGCGCGAACGTCTTGTCATAGTCGCCGACCACCGCGACGTTCAGCGAACGGTTCATGCGCCCACTATGCGGACAGCCCGGACCTGAGCGCCAATGCGTAACCACTCCACCGGCATGAGCGATTGCTCATGTCCGAATCTGGCCAGCCAGTGCGGGGTCGCGCCTGGTGGGATACATCCATGAGCACACACCAGGACAAAGCCCTGCTATTCCGTTCCCTGCATGTGCCCGGCCGACCGCTGTTGCTGCCCAACGCCTGGGACGCCGCCAGTGCCCGCGTCGCCGAGGACGCCGGGGCGACCGCGATCGCCACCACCAGCGCCGGGGTGGCGTGGAGCCTCGGCTCGCCGGACGGCGAGCTGCTCGGCCGTGAGGCCGCTCTCGCGCTGGTCGCCCGCGTGGTGGCGGCCGTGGACGCGCCGGTGAGCGCGGACGTCGAGAGCGGGTTCGGCGACGATCCCGAGGGGGTCGCCGCGACCGTGCGGGGCGTGATCGAGGCCGGGGCGGTCGGGGTCAATGTGGAGGACGCGCACCGTGGCGGGCCCGCTCCGCTGCGGACCGTGGCGGACCAGGCGGCCCGGCTGGCGGCGGCCCGTGCGGCGGCGGACGAGAGCGGGATCTCGCTGTTCCTCAACGCGCGGATCGACGTTCATCTCGGCGGCTCCGGGGATCTCGGGGAGACGCTGGAGCGGGCCGTCGCCTACGTCGAGGCGGGCGCTGACGGGGTCTTCGTGCCGGGCCTGCTCGATCTGGCGGCGATCGCGACGGTCGTGGGCAAGGTGCAGGCGCCGGTGAACGTTCTCGCCGGGCCGGGCGCTCCCGACGTCGCGGCCCTGGCCGGAGCGGGGGTCGCTCGGGTCAGCCTGGGGTCCGCCGTCGCGCAGGCCGCCTACGCCGTGGCCCGGCGCGCGACCGCGGAGCTGCTCGGCGCGGGGACGTACGGGTCGGTGGCGGACGCGCTCGACTACGGCGAGCTCAACGCCCTGCTGGCCCGCCCCTGAGCCCGCCCCCAGCCCGTTCAACGCCCTGCTGGCCCGCCCCTGAGCCCGCCCCTCGGCGGTCAGCGGTCAGCGGGCTCGGTGTCCCAGCGGTCCTGTCCGTCCGGGGCGGTGGCGTCCGGGGGGAGGGCGGTCAGGAGGGGGAGCATGACCTCGACGCGGGTCCCCGCGCCCGGCTCGCCGCTCACCACGCAGATCCCGCCCAGCTCCGCCGCCCGCTCGCGCATCGACCCGAGGCCCACGCCCGCGCGATGCGACTCGGGCAGCCCCTTGCCGTCGTCGGCGACGAGCACGCGCAGCACCGACCGCTCCCGCTGGATGGCGATCCGGGCGGAGGAGGCAGCGGCGTGCCGCCGGATGTTGGTGAGCGCCTCCTGGACGATCCGGTAGACCGCCACCTCGACGGCCGCGGGCAGCTCCGACAGGCTGCCCTCGACCTCCACCTGCACGTCCGTGTCCGGTGACGACTGCCCGGCCAGCTCACGTACGGCGCGAGCGAGGCCGAGGTCGTCGAGCGCGGGCGGGCGCAGGCCGTACACGAGCTCGCGGATGTCCCCCGTGACCGTGCTCATGCCCGCGTGCAGCTCTCTCAGCAGCTCGTCGGCGGTGTCGGGCGAGTTCTTCAGCCTGATGCGGGCCATGTTGATGGTCATCGCCATGGCCGACAGGGTCTGGCCGAGCCCGTCATGGAGGTCTCTGCGCAGGCGGCGGCGTTCTTCCTCCCTGGTGGTCAGGATGCGTTCCCTGGAGCGCTGCAGGTCGGCGGCCATCCGCACCGCGTGCGCCACGTCCGCCGCGTACGGCGTGAGCGTGGCCAGCACCCGCTCGTTGTGCGCGGCCGGGAAGCGGCGCGGGCCCGGCGCGCCGACGAGCAGGCGGCCGACCCGCTCCCCGTGCCAGATCAGCGGCACCTCGCGCGGTTCGGCGCCCACCCGGCCGTTCTCGACGTAACGGGGCTCGCCGTCGGCCACCTCCACGGCCACGCCCTCGACCGCCAGCCCGTCGCGCAGCACGCTCACGACCGAGGTCAGCGCCTTGGCCGGGTCGCCGCGGCGGACCGCCTGGGTCAGGCGCTCGGCGAGCACGCCGGGGTCGCCGACGGCCCCGTACAGGAGCCGGTCCACGGCCCGCTGCAACGCGCGCCGCAGCGGCTGGAAGAACGCCCCGGCGAACAGGGCGGCGGCCACGCCCGCCACCTGGTCGTAGCCGGCGACCACCAGGCCGGACAGCGTGCCGGCGCCGAAGTAGACGGCGCTGACCACGACCACCACGCCGGCGGCCACGAACGCCCGGCTGATCACCGTGTCGATGCCGTAGAGCCGGTAGCGCATCACCGAGAACGCCATCGCGGCCGGGATGAGCGCGGCCCAGGCGATCGCCAGCCACATGAGCTCGGGCAGGAAGGAGCCCGCGACCAGGAACACGATGTACCCGGAGAACGCGAACAGCGGCCAGCCGATCTGCCGCCGCACCACCCCGTCGGCCCGCCGCAGCCGCGTCGCCAGCGACAGCGCCGCCAGGGCCATCGCCGCGTAGATGCCCATCCAGGTCGCCGTCATGACCGTCTCGCGGTACGGCTCAAAGGCCGTGATCTGAAACGGGTTCGGGATGATCGCGGGGTAGGGATAGCCGGCGGTCGGCGGCGGCATGCGTACCAGCACGCCCAGGAACTGGGCCGTGATCGCGCCGACCCCCAGCCACAGGGCGGGCCGCCAGCGGCGCGAGGGCAGCCGGCCGTCCGGCGAGTAGAGCGGCAGCAGCATCGTGAGCGTGACCCCGCACACCGCCCACCCCGCCTGGATCGGCAGGCGCAGGTAGCCCGCCACGAGGAGGTCGCCGTCGGCGGCCACGCGGAACATCATCGCCTGCGCGAAGTCGCTGATCGCGGCCGCGAGACCGCCTGCGCTCATGAGCCAGGCCATGTTCAGCCGGGGGCGGTGGAAGATGAGGAAGGCCCCGACCGCGGGGAACGTCAGGGTGACGGCCGTCTGCGGGCTCGCGGTCCGCTCAGGCGTCCACTCGGCGGGCAGCCCGGCCCAGATCAGCATCGCGGCCACGCCCAGGATCGGCGAGGCCACCGCCATGACGAGGGCGCAGATCCGCGCGGGCGACAGTTTTCCTGCTAACTTGGCAGTCCCGGTGATCTCGGCGAATCCAGCCATCGTGCTCTCTCCGCCCCTCAGCTCCCGGCACTCCTCCCGATGAACAGGATTATGACCCTTCTATCGGGATAAATCCGTCCGTCGTTTCCGGGACGTTACCGCCGCCTCGCCCAAAAGCCCCGCATACCTCGGCGAAAGCTTTCGTCCAAAAGCCCCAAAACCCCAGAAGCCTCCTGCCCCGGCCGGGGCAGGAGGCTTCTGTACGGGTCCTACTCGACGGTGACCGTGGCCTTGGCCGCGACGGTCGTGCCCGTCACGTGCCCGCTCACCGAGAAGGCACCCGGCTGCGCGTACTGATCAGGACTGACGGCGTCCCAGGTGACGGGCACCGCGCTGTCCTTGGACCCGTCGTTGTACGTCGCCACCACCGTCCCCGGCAGCGCGGGAGCGACCCCGGCCCGCGTCGTGACCGGCTCCTCGGCGATCGAGGTGATGGTCACGGCCGCGGTGGTCCGCACGTACACGGTCGCCTGGGCGGGCTGGCGGACGCCCTCGGCGAGCCCGGCGACCGTGAAGCTGGTGCCCCCGGTCGCGACCTGGCCGGCCGTCACCTGCTGCCAGGTCACGGCGGCCGAGCCCCGGGTGCCGTCCGCGTACCGGGTCTCGACCGTGGCGGGCAGCTTGGGCAGGGTGCCGGCCACGGTGGGCACGTGCACGGGGCGCACCGAGTCCGGCGGCACCGCGTACGCCTTCCACTCCAGCAACCCGACCGACGCCCCGCCGGACTCAAGCTGGATCCGCAGCTTCGAGGTCGTCACGGTCTCGAACGAGACGGTGTTGTAGGCGTCCACCGCCTTCGGATAGGCGGCGGCTCCGCCGACGTCCTCGAACGAGTCGCCGTCCCACCGCTGGATCTTCCACGAGGCCGGGACGCGGACGCCGCCCTCGTCGTCGAAGAAGTACACGTCCGCCTTGTTCACCCGCACGGGAGCGGGCCATTCAAGCTGCACCCACTGCGTGCCCTGCTGCGGCCAGGTGCCCCAGCGCGGGTTGGCGCCGTCGTTGGAGCGCGGCGGGTCGATGCCGTCGTTGACGGCGGCGACCTTCTCCCACGGCGAGGTGTAGGAGGCGGTGGCCGTGGCATAGGGGGCCACGTTCGCCTGCTCGCCCTGCGCGCCCGCGGTGACGGACACGGTCGCGGCGGTGCTGCGCTCGCCGTCGGAGGCGGTCAGCCGCAGCCGGTACGCGCCCGGCTCGCTGAACGAGACCACCGTGCTCGTGCCGGTCGGGTCGGTGAAGAAGGCCTCGCCCGGCCCGTCCGCCTTGGCCCACTGGGTGGTGAGCCGGCCCGACGGCAGCCCGTCGTCCTTGACCACGGCGTCGACGCGGGCCTGTCCCGGACGGCTGAACGCGGGATCGGGCACGGCCAGCACGTACGGCGCCTTGTTGGCCGCGGACGGCGGCCTGACCCCGGTCGAGTAGGCCTGCACCTCCTTCAGCCCGGTCGCGTAGCCAGGACGATGGGTGACGAGCACGCGCAGCTTCTGCGCGGTGATGGCGGGGAAGCGCACCTCGTTGAGGTTCGCCCGGGGGTAGACCGGCTCCCTGGCCTGCTTGGGCACGTCCTTCCAGGCCGCGCCGTCGAGATACTGCACCGAGTAGAACGCGGGCTCGCTGTACCCCGCCGCTTTGCGGTCGTTGGAGAAGTACAGGTTGAGCCGGTCCACCGGCCGGGCGGAGCCGAGATCGACCTCCAGCCAGTCCTGCGGCTTGCCCGACCCCTTGCTCCCCCAGTACGGCTCGTTGATCGTGAACCCGTCGGCCGCGCCCGCCGCGTCGCCGTGGGAGGCGGTGGCCGACGTGACCAGGTTCTGGCGGGTGGAGCGGAGATCGACCCCGGCCTTCTGGAAGAGGTCCTCGATGCGGTCGCCCGTCAGCTTGACCTCGGCGGGCGCCTTCACCGACCTGGCCGCCTCCGCGTGCACGACCTGCCCGCCCTCGACCCGGCCCGTCGCCGGGTCCCAGACGGCGTGCGCCAGCCCGGACAGGGTGACCTTGCGCTTGCCGTCGATCAGGATCGAGTAGCCCTCGGGCACCCCGGCGTAGTGCCTGGTCCCGTCGCCCGGCTTGTCCCAGACGATGGTCAGGTCGTCGCCGCGGTAGTTGACGCCGTTGACGCTGAAGTGGTCCCAGCCGATGTCCACCGGCCACAGCTCGACCTTGCCGTCAGAGCGCGGGCGCAGGCCCATGACGTCCTCGATCATCGTCCAGTTGCTGCTGCCCAGGATGGTGTGGTGGATCCAGGAGCGGTAGTCGATGGTCTTGGTCGCCGGGTTCCAGTTGGCCCAGAACTCGTTGGCGTCGGGGTAGCGGGTGTCGCCGCCGACGTACTGGGACCAGGCGTTCCAGTACAGGAGCTGCTTGTACTGCTCGGCCGTGATGTACGGCGACTGGTACTGCCGCAGGGCCTTGGAGAAGAACGCGAAGTTCCGGGTCGAGTTGATCTGCGAGAAGTTGTTGGAGCCCGGGTTGCCGGCCGCGGCCGCCTCGGCCTTGTCCTTCTGGTTGGCGGTGTACGCCGGAAATATCGGATATTCCGCAGGGTCGGCCCACAGGCGGAGCGCCTCCCGATATTTCGGGTCATCGGTGGGGACCAGGCCGGTGGCGTACGGGATGTAGTTGTTCGACTCCTTCCACGGGATCAGGTTGCCCGTCTGGAGGTCGCGGTGCTTGAACAGCTTGTTCTGCTCGTCCCAGAGCAGGGTGAGGATGCCGTTCTTCACCTTGTCGGCCACCCCGCGCAGCTCGGCGGCCTTGGCCGCGTCGCCCGCCAGCTCGTACGCCTGCGCCGCCGCGGTCGCGTTCGCGTAGACGTAGGCGCCTTCGAGCCGCTCGTTGGCCCGGTCGTAGTAGTGGAACGACACCGCGTCGGCGTCGTTGCCGGTCATCGCCTCCCAGTCGTACTCGATGACGCCGTTGTCGTTCGAGTCGTAGGCGGCGAGCTGCCCGTACACGTCCTTCTCGGCGTAGCGGGCCAGGTTGCGCAGGATCGACGGCTGGCCGCCGTGGATCTGGTAGCTCTCCAGGGCCGCGGCCGAGATGTACTGGGTGTAGCTGTTCGACCAGTTCTCCGGATCGCCCGGGTTGTCGGTGTACTTCGCGTTGCGCGACACCTCGCCCGCCGACACCCACGGCCCGTAGGAGTAGATCGGGTTCCGCAGGTACTTCAGGTCCTGCACGAACATCGGCACGGTCAGCACGATCGCGTTGTTGTAGCCCAGCGCCCCCTCCACCGAGGTCGGGAACTGGAAGTCGTTGCCCGGGATGTCGGCGTCCAGGAAGTTGAAGCGCATGAGCCACCAGCGGTAGTACACGAACTTCTTGATGTTCTCGTCGGGCACGTCGATGTAGGGCAGGTTCTCGGCCCACCAGGCGTTGTAGTCCTGGAGCTGCCGCCGCAGCGCCTGCTGGGGCGAGCGGCCCTTGTAGCCGTCATACTCCGGGCGCGAGCCGGTCAGCTCCTCGGTGACGAAGCCCATCTGCACCTTGGCCCGCACGGTCTTGCCCGGCTCGACCGTCACCGAGCCCTTCAGCGCGCCTTCCGCGACCTTCAGGCCGTCGCCGCTGAGCCGGGGGAAGATCGTGGTCAGCTTGTTCTTGGCGGCCACGACGCCGGTCAGCTCGCGGTCCCCGTCGGCCGTTCTGGCGTAGGGGGAGGTCACGGTGATCGGCACGGTCGCGGCGGACGCGCCCGTGTTGGTGATCTCCAGGACCGTCACGGCCGTGTTCTCGTGGGTGATGAACTTCTTCACCCCGACCGCGAGCCCGCCGCCCGCGTACTGGCCGGTCCAGTGGCTGGGCATCTGCAGCCGCTTGGAGACGTCCTCGGTGAGGTCGGAGCCCAGGGAGATCTCGTACGCGTCCCTGTTGTCGATGCTCTCCCAGTAGGCCACGCTCCCGCCGAACCCGATGACCGACGGATCGTGCTCCTTCATGAACAGCGCCCGCCCGCGCGACATCATCCACGTGCCCGCGGGGTCGTCGCCCGGCCTGGCCAGCATGCGGTCGATCCAGTACGAATCGCCGCCCTTCTCCTTCTTGTAGATCTCCGCCATCATCTTGCGCGGGTGGTATCCCACGGGCTCGGCGGGCACCGGATCGGCCCCGGTGAACACCGGCAGGCCGAGGTCGTCCTGAGCCGCGTATGCGGGCGTCACGGCCAGCGAGGCTGTGAGCGCTAACACGGCTAAGCACACCAGCGGTTTACGCACGTACGTCTCCTAGATCGGTAGCCAGACACGCATGGTCGCGGGGCCGCGGTTGCCCCATCGGTGGTAGGGGACGAGCCGCACCGTGGTGTCCGCGCCGTCCTCGTGATCCGCGGCGGCGGGCTCGTACGGCCAGCCGCCGTTGACGCCGGCGCCGATCGACGCCGCCACCTCCAGCTCGACCACGCCGTCCGCCTCGTGCTCGACGGGCGGCTCGATCCGCGCGGTCACCTCGCCGAGCGGCGGCTCGTCCGCCACGGACTCCGCGCAGTAGACCAGCGGCCCGCGCTCGACCGCGGCGGTGCTCCGCAGCGCGTCGATGCGCCGGTCGGGGAACGTCCACCGCGGCCGCATGGGCAGCTCCAGCCGGATCTCGTCACCGGCCCGCCACGGCCCGTCGACGTGGGCGTACCCGGGGCTGACGGGCCGGATGACGGGACCGTCGGGCAGCGGCGAGTCCTGGGAGGAGACCGGGACATGCGCGAGCGTCGCGTCCGAGGCCCAGGCGGGGACGCGCAGGCCGATGCGTCCCTCGCCGTCGGCCAGGACGCGCACGCTGACCGAGCCGGTCCACGGGTAGCCGGTCTCCACCCGTACCGCGAGGCCCTCGTGCCGGATCTCCGCGGGCGTGAGGTGGTGGATGACGATCCCGTCCCGCGTCGCGGCGGCCACGTAGGCGGGCAGGGAGGCGAGCGTGCGGGCGATGTTGTTCGGGCAGCAGGACACGTCGAACCAGGGCGAGCGCAGCCCGCCCTCGGCGGCGTGGTTGACGCCTTCGAGCGGCACCGCGGGCACCCGCACCTGCAGCGGGTTGGCGTAGAAGAACGAGCGCCCGTCCAGCGCGACGCCCGTGGCCAGCATGTTGTACAGCGTGCGCTCGGTCAGGTCGGCGTACCGGACGTCGCCGGTGGCCAGCAGCAGCCGGTGCGCGAGCATGATGGAGGCGATGCTCGCGCAGGTCTCGTTGTAGGCCCGGTCCGGCGGCAGCTCGTAGTCCTCACCGAACGACTCGTCGGCATGCCTCGAGCCCATGCCGCCGGTCAGGTGCGTACGCCGCGCGACGGTCCGCTCCCACTGGGACTCGACCGTCTTCAGGAGCTCCTGGTCCCCGGTCTCGACCGCCACGTCCACCACGCCGGAGGCCAGGTAGAGCGCGCGCACCGCGTGCCCGCGGAACACCTGCGCCTGCCTGATCGGCAGGTCGTCCTGGTAGTAGGCGCGGCCGAAGGGGATGTCGCCGAGCGCGGGCAGGCCGCGCCGCTCGACGAAGCGGCGGGCCATCTCCAGGTAGCGCTCGGTCCCGGTGACGCGGTAGAGCTCGACGAGCGCCATCTCGGCCACGGGGTGCCCGCAGGTCTCGTTGCCCTCCATGAACCGGCGGCAGACGTGATCCGCGGCCTTGACGGCGACCTGGGTGAGCACGTCCTCGCCGTGCATGCGCAGCCGGGCGACCCCGGCCTGGATGAGGTGGCCGTAGCAGTAGAGCTCGTGCCCCCACTCGAAGTCGGTGTAGCGGCTGCCGGACCAGCGGGTGTTGAGGTAGCCGTCGCCCTCCTGGGCCTTCGCCACGGTCTCGGCCAGCGCGGTCAGCCCGGGGTGGCCGGCCCAGGACATGGCCTCCAGCAGCTTGTAGATCTCCGAGTCGCTGAACTCCCGCCCCCTCCTGGGCCGCTCGCCCCTGAAGTTGCCGATCCAGCCTTCTCGTTCCTCCCACTCCTGGCAGTGGGCGATCGTGACCTCGCTGTTGAGCGCGATCCGGTCGCCCCAGAAACCGGGTGAGAGGCGTACCGCGTCTAGGCCGAGGGGGGACAGGACGCCCGATGAGGGCAGGACAGGATTAGCCACGCAGAGCTCCTGACATGAATCCGCGCACGTAGTGGCGCTGCAGCACGATGAAGAGAATGAGACAGGGGATGGCCATGACCATGACGCCGGACTGGAGCATGCCGTAGTCGATCGCCCCGAACGTGTGCTGCGTCATGCTGACCACGGCGACCGGCAGGGTGAACGACGCGCCGTCGTTGAGCAGGATGAGCGGCGCGAAGAAGTCGTTCCAGGAGGCGAGGAACGCGAACAGGCCCACCGTGATCAGTGCGGGCCGCACCGCGGCCAGCAGGATCTTGGAGAACGCCTTGAACGTCCCGCATCCGTCGACCAGCGCGGCCTCCTCCAGCTCGCGCGGCACCGACTCGAACGCGTTGCGCATCATGAACAGCGCGAACGGAAGCTGGAACATCACGAACACCAGCGACAGCCCGAGCAGCGAATTCTGCAGGCCGATGTAGCCCAGCAGGACGTAGAGCGGGATCAGGATCGTCGCGTACGGCACCATGAGGATCGCCAGCGTGGCCAGGAACAACAGGTTCTTGCCCGGGAAGTCGAAGCGGGCGAAGCCGTAGCCGCCGAGCGCGGAGACGATCAGGGTGCCCGCCACCGTCATGCCCGACACCAGCACGCTGTTGGTCGCGTACGTGCCGACGCCCTCGCCGAAGCTGGCCATCTCCAGGTAGTTCGAGGGCTCCTCCAGCGAGGCGTACCCACTCCACAGCAGCGGGAAGAGGAACAGCACCGCCAGGGCAGAAAGGGTGACATAGCGCTTCATCGCAGCCTCCGCATCATCAGCGTGTTCAGGCCGACGAGGGCCACGAGCAGCACGACCGAGAGCGCCGCCGCGCCGCCGAGGTCGAAGCGGAAGAACGCGTCACGGTAGACGACCATCACCATCGAGACCGTGCTGTTGTCCGGACCGCCGTTGGTGAAGACGAAGAACTGGTCGAAGGCCAGCAGCGAGCCCGTGACGCTGAGGATGAGCATCAGCGCCAGCGTCGGGCGCAGCAGCGGCAGCGTGATCTTGGTGAAGATCTGCCACCGGTTCGCACCGTCGCTCTTGGCCGCCTCGTAGACCTCGGTCGGGATCGCCTGCAGGCCGGTCAGCAGGATGAGCATGTTGAAGCCGGCGAAGCGCCACAGCACCAGCGTGATCGTGGAGAACAGCGCCATGTTCGGCGTGCCGATCCACTTGACCGGCTCGCTGGTGATGCCGAGCGACTGCAGCATGGGGTCGATGGGGCCGAAGTCGTTGTTCAGCATCCCGTAGAACAGCAGCCCGGCGGCGGCGAAGCCCACGGCGCCCGGCAGGAAGAACGCGGTCCTGAAGAAGCCGATGCCGCGACCGCGATCCTGCACCAGCAGCGCCAGGCCGAGCGCCACGCCGGACAGCAGGACGGTGGTGATGGCGGTGTACTTCAGCGTGAACAGGACCGCGTCGATGAAGAGCGGGTTGTCAGCGATCTTGAGATAGTTGGCGGGGGCGTTGAAGGAGGCCGGGCCGAGCAGCGGCCAGCGGTTCAGCGACATCCAGCCGACCAGCACCAGGGGCGCGATGAACAGCACGCCCACGATGACGGCCGTCGGGGCCGCGTACAGCCAGCCCTGGACCTTCCTGCTCCGCCACCGGGCGGACGGCGCGGAGTGCGCCGGCCGCCGCCCGGATCGCGTGATCGTCAGGGTCATTGCTGCAGGGACTTCGTGATTTCGGTGTTGAGCTGGGGAACCTTCGCGGCGTCGCCGAACACGGCCTCGCGCGCCAGGCGCAGCCACGGGCCCTGCGGGTCGTTGAAGGTCTGGCCGAAGCGCAGCGCGAACGGCGTCTGGCCCTTGGCCACCAGCGAGTTGATCAGGACCACGCGCGGGTCCTCCGAGGAGTACTTGTTGCTGGCCAGGTCGGTGCGCGCGAGCACGTCCTTGTTCTTGGCCATGACCTCCACCTGGGCGTCGTCGGAGACCGTCCAGGACAGGAACTCCCAGGCCGCGTCCGGGTTCTTGCTGGTGGCGGAGATGCCGACGGAGTCGCCGCCGACGAACGTCGACTCGCCGCCGTCGGGACCGGCGATCGGGGTGACGCCGATCTTCATGTCCTTGGGCATCAGGCCGAGCGTGGTGGAGGGCATCGGCATGACGCCGATCTCGCCCTTGGGGAAGAACCCGGTCCAGGTCGGGCCCTGCTCCTCCTTGGCCGTCGGGCCCGTCGCCTTCTTGGCGTACAGGTCGTGGTAGACCTTGAACACGTCGGTCATCGCGGGCTGGTCGTTGAGCGAGGTGGTGCCCTCGGCGTTCATGACCTGCGCGCCCGCGGCCCAGACCGAGGGCCAGAAGGTGAAGACGTAGCAGCCGCCGCAGTTGCCGCCGAAGAAGGTGCCGTGCACCTTGCCGTCCTTGCCGAGCTTGTCCTGGATCGTGGTGGCCTGCTCGGCGAACTCCTTCAGCGTCTTCGGCCCCTTCTCGGGGTCCAGCCCGGCCTTGGCGTAGAGGTCCTTGTTCCAGAACCAGACCGACAGGTCGAGCGTGTGCGGGAGCGTGTACTGACGTCCGTCGAGCGTGCCCAGCTTCATGTGCGAGGGTGCGAGGCTGTCCTTGTACGGCAGCGCCGCGACGCGCTCGGAGACGTCCATGAACAGGCCCTGGGAGGTGTAGTTCGGGACGAAGATGACGTCGGCCGCGAAGACGTCGGGGAGCTGCTTGGCGCCGGCCGCCGCGGCGATGCGCGGCTGGTAGTTGTCGGTCGGGATGACGGTGAGCTTCACCTGGTTCTTGTGACTGCTGTTGTAGGCCGCGACCAGCCGCTCGCTCTGCGTCTGGGTGGCCGCACGGGTCCACATGGTGATCGTCACGGGACCGTTCGCCGGCGGCGTGCTGCCCCCGCTGCCGCCGCCGCTGCCGCAGGCCGCCGCTGTGAGCGCTAACACACCGAGTAGGGAGATCCCGGCCAGCCTTCGTCTCATGATGTGCTCCTGGACTTAAAGGTTTTCGGAAACGTAGAAGAAACAAGAGCCCATGTCAATGGGTGCTAGGGTGCTATGCAGTTCACAAATGACCGAAAAGGGTTTCGAAACATGGCGAGTAAGCGGGCGACCATCAACGATGTGGCCTCGCTGGCGGGGGTATCGATCGCCACGGCGTCCAAAGCGCTGAACGGACGTCAAGACGTGCGGCCGGCCACGCGCGAGCGCGTGCTCGCCGCCGCGGCGGAGCTCTCCTTCCAGCCGAACGCCCTGGCCAGGGGACTGTTGTCCGGGCAGACCCGCACGGTCGGGCTGCTCACCTCCGACAGCGTCGGCCGGTTCGGCATTCCGGTGCTGCTCGGCGCCGAGGACGCGTTCGGCGCGGGCGAGATGGCCGTGCTGCTCTGCGACGCGCGGGGCGACGCGATCAGGGAGCAGCACCACCTGCGGGCCCTGCTGTCGCGCCGGGTGGACGGACTGATCGTGGTGGGCGAGAGCACCAACCCGCGCCCTCCGGTGAGCAAGGACCTGCCGATCCCGGTCGTGTACGCCTACGGCCCGTCGGAGGACTCCGACGACGTGTCGTTCGTGCCCGACGACGTGGGCGCCGCCGCCATGGCCGTCAACCATCTGCTGGCCATGGGCCGCCGCAGGATCGCGCACGTCACGGGGCCCACGCACTACAAGGCGGCGCGCGACCGCGAGGAGGGCCTGCGCTCCGCTCTCAGTGAGGCGGGCCTGGCGCAGGCGGGCCAGACGCTGTCGGGCGCGTGGTCGCAGCGGTGGGGGCGGCACGCGGCCGAGATGCTGCTGATGGCCGAGCCCGAGATCGACGCGGTGTTCTGCGGCAGCGACCAGATCGCGGCCGGGTTCGTGGAGGCGGCCAGGGAGCGCGGGCGCCGGGTGCCCGACGACATCGCGGTGGTCGGCTACGACAACTGGGAGGTGCTGTCCACCGAGACCCGGCCCGCGCTGACGACCGTGGACATGAACCTGGAGCTGCTCGGCAGGACCGCCGCCCAGCACCTGTTCGCGGCCATCGACGGCAAGGCCACGCCCGGCGTGCACAAGATGCCCTGCCAGCTCGTCATCAGGGACTCCACCTCCCCGCCCGGCATCTCCTGACACTCCGGCACGCGCAGGCCCCTGGGAGTGGTTTCCTATACGCATGCCTGATCTCGTGGTGGACGGCGGCGACAAGCTGTGCGTGCAACTCCTCATGGAGCTGCGCGGTCACGTGCGCACGGCCGGTCCAGGCGCCGTGATCCACCTGATCGCCACCGATCCCGCCGCGCCCGTCGACCTGCCCGCCTGGTGCCACCTGACCGGCCACACCTACCTGGGCCCGGTCGAGGGCGCGGACCGGCCCACGTACGCGTTGCGCGTCGCCGGCCCGGATGACGCGCCCGCCAAGGAGACGCAGGAATCCAGGCCCTGGCACGTGGCTTAAGCGGTTAACGGCCTCACTGGATGGGCACCGCGGCCACCGAGCGGCGTGGCCTACAGTAGGTGTGGTTATCCGGTTCAGAGAGGGAGTCCGTGAAGCGACCGACGATCGCCGACATCGCCAGCCGGGCGGGAGTGTCCAAGGTGGCGGTCTCCTACGCGCTCAACGGGCAGCCGGGCGTGTCCGAGGCGACGCGGGCCAGGATCGTCGCCATCGCCGACGAGATCGGCTGGCGGCCCAACAGCGCGGCGCGGGCGCTCAACGGCGCCAGGGCCAACTGCGTCGGCCTGGCGCTCTGCCGGCCCGCGCGCATCCTCGGCGTCGAGCCGTTCTTCATGGAGCTGATCAGCGGCATGGAGGGCGTGCTCGCCGACCGGTCCTACGGGCTGCTGCTCCAGGTCGTCACCAGCCACCAGCAGGAGAGCGAGGTCTACCGCCACTGGTGGGGCGAGAGCCGCATCGACGGCGTCTTCCTCGTCGATCTGCACTATTCGGACGCCCGCGTGGCCGAGCTGGAGCGGCTCGGCATGCCGGTCGTGGTCATCGGCCATCCCTCGCAGTCCGGCACGCTCTCGGCCATCTGGTCCGACGACGGCGAGGCCGTCCGCGAGACCGTCGGCTATCTGGTGGCGCTCGGCCACCGCCGCATCGCGCGGGTGGCCGGGCTGCCTGAGCTGGTCCACACGACCGTACGCGACCAGGCGTTCATCGCCGCCTGCGAGGGCGTGGCCGAGCACGTCGTGGTGCACACCGACTACACCGGCGAGGAGGGCGCGAGGGCCACCCGGCGGCTGCTCAGCTCGCCCGACCGGCCCACGGCGATCGTTTACGACAACGACATCATGGCCGTGGCGGGCCTGTCCGTGGCCCAGGAGATGCGGGTCGAGGTGCCGCGCGACCTGTCCATCGTGGCCTGGGACGACTCGCCGCTGGCCCAGGTCGTCCGGCCGCCGCTGACCGCGCTCACCCGCGACATCCCGGCCTACGGCGCGCACGCCGCCCAGCGGTTGCTGGCCCTGATCTCCGGCGAGAGCGTGCCGCCGTTCGAGGACCAGGCCGCCATCCTCACGCCCCGCGGCAGCACCGGCCCCGCCCACCGCGAGTGACCTCGGGCTACCTCAGCGGGCGACCTCAGCGACGCCGCCTTCGGCACGTGCCGAGGGCGATGGGCCGGCGGCTGGCAGACCGCTCACCCTGACCTCGGCACGTGCCGTCCCCTCCTCCGCGGCACGCTGTCGGAGCCGCCCCCGCGTCCCCCACGCTGAGACGACTCCAGCATGTAAGAGCGGGAAAGGGACCGCCTGAGTACCCCTATACCTGAAAAATTTCGACATCAGGCGAATCAGCAGCTCAGAGTGCCCCCGCGCGCTTCCCGTGACCAGCGCCACTGCGCCGTCCAGCCGCCCTGTTCGTCAGCCACGCGTGCCGTAATCTCCCAGCTCAAGCCTTGACAAATTTTTTTGTCGGAAGCTACTCTCAAACCACACACGGAACGGAGAGCAACCATGAGCACGGTCTCATCCGCGGACGGCACCTCGATCGCCTACACCCGCGCAGGCCTCGGCCCGGCGGTGATCCTGGTCGACGGCGCGCTCAGCTTCCGGGGGCAGAGTGTCAACACCGGCCTGGCCACGGCGCTCGCCGGCCACTTCACCGTCTACACCTACGACCGGCGCGGGCGGGGCGAGAGCGGCGACACCGCGCCGTTCGCGCCCGAGCGGGAGATCGAGGACCTGGCCGCGATCGTGGCGGCGGCCGGCGGCGGCCCGGTGCGGCTGTACGGCACGTCGTCGGGAGCCGCGCTCGCGCTGGCCGCGACGGAGAGCGGGGTGCCGGTGGAGAAACTGGCGCTGTACGAGCCGCCGTTCATCGTGGACGGTACCCGGCCGGCCATCCCCGCCGACTACCTGTCCACGCTGGACGAGCTGCTGGCCGCGGACCGCCGCGCCGACCTGGTCCGCTACTTCATGCGCAGGGGCGTCGGGCTGCCGGGCGCGGTGGTGGCCATGATGCGGTTCATGCCCGCCTGGTCCACGCTCAAGGCGGTGGCGCACACGCTCCCGTACGACGCCGCCTTCGTGGCCCCGTACGAGCGCGGCGTCCCCTACCCGGAGGGGCACTGGTCCTCGGTGAAGGTGCCTACGCTGGTCATGGACGGCGGCAAGAGCCGGCCGTGGATCCGCAACGCGGCCAGGTCGCTGGCCGCCCTGCTGCCCGGCGCCGAGTACCGCACGCTCGAAGGGCAGACCCACATCGTCAAGCCGGCCGCGCTGGCGCCCGTACTGGAAGGGTTCTTCGGATGAGATTCCGCAGCACGATCGAGCTGGGCGGCAAGACCGCCACCGGGTTCGAGGTCCCCGCCGAGGTGGTCGAGGCGCTCGGCAGCGGCAAGCGGCCGGCCGTGACCGTCACCATCGGCGCCCACACCTACCGCAGCACCGTGGCGAGCATGGGCGGCCGGTTCATGCTGCCGCTCAGCGCGGAGAACCGCCAGGGGGCCGGGGTGGCGGCGGGTGACGAGGTCGAGGTGGCCGTCGAGCTGGACACCGCGCCGCGCGAGGTCGAGGTGCCCGCCGACCTGGCCGCCGCGCTCGACCTCGTCCCGGAGGCCAAGACGTTCTTCGAGAGCCTGTCCTATTCGCGCAAGCTGCGCTGGGTGCTGCAGGTCGAGGCCGCCAAGAAGCCCGAGACCAGGCAGCGGCGCGTCGCCGACACGGTCGCCAAGCTCGCCGACGGCGTCGCCTGAGCCGCACGCGGGACGGCCGCATCGCCGGCTGCTCGGGTCCCTCCAGCGTCGGGAAATAGGGCAATACTGCCCTCGGCCTGGGCGTTCGCGGTGCGTAACGCGGAGCCTCGGGGGTAGACGGGCGATATGACTGAGGGTTTCGACATCGGCAGGCTGTGGGATGAGTTCCACCGGGTGGTCAACATGAACTCCGAGGAGCTGCGGAAATATCTGCTCGCCGACGCCTCGGACGAAGAGGGTTTCCCACCCGACCCGGACCTGGGCATCGACGAGCTGGGGCGGGCCGTGCTGCACATCCTGCGCAAGCGGAAGGGCGACCTCACCAAGGCGGACTTCGCGGCGATGCAGCAGGTCGTGGACCTCGTGGAGACGATGGGTGACAGGACGGACGACGAGTCTCGGCGTGAGCTCATGTCCGTGGGTCACGACCCGCTGAGAGGATAGAGACCGATGGTCGAGCCACGATCGTGGATCGAGGGCTACGTGCTCGCATGGAACTCGAACGATCCCGACGACATCTCCGCCCTGTTCACCGAGAACGCGGTTTACTACACCGAGCCGTACAGCTCGCCCTGGCAGGGACGCGATGAGATCGTCTCCCAGTGGCTGGGCCGGCAGGACAAACCGGGCGAAGCCACATTCGAGTGGCATCCGGTGTCCGTGACGGATGACGTGAGCGTCATCCAGGGCGTCACCACTTATCCCGACAAGACATACAGCAACCTGTGGGTGATACGGTTCGTGCCCGACGGGCGATGCCGGGAATTCACCGAATGGTGGATGCGGCACGACGCAAAGTGATGCAATGGGCCGAGCCGTCTTCACCCGAGGAGATCCGTTGAGAGACAACCTCGACCTCGCCGCGAGCGCCCAGCAGCTGGCCGACGCCGCCCCGACGGGATCGATCGACCGCGCCGCCGCCTCGTCCGTGGCCATCACACTGGCGACTACGCGTGACATCAACGACGCCAGGCACACCCTCGACGGGCTCTCGCCCGAAGAGGTGCGGCGGGCGGCGCTGGAGCTCTTCGACCGTCTCTCGGCAAGCTAGCACCCGGCGACCTGACCGCTCCGGGCGATCTGCCCCGTGTTGGCGGCCTGACGCTCCGGCGACCTGCGGTGCCTTGGCGCCCTGACCGCTCCGACGACCCGCCCTGTCTTGGCGACCTGCCACGCTCCGGCGACCTGCGGCGTGTCGCCGAGGCGCGCTAAGGCGTGCCGCCGAGGCGGGACCTGATGGCGTGGCGGGCGCGGGCGGGTGCCTGGGGGTCGTGGTGGAGCTGGATGGCGTGGTTCAGCGCCATCACCAGCCCCAGCAGCTCGAACGCGAGCTGTCCTGGATCCGTCCCCTGGGGCAGGTCACCGGCGTCCACGGCGCGCCCGGCCTCCTTGTGCAGCCGTTCGCGCCAGGTGTCGAACCTGGCCTCGACCGCGTCCCGCACCGCCCCCTTCCGGCCGTCGAACTCGTGCGCCGCCGCCACGAAGAAGCAGCCGCCGGGGAAGACGCCGCGTTCGAGGTAGGAGACCCATGACTCGCACAGCACTCTGAGCCTGGTCAGGCCGGGCGCGGCGGGCAGGGCGGGCTCCCAGACCTCGGCGCGGAAGATCTCCCCCGCCCGGTCCAGCACCGCGAGCTGCAGCGCCTCCTTGGAGCCGAAGTGCCCGAGCACGCCCGACTTGCTCATGCCCAGCTCCCCGGCGAGGCGGCCGATGGTGAGCCCTTCGAGCCCTTCGGCGGAGGCGATCGCGACCGAGCGGTCGAGGATGGCGGAGCGGGTGCCGAGGGCTTCCACGACGGACTTGCGCGGGCTCATGCCGTCACTTTAGCGCCCACGTCGGCCCCTTTAGCGTCCGAACGTTCGCTTGCTATAGTGCGACGCCATGAGCGGATCACGACTTGTCGCAACAGGCCACTACCAACCCGCCAAGGTCCTGACCAATGATGATCTGGCGGCGATGGTGGACACCAGCGACGAGTGGATCAGCAAGCGGGTCGGCATCCGTACCAGGCATGTGGCCGCACCCGACGAGAGCGTGGCGGACATGGCGTGGCACGCCGCCGCCAAGGCCCTGGCCGCCGGCGGCCTGAACGCCTCCGACATCGACCTGCTGCTGATCGCCACCTGCACGCAGACCGAGCGGGCCCCCAACGTGGCCTCCCGCGTCGCGGCCCGGCTCGGCGTGCCCGGCGCGGCGCTGATGGACGTCGGGGTCTCGTGCTCCGGTTTCACCCACGCCCTGGCCCTGGCCGACCACACGATCCGCGCGGGCGCCGCCACGAACGCCCTGGTCGTGGGCGTCGACAAGATGAGCGCCGTCACCGACTGGACCGACAGGACCACGTGCGTGCTGACCGGCGACGGGGCCGGGGCGGCCGTGGTCAGCGCGGCTCCGGAGGCGGAGATCGGTCCGGTTGTGTGGGGTTCGGCGCCGGAGCTCGGCACCGCCGTGCGGATCGAGGGCACTCCGACGCGCTTCTCCCAGGACGGGCAGAGCGTCTACCGGTGGGCCACCACCCAGCTTCCCGGGATCGCCCGGCAGGCGTGCGAGCGCGGCGGCGTCCGCCCGGAGGACCTGGCCGCGGTGGTGCTGCACCAGGCGAACCTGCGCATCATCGAGCCCATCGCCGCCAAGCTCGGCGCGGTCAACGCGATCATCGCGCGTGACGTGGTCGAGTCGGGGAACACCTCGGCCGCGAGCGTGCCGCTGGCCCTGTCGAAGCTGCTTGAGCGCGGCGAGGTGCGGAAGGGGGCGCCGATGCTGCTGTTCGGGTTCGGGGGCAATCTGTCCTATGCGGGGATGGTCGTCCGCTGCCCCTGACCGCCGTGCGCGGCCAGCACGGCCCGCATGTCGGCGATGGCCCGGAACGTCCCCCGTACGGTGCCGGTGACCTTGGAGCGCCCCGTGCGGGGCAGGTAGCGTACGTCGGCCTCGGTGACCCGCCATCCTGCGGCGGCGGCCCGCAGCACCATCTCCAGCGGATAGCCGAAGCGGCGGTCGGCCAGCTCCAGCCCGAGCAGCGCGGTGCGGCGGCCCGCCCGCATCGGCCCGAGATCGCGCAGCGGCACCCCGGCGCCGCGCCGCAGCCGGCGCGCGAGCACGGCGTTCGCCAGGCGCGCATGGGCGGGCCAGGCGCCCGCCGCCGCGGGCACCCGCCGCCCGAGCACCAGGTCCGACTCCCCCGCGAGCACCGGATCGACGACGAGCGGGAGCTGGCGGGGATCGAGCGAGGCGTCGGCGTCCATGAAGCACACGACCGCGCTGGTGGCGGCCAGCAGGCCGGCGTGGCAGGCCGCGCCGAACCCGCGGACCGGCTCCCGTACGACCAGCGCCCCGTGTTCGGCGGCCACCTGGTCGGAGCCGTCGGCCGAGCCGTTGTCGACCACGATGGGCCGGTAACCGGCCGGCATCCGGGACAGCACCCAGGGCAGCGCCTCGGCCTCGTCCAGGCAGGGCAGCACGACATCGATCATGGGTAGGACACTCCGCTCAGGGTGTGCAGCTCAGGGTCAGGGTGTGCGGGTCAGGTTGCGGCTCGTGCTGTGCAGCTCGTGCTGTGCGGCGAACTCCTTGAGTCCTTCCTCGAAGGAGATCGAGGCCGTGAAGCCCAGTTCGTTCGCGGCCTTGGCGGGTGCGGCGACGATGTGGCGCACGTCGCCCAGCCGGTAGTCGCCCGTCGTCACCGGCGCGGGGCCGCCCGTCTGCGCCGCCAGCGCCGCCGCGAGCTCGCCCACCGTGTGCGGGACGCCGCTGGCGATGTTGTACGCCCTCAGCTCCCCAGCCCTCCCCGCAGCCAGCGCGAGGACGTTGGCCCTGGCCACGTCGCGTACGTGGACGAAGTCGCGGCGCTGGCCCCCGTCCTCGAAGACCGCCGGCGACCGTCCTGACAGCAGTGCCGACAGGAAGATGGACGCGACCCCGGCGTAGGGCGTGTCCCGCGGCATCCGCGGGCCGTAGACGTTGTGGTAGCGCAGGGCCACGGCGGTGCCGGAGGTCTCGCGCGCCCAGTTCGCGGCCAGGTGCTCCTGGGCCAGTTTGGTGGTGGCGTAGGCGTTGCGCGGGTCGGGCGGGGCGTCTTCGCCGACGACCGACGGGGACAAGACGCTCTCACAGAGCGGGCATCTCGGGTCGAACACGCCCGCCGCCAGGTCCTCCACCCTTCTCGGGCCGGGGCGGACGCGGTCGTGGCGCGGGCAGTCGTAGGCGCCCTCGCCGTACACGACCATCGACGAGGCCAGCACCAGCCGGCCCACGCCGTGCCTGGCCATGGCGGCCAGCAGGATCGCCGTCCCGTACGCGTTGACCGACGTGTACTCGGGCAGGTCGGCCACGTTCACGCCGAGCCCGACCTTGGCCGCCTGGTGGATCACGGCGTCGACGCCCGGCAGGAGACGGTCGAGGGCCTCGGGGTCGCGCACGTCCACGCCCGTACGGAGGTCGGCGGCGATCACCTCGTGCTCCTGCCCGAGCGCCTCCGCGATGTGGCTGCCGATGAACCCGGACGAGCCGGTGAGCAATACGCGCATGCCACCGATCCAACACCGGCCCGTGCCACGCAGACCTTACGAAGCGGGAACGCCGCCCCCGGGGCGCAGGTAACCCAGCAGCTTCTCGATCTGGCCCGCGTAGTGCTCGGCGAACTCCGGCGACGCCGGATCCTGATCCCAGACGGCCCGGACGAGCTGGGGAAAGGAGATGCCGGCCGAGGCCATGGAGAACAGCGCCACCAGGACCGCGCCAGGGTCCAGGTCGGCGGGCAGCTCACCCTCCTGCTGACGCCGGCGCAGGAGCTCCACGTCGCGGCGGACGTCCGTGGCGAACGCGGGATCGGGCGGCCCGTCGTCGGTCAGGCTCTGCCAGAGCATCAGCCTGCCGTACTCGCGCCGGGAGGAATTGGCCCGCACGTAGTCGGCGGCCAGCTCGCCGAGCGGGGCGGAACGGTCGGCGAAGGCGCTCTCCTCGTCCTGCCAGCGCGTGTTCAGCGCCTGGTAGAGGCCCTCCTTGCCACCGAAGTAGTACGAGATGAGCTGCTTGTTCATCCCGGCTCTGGCGGCGATCTCGCTGACTCTCGCCCCGGCGAACCCCTTCGCCGCGAACTCCTCCAGCGCCGCCTGCAGGATGCGGGCCTTCGTGCGCTCGGGATCGCGCTGCTTCTCCTCCGGTGCTCGTCTCATGCCGCCGAGCTTATCATCCATCCGGATGGTTGACAGTTTCATCCGAATGGATGATAGTCGGCGCATGACACGACACATCGCGATCATCGGTGGCGGGATCGGCGGGCTCTGCCTGGCTCAGGGGCTGCGCAAGGCGGGTCAGCACGTGACCGTCCACGAGCGGGACCGCACGCCCGCCGGCCGCCTGCAGGGCTACCGGGTGCACATCGACCCGAACGGCGCCCGCGCGCTGCACGACTGCCTCCCGCCGGGTCTCTGGCAGGCGTTCCTCGACACGACCGGGCACGGCGGCCAGGACTTCGGCTTCGTCACCGAGCAGCTCAAGACGCTCACGCTGCTGGAGACCCCCAAGGCGGCCGATCCGGCCGACGACCACCACTCCGTCAGCCGCATCACGCTCAGGCAGGTGCTGCTGTCGGGGCTCGACGACGTCGTACGGTTCGGCAAGACGTACGAGAGCTACCGGCGGCTGCCGGACGGGCGGGTCGAGCTGTCCTTCGCGGACGGCACCCGCGAGAGCGCCGACATCGTGGTCGCCGCGGACGGCGGGAACTCGCGAGTGCGCAAGCAGTACCTGCCGCACGCCGAGCGGGTGGACACGGGGATCGTCACGGTGGCGGGCAAGTTCCCGCTGACGGACGAGACCAGGAGGCTGCTGACGCCCCGGCTGGTCGACGGGCCGAACAACGTCATCCCGCCCAGAGGCATGGGCCTGTTCACCGCGCCCCACGACCTCGGCCCCGGCTCTGGGGCAAGCGGGGCGGGGGTTCGCGGGATCGGGGCGACGGAGCAGGAGGGCGCGCTGATGGACAACGCCAGCAGCTACATCCTCTGGGCGTTCGGCGCGACAAACGGGCGGTTCCCGACCGACATTGCCGATATGTCCGGCGACCAGCTCAAGGCCACCGTCGCGAAGATGATCAGGACCTGGCATCCGGACCTTCGCCGGCTGATCGACCTGTCGCACCCTGACACCGTCACGCTGCTGCCGATCCGTACCTCGATCCCGATCGAACCCTGGCCCGCCACGAACATCACCCTGCTCGGCGACGCCATCCACAGCATGACCCCGATGCGCGGCATCGGCGCGAACACCGCCCTGCGCGACGCCCACCTGCTCTGCGCCGCCCTCACCGGCGCTCAGACCGGCGGCGGCGATCCGGTCGCGGCCATCGCGGCCTATGAGGCCCGGATGCGCGAGTACGGCTTCGCCGCCGTACGCGGGTCGCTGAGCGCGGCCGAGCAGTTCATCGGTGACAGCAGGGTGGCCAGGATGGGGTTCAAGAGCTTCCTGCGCGTGGTCCAGCGCATCCCCGCGCTGAAGGCCAAGGTGTTCGCATAACCGCGCCTGTTGCGCGGGCGCACCTGCGCGGACAGTGTGGAGGCATGCCAGGCATCGACACGATTGACGGTCTGCTGCGGGCCGTGGCCGAGTTCGATACCGATGGATTCGAGCTGTCTGTGACGGAGGCGGCGCTCGAACGGGCCGGGCGTTCGATCGAGGAGTCCGGGCTGCTGCTGCTCGGTGAGATCCATGGGGTCAGGGAGAATCCGCTGGTGGTGCTCGGTCTCATGCGGGCACTCGGGCTCACCAGCCTGGCCCTGGAGTGGCCGGAGGACCTCGCGCCGCAGCTCGACCTCTACCTGGCGCAGGGCGGCGGGCTCGATCATGCGCTGTGGTGGCTCGGCGACGGGCGCGTCACCGCCGGGCATCTGGCGGTGCTCAAGGCGATGGCGGGGGTGCGGGTCACGTTGTTCGACGGGGGGATGTTCACCGGGGACTGGTCGCAGCGGGACGCCAACATGGCGCGGCGGGTGCTGGAGTCGCACGCCGAGCCCATGCTCGTGGTCGCCGGCAACGCCCACACCCGGACCTCGCCGACCGACCTGGGGCTGCCGATGGGCGCGTGCCTGGCCAGCGCGCGGGCGGCGGTGGAGAGCGTGCGGATCGACTACGGGACGGGGAGCTTCTACAACTTCGAGCCACGGTTCACCAGGGGTTACTGCGAGGGTGCGGGGCTGCGGGTCGCGGAGGACGGGGAGCTGGTGGTCGGGCTGCCGGAGTTCGGCGAGGCCATGGTGCCGCACCTGCCCGTGGATCTGCTGCAGGAGCGCCTCAGCCCCTGAGCGTCCCGCTCACGTGATGGAACGGGCTCCGCCGTGACGTGCGCCGGCTGCTCCTGTGGTGGTGCGGGGTGCGTACTGTGGAGGCGGCGCGCGATCGTGGAGGGTGGATGCGGGTCGGGATTCTGGGGCCGCTGCAGGTGGGCGGGGCCGCGATCGGCGGGGCCCGGGTGCGGGCGCTGCTGGTGCGCCTGGCCCTCGATCCTGGACGTGTGGTGACCGCCGATCGGCTGATCGACGATCTCTGGCCGGATGAGCCGCCTGCCCATCCGATGGCCGCGTTGCAGTCGCTGGTGTCCAGGGCCCGGCGTGAGGCGCCAGGGGTGATCGGGTCGCATCCGGCCGGATACCTGCTCGATGTGCCGGCCGGAGAGGTGGACGCATGGGCGTTCGAGCGGCTGGTGCGGGATGGTGACGCGCACCGGGCGCTGGCGCTGTGGCGGGGTCCGGCGCTGGCGGACGCGGCCGACCTGCCCTTCGCGGCCGCTCCTGCGGCGCGGCTGGCGGAGCTGAGGCTCACCGCCCTGGCCACGAGGATCGCGAACGACCTCGCCGCCCACACGGCGAACCCACGCAACGGGCTGACCAGGCCACCCGAACCGTCCAAGCCGTCCGAACCGTCCGAGCGGGCCGAGCAGGGCGGGCCGTCCGAGCTGGGCGAGCTGGGCGAGCTGGGCGAGCTGGGCGAGCTGGGCGGAATGCCCTCCTTGGCTGGGATTGTGGCTGAGTTGGAGGAGATGACGGCCGCGCATCCGTCGCGGGAGCCGTTCCAGGCGTTGCTGATGCGGGCGCTGGTCGCGCAGGGGCGGCGTGGGGAGGCGCTGGAGGTGTTCGAGCGGGTCAAGGCGGGCCTGGTGACGGAGCTGGGCGTCGATCCGGGGCCCGAGCTGCGGGATGCGCATCTGGCGGCGTTGCGGGACGCGGAGCCGGTGCCGCGTACGAACCTGCCTGCCCGGCTCACCACCTTCGTGGGCCGATCGGAGGATATTTCGCGGCTCAGCGGCTTGCTCAGCGCGGCGACCGGCGGGGTCAGGCTGGTGACGCTGGTCGGGTTCGGCGGGGCGGGCAAGACGCGGCTGGCGCTGGAGGTGGCCTCGGGGCTCGACCTGCCGGACGGCGTGTGGCTGGTCGAGCTGGCCTCCGCCGCTCAGGGCGAGGTGCGGGTGGCGGTGGAGAGCACGCTCAAGGCGACCGACCTCGTGACCGCCCTGCGCGGCACCTCCCCGCTGATCGTGCTGGACAACTGCGAGCACGTCATCGAGGAGGCCGCCCGGGTGGCGCGGTGGCTGCTGTCCGAGCTCCCAGGGCTGCGGATCCTCGCCACCAGCAGGGAGCCGCTCGACATCCCGGGAGAGACCCTGCACCAGGTGCGGCCTTTGCCCGAAGACCAGGCGGCCGAGCTCTTCACGGATCGGGCCACCGCCGCCAGACCTGACCTCCTGCCGATCCTGGCACCCCACCTGGCGTCTGGTCTGACGTCTGGCCGGGAGACGGACCGGACCCGGACCCGGAATCTGGGGTCGGGCCGAGGGACGGACGGCGCGCGGGACCCAGGGACGGGGCTGAGGGTTGGGCGGGAGCAGGTGGTGCGGATCTGTCGTGAGCTCGACGGCATTCCGCTGGCCATCGAGCTGGCCGCCGCGCGGCTGCGTACCATGCCGGTGTCCGTGCTGGTCGAGCAGCTCGGCGACCGGCTGGCCTTCCGTGGCGGGCGCACGTCGGAGCCGCGGCACCGCACCCTTCGCGCCGTCATCGACTGGAGCTGGAACCTGCTGTCGGAACGCGAGCGCGACCTGCTGCGCGGGCTGACGGTGTTCTCGGGGGGCGCCACGTACGAGGCCATCTCCCAGGTCTGTGGCGGCGACCCGGACCTGCTCTCCTCGCTGGTGGACAAGTCGCTTATCTCGGTCACCGGCGACCGCTACACCATGCTGGAGACCATCAGGCAGTACGCCGCCGCCGACCTCCCCGACCTCCGGCAGGCCCACGCCCGCTACTACACCGAGCTGGCCGAGGCCGCCGAGCCGCACCTGCGCACCGGCGCGCAGCTCGCCTGGCTGGCGACGCTGGATGCCGAGCAGGGCAACCTGGACGCGGCGCTGCGGCACTCCGGCGATCCGCTCCGGGCGATCCTGCCCAGGTTCTGGCCCTGGATCATGCGCGGGCGGCAGCGCGAGATGAGCGAGCAGGCCGCCGTCGTGCTGCGCAGGGTGGGCGACGTGGCACCCGAGGGACGAGAGCTGGCGTACGGGCTCTGCCAGGTGCTCCTGGGCGCCGGGCCGAACGAGGCGGTGCACGAGTCCGACCACCCCGCCGCACTGAACTCGTGGGCTCTGGGCGGCTCGATCGGGCCTCCCGACGACGTGGTACGCATGACGGAGCGGTGCGTGGCGCGGCTGCGCACCCATCCCGACCTGTGGACCAGGTCCGCGGCGCTGCTGGTCGGGGGCATCGTCCGGTTCGAGTACGGGGCGGTGGCGGGGGCCGAGGACCTGCTGGAGCCGGCGCTGGCCGGGTTCAGGGCCACCGGCGACCGGTGGGGGCAGTGGGCGGGGCTCTACTGGCTCTCCCTGGTGGCGGAGAACCGCGGGGACTTCCGCGCTGCCGTCGCGCTCGCCGAGGAGCCGGAGCGGCTCGCCGCCGACCTGAGCGGGCTGGACACGCCGCTGGGGCCCATGACGTTCCTGCTGCGGGCGGGGCAGCTCAAGGGCCGGGCGGGTGACCACGCCGGGGCCGCCGAGGCGCTGCGGCGGGCCTGGGAGGCGGCCGTGCGCTCCGAGGACCAGACCCAGGTCGCCAGGGTCATGCACGCGCAGGCCGAGCTGGCCAGGCGGGCCGGCGACCCCGGACGGGCCGAGCGGCTGCTCGGTGCGGCGCTCGCGTTCGACATCGAGGTGCCCGCCCAGTTCAGGGCGTTCATGAACGTCGAGCTGGCCCGGGTGTGCGCCTCGCCGGGCGGGCCGTTGCGCGCGGCGCTGGAGCTGATGGCCGGGTGCTCGGACAGGACCGCGCGGGCGACCGTGCTCGAAGGCGTGGCCTGGCACCTGGAGCCGGTGGTCGCGGCCGAGCTGGTCGGTGCGGCGCGGGCGTTACGCGGGATCGCCGAATCCGCCGATCCCTTCGTCGACGAGCTGGAGCGGCGGTGCCTGGACGCCCTGGGCCCGGACGCCTACCGCTCCGCGCTGGCGCGCGGGGCGGCGATGCCGGACCCCGAGACGTACGCTCTGGGGCCGGTCACGTCCCCGTGACGTGCGGTGGGGTGGCGTGCGCGGTCGATCACGCCCCAAGCGGGCGTCGTCACGGGCGGAGGCGGTTACGGGTGAGGGGTGGAGGGGATCAGGGGCGGAGGCGGTGGAAGAGTTCGGTTCGGGTGCGGTGGTATTCGAGGTCGTCCGCGTCATGCCGGACCCCCGCGCGTACGGCCTTGCGGAAGTAGGCGTACTCCCTGCGCAGCTTGTGCCGGATGAGCTGGGCCAGCGACTCCTCGTCGAGGTGACCGGCCGTCCCGCCCGCCTCGTGGTAGGCGGCCACGAACTCCTTACTGGGCCCCAGCTCGTCGTCGCCCCACTCCAGCGCCGCCGCGGCCAGCTCGATCTCCGGGGCGCCGACGAAGGTCTCGTCCCAGTCGAGCACCGCCACGATCCTGCCGTCGCTGGCCAGGGTGTTGCCGGTGTAGTAGTCGCCGTGCAGGGGATGGCGCACCGGGTGCGTGGCGTGGAAGGCGGCCAGCCAGCGGTCCAGCTCGGGGTCGGCCAGCGCGGCGGCGTCCCCCGGCGGGTCGCCGTACAGGCCGTGTTCCTGGAAGGCGAGCACAGGGCGCGGGCCAGGACGGCACCCGACGAGGGCCTCGTGCAGGCCGGCCAGCAGGCGCGCGCCCGCCAGGCGCTGCTCGGGCACGTCCGAGTCCGGCCAGGCCCCTTCGATGTACGGCCAGCAGGAGATCGGGCGGCCCTCCACCATGACGACCGTCGTGCCGCCAGGGACCCGCAGCGGCGCGACGGCCTCCGGCAGCTTGGCGGCGGCGTGGTGGGCGATCGCGTGGCACCACTCGGACTCCGCCGGCGCGCGCCAGGCCGGGCCGACGCGGACGACGTGGCCGTCGAGACGGTAGGCCGCCGACTCCTCGCCACCGTACAGGCGCTCGCCCTCTCCGGTGACTCCCCAGGTCAAAGCCACGGCCTTGCGGATCGCCGAAGTCAGGGGCGTCTGCGTGTAAATCACACCGGCCACCTTACGATCGCCGACTTGTGCGCCGTGGAATCTTTTCGTTTTGCCTCAGATGCGCCTAGGTTAGGGCTACCTTCATCGTGAAGTGAGGAGACCTGTGGCCAGTCCTGGCACGCTCGACACCAAGGGCAGTGATTTCGCCCAACTAGCCCGAAAGATCACGGACGCCGGACTCCTAGACCGGCGTCCCTTTTATTACGCAGCGAGACTGTCCATCGTCGTGGCCCTCTATCTTGGGGGCTGGGCGCTGTTCGTCTGGCTGGGCGACTCGTGGCTGCAAATGCTGGTCGCGGTCGCGATGGCCGTGATCTTCACCCAGTTGGGGTTCGTCGCCCACGATCTCGGACACCGCCAGGTCTTCAGGACGCGGCGGCCGAGCGACATCGCCGGCCTGTTGATCGGCAATCTCGGCGTCGGACTCGGCTGGGGGTGGTGGACCACCAAGCACAACCGCCACCACGCCAACCCGAACCACGAGGACCACGACCCTGACGTCTCACCGGCCGTGATCGTCTGGTCGGAGGATCAGGTGGCCAGAAGCACCGGGATACCGCGATTTTTTGCGAAGTATCAGGCTTTCTGGTTCTTTCCGCTGCTCACGCTGGAGGCATGGCATCTCCATGTGGCCAGCGTCAAAGCCCTGTTCCAGCCCGGCGCCAAGCGGCGCGGCCCGGAGCTGGCGCTGCTGCTCACGCATTTCGCGCTCTACCTCGGCGTGATCTTCACCGTGCTGCCGGTCGGCAAGGCCCTGCTGTTCCTGATCATCCACCAGGGACTGTTCGGGATCTACCTCGGGTGCTCGTTCGCGCCGAACCACAAGGGCATGCCCGTCCTGACCAAGGACGACAAGCTCGACTTCCTGCGCAAGCAGGTGCTGACCTCGCGCAACGTCAAGGGCGGCTGGTTCACGGACGTGGCGCTCGGCCAGCTCAACTACCAGATCGAGCACCATCTGTTCCCCAACATGCCGGCCCCGAGCCTGCGCAAGGCCCAGCCGATCGTCGAGAAGTACTGCGCGGAGATCGGCGTCAGCTACCTGGAGACCGGGCTGGTCGCGTCGTACGGGCAGGCGTTGCGGCATCTGCACGAGGTCGGCGCCGCGCTCCGCCAGGAGCCCGCGCGCACCTGAGCCTCCGCGCTCCACCGGACAGCCGTGCCTCGCTCAACACCCCCCGACAAACCGGGGGGCGCCCACGCGCCCCCTCACCCCTCGCCCTCCAGCCGCTGCCGCAGGACGTCGCGGCGGCGTTCGAGCTCGGCGGCCAGCTCCTCCTGCTCGTCCGCCTGGCTGATCATGGACGAGATCTCCACCTGGTCGGTCGCGCCGACCTCGCCGATCTGGTCGCGCATGTCCTTGATCTCGGCCCTCAACCTCGCCAGGTCCGCTTCGACCTGCTGTAGTTCGTCCTTAGTGCTCATTCACCGGCTCTACCCACATGCGCACCGCCGATTACCCCGGCATCTGCGCAGACGTCCACAATGGGGGCATGCGCAGGCCCTCGAAGAGCACGATCGCGTCGCTCGCGGTCATCGCCGCCGTGCTCGCCGGCACGCTGCTCACCTTCGTGATCAGGACCGGCAGGCCCCCGAACGCCCTGGACGTCGTGCTGCCGATCGCGGCCTTCGGCGGGCTGCTGATCCGCCGGCGTCATCCCATCGCCGGGCTGATCATCGTGGCCGTGTCGGTCACCGCCTACTACCCCTGGGCCGCGCTCGACGGGCCGCTCATCGTGCTGCCGTTCGTCGCCCTCTACACCGCCGCCGACAGGGGGCACCTCACCGCGGCCATCGCCACGGGCGGGGCCCTGCTGCTGGCCATGGGGTTCGGCGAGGCCGGCGGGGTCAGGCACGTGGACGACAGCATGTTCATGATGATCGCCGGCTGGGTGGTCGCGGCCATCGCGTTCGGCGGCGTCACCCGTAACCGCCGCGCCTACCTGCAGGAGGCCGAGCGGCGCGCGCTCGACGCCGAGCACAGCAAGGAGGAGGAGGCCAGGCGCAGGGAGAGCGAGGAGCGGCTGCGCATCGCCAGGGAGCTGCACGACGTGCTCGGCCACAACATCTCCATGATCAACGTGCAGGCCGCCGCGGCGCTGCACGGGCTGAAGAAGCGTCCGGAGGAGGCCGAGACGGCGCTCAGGACGATCAAGGACACCAGCAAGGAGACGCTGCGCGAGCTGCGCACCACGCTGGGCGTGCTGCGCCAGGTGGACGAGGACGCGCCGACCGCGCCCGCCGCCAGCCTGGCGCGGGTGGCCGAGCTGGTCGCCGACTCGGGGCTGGAGGTGCGTACGGAGCTGACCGGGCCGCTGGACGCCCTGCCGACCGAGGTGGACCTGGCCGCCACCCGGATCGTCAAGGAGTCGCTCACGAACGTCTCCCGCCATTCAGGCACCGCCCAGGCCAAACTCACCATCACCAGCACGTCAGGAAATATCGTGATCGATGTGGAAGATGATGGACCCGGTGCCGCCTACCACGGGGGCACCGGCTTCGGCCTGCAGGGCATGCGCGAGCGCGCCACCGCGCTCGGCGGCACCCTGGAGGCCGGTCCGCGCCCCGAGGGCGGCTTCCGCGTCACCGCCCGCCTGCCGCTGAACGGAGCCCGATGATCCGCGTACTGCTCGCCGACGACCAGACCCTGGTACGAGCCGGGTTCCGGTCCATTCTGAGCGACGAGGACGACATCGAGGTGGTCGGCGAGGCCCCCAACGGCGCCGTGGCCGTCGCCAAGGCCCGCGAGCTGCGGCCCGACGTGGTCCTGATGGACATCCGCATGCCGGAGCTCGACGGCCTGGAGGCCACCCGCCGGATCGCCGGCGACCCCCGCCTCGCCGACGTCCGCGTGATCATCCTGACCACGTTCGACCTGGACGACTACGTGTACGGCGCTTTGCGCGCCGGCGCGGGCGGCTTCCTGGTCAAGGACACCGAGCCGGCCGAGCTGATCCACGCGGTCAGGGTCGTGGCCAGGGGCGACGCGCTGATCGCGCCCGCGATCACCCGGCGGCTGATCGCCGAGTTCGCCGGCCGGGTCAAGCGCCCCGACCCCGGCCCCGAGCTGAACGCGCTCACCGACCGCGAGCGCGAGGTCATGGCGCTGGTCGCGGCCGGCCTGTCGAACGACGAGATCGCGGCCAGGCTCGTGCTCAGCCCGTCCACGGCGAAGACGCACGTGAGCCGGATCATGACCAAGCTGGCCGTGCGCGACAGGGCGCAACTGGTGGTCATCGCGTACGAGGCCGGCATGATCACTCCGGGGTGGCTTACCCCCTGAGATGTACGGCGGGCGGTCCCTTACAACCTGGGATGTACGCCAGGTGCCCGCCTGAGCATGACGCGGCGGGCCGAGCCGTACCCGGATTCTCTGAAGCATGGAAACCGTGGAGCTCGCCCGCCTGCAGTTCGCGCTCACCGCGGGCGCGCACTTCCTCTTCGTCGCGCTGACCCTGGGACTGGCGACCCTCGTGGCCGTCATCCAGACCAGGGCGACGTTCGGCAGAAGCCCCGTGCACCAGCGGATGACCAGGTTCTGGGGGCAGCTCTACATCATCAACTACGCCATGGGCATCGTCACCGGGCTCGTGATGGAGTTCCAGCTCGGGCTGTCCTGGAGCGGCCTGACCGAGTACGCGGGCAACGTCTTCGGCTCGGCGCTGGCGATCGAGACGCTGGTGGCGTTCTTCGTCGAGTCCACGTTCCTGGGCCTGTGGATCTTCGGCTGGAACAAGCTGAACCGGTGGGCCCACCTGGCGCTGATCTGGATCGTGACGGCGACGGCCTACGCGTCGGCGTTCTGGATCATGGTGGCGAACGGCTTCCTGCAGAACCCCGTGGGCCACGTGGTGGATGGCGGCCGGCTGCGGCTGACGGACTTCGGCGCGATGGTGGCCAATCCGGCCGCGCAGGTGGCGTTCTGGCACATCGCGGGCGGCGCGCTGGTCGTCGGCGGGTTCTTCATGGCCGGGGTGAGCGCGTACCACCTGCGCAGGCGCACGGCCGAGCAGGACTTCTTCCGTAAGTCGCTGCGCATCGGGATCGGCGTGGCGCTGCCCGCGGTGTTCTTCACCGCGACGTTCGGCGGGCTCGGGTTCGAGACGCTGCAGCCGACCAAGGTGGCGGCGTGGAGCGGGTCCGCCGACCGGCTCGCCGCGGCCCAGGCCGAGATGGTGGCCGAGCACGGCCCCGGCGACTGGCTGCCGTCGACCGGCTGGGTGCAGAGCGGCGGCATCGCGATGCTGACGCTGTTCGCGGTGCTGATGCTCGTGGCCGGGCTGAGCTGCCTGCTGATGTTCTTCCGGCCGGTCGTCCGCGGGTTCAGGCTGTGGCACTGGCTGCTGATGATCATGATTCCGGTCCCGTTCCTGACCATGATCGCCGGCTGGCTCTTCCGTGAGATGGGCCGCCAGCCCTGGGCCGTGTACGGGCTGCTGACCACGGCGGATGCGATGTCACCTGTGACAGGGGCGCAGATGACCTTCTCCTTGACCGCATTCGCCGCCGTGTTCGCGCTGCTGATCGTGGTCAACTACTGGCTGCTGGCCAGAAGCGCCCGGCGCGGGCCCGATGCCGTGGCACTGGGCGATCGCCCGATCGAGGCCCCCGTCCCCGTCCCTTCCTTCTGAGGAGCCGTCATGGAGATCTTCATCCTGGCCTTCTTCGCGCTCGGCTACCTCGTGCTGGCCGGCGCGGACATCGGGGTCGGCATGGCGCTGCCGTACCTGGGGCGGTCGGCGGCCGAGCGGCGCGAGGTGATCGCCGCGATCGCGCCGTTCTTCCTGGGCAACGAGGTGTGGCTGGTGGCCACGGCCGGCGTGCTGGCCGGGCTCTTCCCCGAGCTGGAGGGCGAGCTGCTGACCGGGAACTACACGCTCGTCGTGACGCTGGTCCTGGCCTGGGTGGTCCGCGACATGGGCCTGTGGCTGCGCGGACGCGTGCCGGGGACGCGCTGGCAGGCGTTCTGGGACGGCGCGGTGGTGGCCGGCAGCTGGGGGCTGGCGCTGAGCTGGGGGATGCTGCTCAGCCACCTGCTGCTCGGCATCGAGGGGCCGGTCGCGGTCCTGGGGGCGCTGGTGGTGGTCGCGCTGTTCGGGACGCACGGGCTGACCTTCGCCGCGCTGCGGCTGCGCGGGGTGCTGCGGGAGCGCGCCGGGGTGCTGTCGGGCGGGGCCGGGGAGGCGCGCACGTACGCGCTCACCGCCGCGGCCCTGGGGATCGTGGGGGTGCTGGCCGGGCTGCGGCTGCCGTTGCATCCGGGCACGTCGGGGGCCGTGCTGGTGCCGGTGATCCTCGTCATGATCCCGCTGCTGGTGTCGGCGCAGGCGTGGGTGTGGTGGTTGTTCAGGCACCGGGTCAGCGGGCCTTCGTACCTGTGAGCCTCGTCGGACGGTGCCCGTGCGCACGTCGCGGCGGCCCGCCACGTGCGCACGGTGAGCGTTGCCCTGGAGGGAGCCCGGCCCCGGACGGCGGGTGGGTCCTCCCGTGCGCAGCCGTACTGACTAGAAGAGGGGCACCCCGTCCCTGGTCAGCTTCCAGTTGGCGGCGGCGAAGTCCGGCGGGTTGATGGTGCCCTTGGCCGTGGCGTACTCGATCAGCGCCTGCCGGATCTCCACCTGCGCGTTGTAGAGCACCTCGGCCCCGGTGACGTGCGGGAACCCGCCGCCGCCCGACTGGCGGTAGTTGTTGATCGCGACCACGAACTCCTTGTCCGCCGGGACCGGCGCGCCGTCGAAGGTCAGGTTCGCGATCCGCTGGCCGACCGGCTTGGCCACGTCGATGTCGTACGAGACCCCGGAAAGCTGGTCGTAGTTGTAGTCCGGGGTGTTCGCGGCGTTCGTCAGCTTGGTGACGTCCACCGGGGCTCCGGGGGCGAGCTGGTTGAAGTACTTGGCCGAGTACTCCAGATAGTCCTTGATCTGCGCGCCCGTCAGCTTGACCGCCAGCAGCGTGTTGTCGAAGACGTACAGCCCCGCCACGTCCCTGACCCGGACGTCACCCGCGGGGAAGACGGCGGTGCGGCTGAACGGCGCCGCGATCGACAGCACCGGCAGCGTGTTGCCCGGCAGCGCCTGCTTGACCGTCTCCACCTGCACCTGCTGGATGTAGTCGAGGATCGGCGTGTCCTTGTACGGCGACTCGGCCGCCGACAGCTCCTGCGCCGACTGCGCCACGACCCTGTTCACGTAGCCGACCGTGGTGTCGTGCTGCGGCTTGAGCAGCTCGACGATCTTCGGGTCCTCCGCGACGGTGTTCGTGTTGATCGTGGTGGCGGACTTGGCGGTGACCGCCCACCGGCCGCGCTGCTTGGTGAGCTGGAAGTCCAGCTTCGACAGGCGCTGGCCCCACTTGCCCGGCTCGGTCAGCAGCACCTGCCGCCCGGTGGTCTTGTTCGTGACGAACCGCTGCGGCACGTCGTTGTGCGCGTGCCCGAACAGCACCGCGTCGATGCCCGGCACCTGCTCGGCCACCATCGCGGAGGCGTTCTCGACCGGCAGGTCGCCGCCGTAGGAGGACATGCCGTTGTCGCCCGCGTGCGCGGTCACCACGACCACGTCGGCGCCGAGCCCTCTGATGATCGGCACCCACCGCCTGGCCGACTCGACCAGGTCGGTGAAGCGCAGCTTGCCCTCGACGTTCGCCTTGTCCCAGATGGCCACGCCCGGGTTGGTCAGCCCGAGCACGCCGACCTTGATCGGTTTGTCGCCCTTGACCTTCATGGTCTTGATCACGAACGGCTTGTACGCGGGCAGCCCCGACGTGGCGTAGACCGCGTTCGCGCCCAGCACCGGCGCCCTCATCTGCTTGATCCAGGTGGCCAGCAGCGGCAGACCGTAGTTGAACTCGTGGTTGCCCAGGGTCACGGCGTCGTACCCGACGGCGTTCATGGCCTTGGCCATCGGGTGGATCTGCCCGGTCTGGGTGATCGGCTCCACCTTGGCGTAGTAGTAGGCCAGCGGGGTGCCCTGGATGGTGTCGCCCGAGTCGAACAGCAGCGTGTGGTCCGCCCCGCGCTCCGCCCTGATCTGCTTGACCAGCGAGGACACCTTGGCCAGCCCGACGCTGTTGCCGGCGCTGTCGGCGTAGGCGGTGTCCTTGAAGTAGTCCCAGTTGAGGGCGTTGCTGTGGAGGTCGGACGTGCCCATCACGGTGACGGTCACCGATCGGGCGCCGGCCTGCGCGGGGGGCGCCACCAGGGCCAGCGCGCACAGTGCGGCGGCCCCGGTGAGTGCTAGCTTCTTGGTCTGCATGAGCCGGAGGGTAACCGGGACAAATTACTCGTTGATTACGAATCTCCCCGGCCGACGAAGTCCCGGATCAGCGCCGTGATCTCGGCCGGGCGCTCGTGCAGGACCACGTGACCGCTGTCGAGCTCGGCGTACTCGCTGCCGGGCAGCGCGGCGTGCAGGGCGCGGGCGCCCTCGACGGGGATCAGGTAGTCCTGGGTGCTGCCGACGACCAGCGTGGGCGCGGTGACCTTCGGCAGCAGGCCCCGGAGGTCCACCCGCAGGTCCAGCTCGATCTGGCGGAGGGTGCCGCGCGGCGGCTCGCCGGCCAGCAGGGTGTCCGTCCCCGCCCGGCTCACGAATCCCGGGCTGAACGCCATCAGCGGCCCGTACGCGGCGAAGCTCTCCGGGTCGGTGGCCGCCAGCCTGGCCCAGGTCCGCAGGCCGAGCAGCAGCCGGCTGTCCTCGGCGTGCGTCCATCCGCCGATCAGGACCAGGCGCCTGACCAGCTCGGGGCGCTCGGCGGCGACCGCCACGGCCACGGCCGCGCCCAGCGAGAAGCCGACGAGGTCGGACGGGCCCTCAAAGGTGGCCGCGACCTGGCCCGCGAGCAGGCCGAGCGTGAGGTCGCCGCCGGGATCGGCGCTCTCGCCGCTGCCCGCGTAGTCGGGGGTGATGACGGTGCGGAGGTCGGTGAGACCCGGCACGAGGTGGGCGTAGTTGGTGACGGCGTCGCCGCCGGTGCCGTGCACCATGACCAGCCCGGGGCCGCTGCCGGCCCGGTGGTAGTGCACAGCGCCCGAGTCGTGGATGGCCGTGGGCATCTGCTGTCGCTCCCGTCTCGATTCTTTAGCGATCGATACAGAACGATAACATAGCGAACGCTATAGAATGGACGCGTGGCGAGACAGCGGGCATTCGACAGGGAGACGGCGCTGGAGAGCGCGCTGCGGGCGTTCTGGCGGCACGGCTACGAGGCGACCTCGATCGCCGAGCTCACCGCCGCGATGGGGATCAGGCCGCCCAGCCTGTACGCGGCGTTCGGGGACAAGCGGCGGCTGTTCGAGGAGGCCGTGCGCCGATACCAGGAGACCTACGGCGCCTTCACCACGCGGGCGCTGGCGGAGGAGCCGACCGGGCGGCAGGCCGTCGAACGGGTGCTGCGCGAGTCGGCGGCCGAGTACGCGCGTGACGACCATCCGCGCGGCTGCCTGATCATCTCGGCGGCGGTCAACTGCGGGCCCGAGTCCGCGGAGGTGGAGGAGCTGCTGCGCGGGTTCAGGGAGGCGGCGAAGGCGGCGATCAAGGGGCGGATCGACGGCGACGTCGCGGCCGGGCGGCTGGCGGCCGGCACCGACACGGCGGGGCTGGCCGCGTTCTTCGCCTCGGTGATCCAGGGCATGTCGACGCAGTCGCGCGACGGGGCCGGCCATGACGAGCTGCGCAGGATCGCCACGCTGGCCATGTCCGCCTGGCCGGCCGCGGGTACAGCGGCTGTTACAGGGACTTGACCGAGGCGTCCTCCGGGGGGATCTCCGGGGGCGCGGCGCGCAGCCAGCGGCAGCCGTGCGGGTCCAGCGGCAGCCGCACCACGCCGTCCGCCGAGACGTCGACCGTGCCGTCCACCAGCAGGTCCGTGAGCCGGTACCGCTCCAGCCCGGCCAGTTTCAGCTCCACGTCCTGGGCCGTGTCGCAGAGGTTGTGCGCGACCACGACCGTGGCGCCGTCGGCGTCGGAGCGGTGGGCGAGCACCGCGGGATGGCCGGTGTCGAGCACGGTGTACTCGCCCCAGGCCAGCTCGGGACACTCCCGGTAACGCTCGATGAGGAGCTGGAACCAGCGCAGCAGCGAGCTCGTGTCCCGCTTCTGGTCCGCCACGTTCACCCGGTCGGGGGCGAAGGAGCCGTCCGGGACCTCGCGCACCGGCTCCGCCTGGCTGAAGCCGCCGTCCCGCGACCACTGCATCGGGATGCGGACCGCCATGCGGCCCTCCTCGTCGAGGTTCTCGCCCATGCCGATCTCCTCGCCGTAGAAGATCACGGGCGTGCCCGGCAACGAGAACAGCAGGCTGTAGGCCATCTTGATCCGCCGCAGGTCGCCGCCGAACATGGTCGGCAGGCGTCGGCGCAGCCCCCGGCCGTAGATCTGCATGTCCTCGCTCGGGCCGAACGCCGCGAAGATCTCCTGCCGCTCCTCCTTCGTCAGCTTGTCGAGGGTGAGCTCGTCGTGGTTGCGCAGGAACATGGCCCACTGGCAGTCCTTCGGCGGCTCAGGACGCTCGCGCAGGGCGGAGGCCAGCGGCCCCGCCTCGTTGCGGGCCAGCGACAGCCACGCGCGCTGCATGCCGATGAAGTCGAAGCACATGGTGACCTGGTCGCCCAGGCCGTCGCCGAAGTACTGCATCAGGTCCTTGTACGGCAGGTTCACCTCGCCGAGCAGGATCGATCCGCCCTTGCGCCGCGTCATGAACGCCCGCAGGTCCGCCAGGAACTCGTGCGGGCTCGCCAGCCGCGGGGTGACGTTCTCGATGAGGAACGGCACCGCGTCCACCCTGAACCCCGACAGGCCCAGCTCCATCCAGAAGCCGAGTATGCGCGCGATCTCGTCCCTGACCTCGGGGTTGCCGACGTTCAGGTCCGGCTGGTGCCGGTAGAAACTGTGCAGGTAGTACTGGCCGGACCCCTCGTCGTACTCCCAGATGCTGTTCTCCTTGTCGGGGAAGACGACCTGCTTGGGATCGTCCGGCTCCGGGGTGTCGGACCAGACGTACCAGTCGCGGCGCGGCGAGTCCCGGCCCGACCGCGACTCCTTGAACCACGGGTGCTGGTCCGAGGTGTGGTTCACGACCAGGTCGGCGATCACCCGCAGCCCCCGGTCGGTGGCGGTCCGCATGAACTCCACGAAGTCGCCCAGCGTCCCCAATCGCGGGTCGATGGAGTAGAAGTCGGTGATGTCGTATCCGTCATCTTTGTTGGGAGTCGGGAAGAACGGCATGAGCCAGAGGCAGGTCACGCCGAGCCCGGCGAGATAGTCGATCTCCTGCGTCAGCCCGCGGAAGTCGCCCACGCCGTCGCCGTTGCCGTCTTTGAAGGTCTCCACGTCGAGGCAGTAGACGACCGCGTTCTTGTACCAGACGTCGGAGGTGTACGTCAGTCGCATGCGCCCCCCGCTACCCCCGATTCACGCGGTCAGGCGCGCGGGCCCGATCAGGCCAGCGTGCGGATCGCGGCCTCGACCATCCGCCAGAACTCCTCGACGTCGATCCCGGCGCCCACGCGCGCGTTCGGCGGGCGCCTGAGCGTGCCGGTCAGGTCGACGCTGGTCGCGCCCGCCGTCTCCGTGCCGTGCAGCTCGATGTCGAGCCTGGCCCGTACGGTGCCCACCACCCCGGGCGCGGCCACCAGCGCCACCGCGACCGGGTCGTGCAGCGGCCCCGCCGGCATGCCCTGGTCCGCCTCGTACGCGGTGTTGAAGAAGCTGAGCAGCTCCACCCCGAAGGCGGCCGTCCTGTTGCCGATCGCGCCGATCCTGGCGAGGACGTCCGGTGTGACGAGGGCCTGGTGGGTGACGTTCAGCCCGATCATCGTGAACGGCACCCCCGACTCCAGCACGATGGCCGCCGCCTCGGGGTCGGTCCAGGAGTTGAACTCGGCGTACGGCGTGATGTTCCCCCGCCCCGTGGACCCGCCCATCCAGACGACCTCCCTGACCCGGGAGAGCCGGTCCTCATAGGCCCTGACGAACATCGCGACGTTCGTCAACGGCCCGGTGGCCACGATCGTCACCTCCTGCTCCGCCTGATCGAGCGTGTCCCTGATCAGCTCGATCGCGGTCCGCGGGTCGGCCGCCACGGACGGCGCGGGCAGGTCGGGGCCGCCGAGCGCGTTGTCCCCGTGGATCCCCTCGGCCGGCGTCAGCCTCCGCACCAGCGGGCTCGCGGCGCCGGGCGAGATCGGCACGCCGGTGATCCCGGCCAGCTCGGTCACCACCCTGGCGTTGTAGGTGGTGTGGCTGAGCCGCCCGTTGCCGCCGACGGTGGTGATGGCCCGCAGGTCGATCTCCGGGCTCCCGGCGGCCAGCCAGATCGCGAAGACGTCGTCGTGTCCCGGGTCGCAGTCGAGGATGATGGGGGTCGGCACGTGAGCCTCCTGTCAAGAATTATCCGAACATGTTACGGATCATTGGTCGATCTGGGCCGCCGGTGTTCGTATGAACGATGCGGAACCTCATCCAGCCGAAGGAGCAGCCCGCATGTCGTTCACCGAGGAAGAGATCGCCTACCTCCGCTCGCAGCCGCTCGCGCGGGTCGCGACGCTCGCGGAGGGCGGGCAGCCGGACGTGGTGCCGCTCGCGTACGAGTTCGACGGGACGTGCTTCTGGGTCGGCGGGGTGGGCGAGAGCACGCTCCGCACCCGTAAGTTCCGCAACGTCCTGGCGGGCCGTACCAAGGTGGCCCTGGTCGTGGACGACCTGGTCTCGCTCGATCCCTTCATCGCGCGGGGGATGCGGGTCTACGGCGCGGCCGAGGCGCCGGTGGAGCGGGTCAGCGTGGCCGGTCCCGGCCTCTACGCCCGCATCGTGCCGGCTCTCTCGTGGAGCTGGAACCTGGCCGGCGAACCGGTCGGCGACACCTGGTACCCGTCGAGACGCGCGGTCCACCACTGAGGCCGGTGCGAGATCGGCCTCAGGGGGCCGGTGCGGGCCCAGCTCCCGAGGCCCAGCTCCCGAGGCCGAGGCTCAGCCCCGGAGGCTCGCGCCCACGGCCTGTCTGGCTCTCAGGGCGATCTCCAGCTCGAAGCGGATCTCCGGGTCGGCGAGCTGGTCACCGTACAGCTCCTCCAGCTGCCGCAGCCGGTAGCGCACGGTCTGCGGATGCACGTGCAGTCTGGCGGCCACCTCGCCCGCCCCGCGCCCGTGCCGCAGCCAGGCCAGCAGCGTCTCCGCCAGCCGGTCCTGCTGCGTGGGCCGCAGGTGGGCCAGCGGCGCGAGCCGCACCTCGGCCAGGGCGCTGACCAGCTCCTCGTCCTTGAACACCACCAGCGTCGCCAGGTGGTCCGCGCACCGCAGCAGCCCGCGCGGCAGGACGCCGCGCCCCGACAGCTCCAGCGCCTCGCGCGCCCACCGCAGCGACGTCGCGGCGGCGGCCAGCGGCACGGCGGGCCCGATGGCGGCCCGGTAGCCGCGCAGGGCGTGGTCCAGCATCGGGCCCTGGCCAGGGCCGTTCGGGTCGGGCACCAGCAGGCAGGGCGCGGGCCGCTCCAGGCCCAACAGCACGTCGGGCGGCAGCGCGGGGGCGCGGCGGGTGGCGTGCCGGTCGTCCAGCGCCACGCACGCGACCGTTCGCGGCAGCCGCCAGCCGGCCGCCTTGGCCAGGCCGGCGATGGCCTCCGCGCCGGCGGGCGGCCGGCTGAGCAGCAGGTCGAGCAGGCGGTTGCGGCGGCGGTCCATCTCGCCGGCGGAGTGCGCCCTGGCCTCCTCGAAGCCCTCGGCCGCCGCGTCGGCGAGCTGGTCGAGGTAGACGAAGATGGCCTCGCCCAGGTCGTACAGGGACTGCGGGGACAGGCCGAGCGGGTCGGCGATCTCCGTCAGCCGCCGCCAGCCGACCCGGGCGCCGAGCCGCATCGCGGTCTGCAGCGGCTCCAGATTGCGGCCTTCCGCCGCCTCGCCCTTGCCGATCATGCGGAACGGCTCCGGGTCCCAGGAGGCGCCCGGGTGCTCGATGCGGTCGAGGAAGCCCTCGATGCCCTGTTCGACCGCCGTCCGGACGACCTTGATGTAGAGCTCGTCCGACGGGCGGGCGTATTCGGGGATCCGGGCCTGGATCTCCTCGATCACCTCTTGGGAGACCCGGCCGATGCCCGCTCTGAGCGTTCGTACGATGTCCGCGGGTGTACGGCTTTCGCTGTTGTCACTCTTGTTGGCCATCGTCCCTCCTGCCGCCATTGTGACCCAGGCAACAAGAGATTGTGTAGCAAGTGCTTGTTTTCTATCACTTCTGGAGGAAAGCGGCGAACTCCTCCAGATCAATCAGACCGTCGCCGTCCTTGTCGAGCTTCAGCACCCCTTCCTGCGCGGCCTCCAAGCTCACCGGCTGGCCGAGCACCTCCATCAGCCTGACGAGCTCGACCGCGGAGATGCGGCCGTCCTTGTCGGCGTCGATCAGGTCGAAGGTGATGGCGTAGTCGCTCATGTGTCGCCCTTCATGCGAGATCCGATATCGCGTCAGACCTTAGTGGTCACTTGTCGCAACGCGTCGATGAATGCCATGACTTGTGGGCTGACATCACCTTCGCGCCAAGCAATGGCCAGTTCCCCAGGAGGCAGCCCCGTAACCGGCCGATAGACCATTCCCGGCCTGCTGTAGAGCGTGGCGTTCCCCTCCGCGACGAGCACGACGCCGAGCCCGCTGGTCACCGCCTCGAACACCTCCTCCGGCGTGTTGGCGGTGACCCCCACGACCGGATCGTCCTCGCGGGCGTCGCGCCCGAGCCAGTAGTCGCGCAACGGCCCCGCCGCGACCGGCAGCGCGATGAACGGCTCGTCCCGCAACGCCCCGAACGGTACCTCCGCCAGCTCCGCCAGCCGGTGGCCCGCCGGCATGGCCACTCCCCTGCTCTCGGTCGCCAGCACGTACGTGCGCAGCCCCGGCGGCACCGGCAGCCAGATGAACGCCACGTCGGAGGTCCCGTCGCTTAGCCCGCCGCTGGGGTCGTCCCAGCCGACCAGCCGCAGTGACACCTCCCACCCCGGCATCTTCTTCCGGAACCGGCGCAGGGCCTCCTGCTGCAGCCCCCGCCCCACGGCCGTCTGCATCCCGATCACCAGCGTCCCCGTCGGCGCCGCCGCACGCGCCTCCTCCACCCCGGCGCCCCACCGTCCGAGCAGGTCGCGGGCGATGGGCAGCAGCGCCTGACCCTGCCTGGTGAGCGCCACGCCGCTGTGCACCCGCTCGAACAGCCGGAACCCGAGCTGCCGCTCCAGCACCCTGAGCTGCTTGGACAGCGCGGGCTGGGAGACGAACAGCCGCTCGGCGGCCCGCGTCACGTTGAGCTCCTCGGCCACCGCGACGAAATAGCGCAGCTCCCGCAGATGGACGTCCATAGCCATTGGTTATAGCAAAGGGTCTTGGACGCCCGTGCAGGCTGGGCGGCAGGATCGTCGGCATGAAGACACGCGTACTCGGCAGCTTGCAGGTCCCGGCCATCGGTTACGGCGCCATGGTGCTCTCACCCGGTGTGTACGGCGAGATCGACGACACCCGCGCGGAGGCGGCACTCAAGACGGCGCTGGACGCGGGCGCGACCCACATCGACACCAGTGACGCCTACGGCGCGGACGGGCACAACGAACGCCTCGTGGGCCGCGCGATCAAGGGGCGCAGGGACGAGGTGGTGGTCGCGACCAAGTTCGGCCTGGCGATCCCCGAGGGGGAGTCGAGCAGGTCGCAGCCGGTCGGCTACGCCTTCAACGAGCTCCGTGTGAACGCCGAGCCCCGCCTGGTCCGCGGCTACGCCGAGCGCAGCCTGCGCCATCTGGGCACCGACGTGATCGACCTCTACTACGCCCACTACCCGGACCCCGGCGTGCCGATCGAGGACACGGTGGGCGCCATGGCGGAGCTGGTGCGGGCCGGGCTGATCAGGCACGTCGGCCTGTCCAACGTGACGGCCGCGCAGCTCAGGGCGGCACACGCCGTCCACCCCGTGGCGGCCGTGCAGAACGAGTGGTCGATGTGGCGGCCCGCGGACGCCGCCCTGCTGGCGACCGCGCGCGAGCTGGGCGTCGGCCTCGTGGCCTGGAGCCCGCTGGGCAACGGCTTCCTGACGGGCACGGTGCAGGCCCTGGGGGACGGCGACTTCCGCCACAACGCCCCGCGCTTCTCGGCGGAGAACCTGTCGAGCAACAACGACCGGTACGCCCCGATCCGGGACCTGGCCACCCGGCTGGGCATCTCCCCCGCGCAGCTCGCTCTGGCCTGGCTGCTGCATCAGGACGAGCACGTGGTGGCCATCCCCGGCAGCCGCACGCCGTCCCACATCGAGGAGAACCTGGCCGCCACCGACCTCACCCTGCACCCCGACACGCTGGCCAGGATCGACGAGGCCCTGGCCACGTTCGAGGTGACGGGCGGCACCTTGCTCTGACCGGATGCGACTGGCCGCGACTGGCCGGGCGCGACCGACCGACCGCGGCTGGCTGGTCACGACTGGCCGGGCGCGACCGACTGGCCGCGCCCGGCCGGCGGCTCCTGGGCGGCCGCTATGCCGGGGTGCCGGTGACGCGCCGCACGCCGGCCGCGATCCAGATCGTGGCCAGCCCGGCGTACGCGCTGAGCAGCGCCACGGCCGGCACCGCGACGATCACCGAGGTGACGGCGGCCAGCGCGAGCAGGACCGCCCAGCCGTACAGGAGCGCGCGTCCCCCGGCCGAGCCGGTGTGCGCGGCCTCCTGGACGGCGGTGACCAGCACCATGACGGCGACGCCCGCGGTCCCGAGCGCCTCCTGGCCGAGCCACACGCCCAGCGCGAGCACCACCGCCCCCGCGACCGCCAGGCCGCAGGACAGCATGGCCACGCGCGACTCCGCGTCCTCGAACAGCAGGCTGGTGGCCTTGGCCCGGGCCAGCCTGAGCGTGGTCCACGCCTCGGCGACCCAGGCCGCCCAGTGCAGTACCGCGATGAGGATGAAGACCACGATCAGCGGCGGCACCGCGGGCAGCAGGAACACCAGCCGCCAGCCGCCCCGATAGCCCTGGCGCAGCCGCACGAGCCTGCGGTAGAGCGGGTTGCGCTGCTTCAGCGCCGCCACCAGCAGGTCCCTGGCCTGGCCGAAGCCGGGATCGAGGCGCAGCACCTCGCGGAAGGCGTCCGCCGCCCGTCGGGGGTCGCCGAAGGCCAGCGCCGCACGCCCGTAGACGAGGTGCGCGGTGGCGCTCTCCGGATCGAGCCCTACGGCGTGCGCGGCGGCGGCCTGGGCCTGCCCCGCGTCCCCGAGCTCGGTGAGCGCCACGGCCAGCAGGCTCACCAGGTCGGTGTCCTCCGGATCGATGGCCAGGCCGCGCCGCGCCGCATCGGCCATCCGGTGCCATTCGCCCTTCAGCATGTGCGCGCGGGCCAGCAACTCCCAGGTGGGCGCGTGCTCGGGCTGGAGGTCGAGCGAGGCGCCGATCGCGGCCAGCGCCTCGTCGGGGCGGCGGGCGCGGTAGTACACCTGGCCGGCCGCGTAGTGGGCGAACCACTGGTCGGGCGTGAGCCGTACCGCCTCGTGCGCCTCCGCGACGGCCTCGGCGACGCTGCCCTGCTGGACGAGGGCGAGAGCGAGGAAGGAGTGCGCGGTGGCGTGCTGCGGCTCCTGGGCGAGCACCCCGCGCAGCTCACGCTCGGCCTCGGCCGGCCGGCGCAGCTGCAGGAGTGTCCGCGCCCGCTGAATGGGATCGGCTACGGTCACCACTTGCCCTTGACCCAGGGCATCAGCTCGTCCCACGTGCCGGAGTCGTTGGCGTGCATCACGTAGTTGCGCGCGGTGGCCATCCACTCGCGTACGGCGGTGGGCCGCACGCTCTGGGCCGCCGCCAGCAGGTCGGGAGTGGTCAGCGGGATCGCGCGGCCCGCGCTGATCGACTGGTGCAGCTTGGCCTCCACCGCACGGTCCACGACGCCCTTGAGGTCCGCGCCGACGAAGTGGTCGGTGATCCGGGCCACCGCGTCGAAGTCCATCTCGGCCAGGGGCTTGTCCCTGCACAGGATGCGCAGGATGGCCGCGCGCGCGGCGTGGTCGGGCGGCGGCACGAACACCGGCTGGTCGAACCGTCCAGGGCGGCGGAAGGCGACGTCCACGTACCAGGGGGCGTTCGTGGCGGCCAGCACCAGCACGCCCTCGTTGGCGTGCTGGTCCACGCCGTCGAGCTCGGCCAGGAACTGGTTGACCAGTTGCCTCGTGTGCGCCTGGCGCATGTCGGAGCGGCGCGCGGCCAGCGCGTCCACCTCGTCGAAGAACAGCACGCATGGCCGGTTGCGGCGGGCCAGGTCGAACGTGGCGCGCAGGTTGCGTTCGCTCGATCCGATGTACATGTCGAGGATGTCGGCCAGGCCCACGTTGACGAACGACGCGCCGAGCTCCCCGGCCGCCGCCCTGGCCAGGTGGGTCTTGCCCGCTCCCGGAGGGCCGTACAGCAGGACGCCGCCGCCGGCGCGCTTGCCGAACGCGGCGAACAGCTCCGGCTGCTGGAGCGGGAGCAGCAGCTTGACGCGCAGGGCCTCCTTGACCGCGTCCATGCCGGCCACGTCGGCAAAGGAGAGCTTCGAGTGCTCGACCTCGGCGCTGGCTCCGGGCCCTGACGCGGGCGCGACCGGTCCCGGCGCGACGCCGTACGGCGGGGCGGGCGCGCCGTACGGGGTCACGGGCGGGGCGACCGGATCGGCCGTGCCCTGTGGCTGGGCAGGGGCGGCGTGAGAGGGGGCGGGCGGGGGCGACAGGCGGGCGGCGAGGTCGGCGTCGGCCACGGACGGGTCGCGGGAGATCGCCTCGTGGTAGCGGTAGCCCGCCCGTGCCGTGTCGCCCTCGCCGAGCAGCGCCCGGGCCGCCAGCACGCCGAGCGCGGGCGGGTAGCCGGGCTCGGCCAGCAGCGGTTCGAGCGCGGCCAGGGCCGACCCGTGGGCGCTCTGCCGGACGAACGCCTCCGCCAGCCCCGCCGTGATGCCGGGGTCCTTCGGCGCGAGCACGAGCGCGGCCCGGAATTCGGCCTCGGCGTCGGCGAGATAGCCCTGGGCGAGCAGCTGCCCGGCCAGGTGACGGCGGAGCGGGAGGTTGTCCGGGGATAGGCGCGCCGCCTCGCGGAGGGCCTGAAGGCCGGCATCGTCGGACACGTGCGGTCCCCTCTGTCGCAGGTTTGGGTCGCACTCAAACTACCGACATGCGGCTCCTGCCCAGATCTGAACCCTCCCGGGCGGGGCCTTCTCATCGTGTGCGGAACAGTCCGAGCCGGTCCTCCCCGATGCGCTCGCGCAGCTCGTGGTCCTCGATGCCGAGGTGTTCCCCGGGGGCCAGCGCCAGGACGCCGACCTTGCCGACGTGCTGGTTGAGCTGTACGGCGCGGGCCGCCTCGCCCGTCTCCGTCAGCGGGTACACGGCGGACAGCGTGGGGTGGATCAGGCCGAGCGAGATGAGCCTGTTCACCTCGTGGCATTCCTGATAGTTCGCGCCGTGGGAGCCGATGATGCGCTTGAGCTTCATCCACAGGTGCCTGTTGTCGTACTCGTGGGCGTACCCGCTGGATGATCCGCAGGTGACCACCGAGCCGCCCCTGCGCGCGACGTACACGGACGCGCCGAACGTCTCCCTGCCCGTGTGCTCGAACACGATGGCCGGATCCTCCCCCACCTGCCGCCGGACCTCCGCCCCGAGCCTGCGCCAGGACTTCTCGTCGGTCAGGTCCTCGAACTGCGAGCGGTCCACGACGTGCGCGCAGCCCATTCTGCGCAGCAGGTCGGCCTTGCCCTGGGAGCTGACGACGCCGACGGGGATGCCGCCGCCGTTCCTGACGAGCTGGACGCCGTACCCGCCGAGGCCGCCCGTCGCGCCCCACAGCAGCACCACGTCGCCCTGCTTCATCCGCGCGCCGCGCTCGCCGACCAGCATCCGGTACGCGGTCGAGGCGCACAGCATGTTGCAGGCCGCCTCCTCCCAGCTCAGGTGCCTGGGCTTGGGCAGCAGCTGGGTGGCCTTGACCACGGCGAAGTCGGCCAGGCCGCCGAAGTTCGTCTCGAAGCCCCAGGCCCGCAGGTCGGCCGCCAGCATGCCGTCGTGCTGGATGACCGGGTCCTCGCCGTCGACGTAGGCGGGGCTGGTGACCACCCGGTCGCCGGGCCGCCACCTGCGCACCGCGGCCCCCGTACGGACGATCACGCCGGACGCGTCCGAGCCGAGCACGTGCGTCGGCAGGTCGTGCCGCGGATCCGCACGCCCGAACCGCTCCAGGAACGCGAACGTCGGGATCGGCTCGAACATCGCCGACCAGACCGTGTTGAAGTTGATCGCGCTGGCCATCACCGCGACGAGCACCTCGTCGGCGGCCAGCTCCGGCATCGGCACCTCGCCGACGTGGATGGTCCTGCGCACATCCTTGTCGGCGTCGTGCTGGTCGAACGTTCCCACCTCCTCCTTGCGGAGGTGCGCGGCCCGGTAGGCCGAGGGAACGTCCAGGTGCTCCAGCTCGGCGCGTTCCGCGCCTGCCACCACGGCCTGTGCCAGCGTCATAGCAGTCCCTTCAGGTGCTCGGCGACGACCTCGACGTGCGGGGGGTCGAGCAGGTTGAGGTGGTGCGATCCGGGGATCTCGACGATCTCCAGACGGTTGCTGTACGGGCCGAAGCCCCTGGCCGGGTCGTTCTCGTGCGCGTAGCGGGCATCCGCCACCGCCCAGGGGGTGACCTCGGTGGACCGGTAGAGGACGACCCTTCCGTCGTACGGCTCCGGTTCGTAGCGTTCGATGGCCCTGGTGTCCTCGTGGGAGGCGAGCTGGTGATGGACGATCGCCGGGCTCAGCTCGCTCAGGACACCGGAGTCCGCGATCCGGGCCTGTACGAGGGCGAGCTGGGCCTCCTCGTCCAGCCCGGCCAGCTCGGCCCGCTCCAGCCGGACCGCGACGCCGTAGGTCTCGCGGAGGTATGCCGCGAAGTCCGCGTACCGGCGGGCGTGCGCCTCCCGCCGCGCCGGCTCGGTCACGCGGTCGGGCAGCCCGGAGTCGATCATCGCCACCAGCTCCACGTCGTCCAGCCGGTGTGCGAGCTCGAAGGCCAGGATGCCGCCGAACGACCAGCCGCCCAGCCGGTACGGGCCTTCGCAGACGTCCTGGACGGCCTCGGCGTACCTTTTCGCCCGCTCGGGGATCCCGGCGGCGCCGTCCAGCCTTTCGAGGCCGAACACGGGGACGGGGAGCCGGGCGGCCAGCAGCGTGTAGACGCCGGTGGTGCCGCCTGCCGGGTGCGCCAGGAAGAGCGGCCTGCCGGTGGTCACGGCGTTCAGCGGACGGACGACGCCGCGCCGGGCCGCCGTCTCGTCCACCGCCCTGACGGCGTCCGCGATCCGCGCCACGCCGGGCTCCGTCACGGACGGCTCGCGGCCGAGCAGCCCGGTGAGCACGCGAACCACCTGCCGCTCCGCCGCATCCCTCGGCCCCACAGCGGACGCGGCAGACGCGGCGGGCGCGGTCGGGGCGGTCAGGTCGGTCGGGGCGGCACGCGCGGTGGGGGCGGCGGGGTGCTCGGGTGCGGCGGGCTGGGCGGGTGCGGCGGGGTGCTCGGGTGCGGCGGGCTTGGCGGGCAGGTTTTCGGTGATCGTTCGGGCGAGGGCGCCCAACGTGCCGCCCTTGAGCAGCGGGGCGGTGGGCACGGTGACGCCGAAGTCGTACTCGACGGTGCCGCGCAGCCGGGTGGCGGCCAGGGAGTCCAGCCCGAGGTCCGTCAGCACGGTGTCCTCGTCGAGCCGGTCCGCCTCCACCCCGAGCACCGCGGCGACCCGGTCCCTGAGCCGTCCCGTCACGGCGGTCAGCGCCGCGCCGGGCGGCAGGGCGGCGAGGTCGGGGGCGGGCGTCTCGGTTCCGTCGGTGAAGTCGGAGAAATACGGTATGCGGGCGATAGCGGGAAATAGCGCTACCGCCCGGGTGGTGTCCAGCTTGATGACACCGGCGGGCAGATCCCGCTGGATCAGCGCCTCCAGCGCCTCCAGGCCCTCCTCCGGGGTCAGCGGTTCGACGAAGGGCAGGGCGGTGGCGCCGGCCCACGTTCCCCAGGCGATGCTGATCGCGGGCAGCCCCTCGGCCCTGCGACGTTCGCACAGCGCGTCCAGCCAGGCGTTCGCGGCGGCGTACGCGGCCTGGCCCGGCGAGCCGAGCAGCCCGGCGGCCGAGGAGAACGCGACCCACCAGTCCAGGTCCAGGTCCTTGGTGGCCTCGTGGAGTCGCAGGCCGCCGGTGACCTTGGCGGCCCAGACGCGTTCGAGGCTGCCGGGGTCCAGGTCGGCGATCAGCCGGTCCTCCAGGACGCCGGCCGCGTGGATCACGCCGCGCAGCCGTACCCCGCCGGCCGTCGCCGCCGCCACCAGCCGCTCCGCCGTCCCGGGGGCCGCCAGATCGCCCGCGATCACCTGCGTGACCCCACCGCATCCGTCCGGAAGCGCGGCGGCGGTGCGGCCGTTCAGGATGATGCGGTCGGCGCCGCGTGCGGCGAGCCGGCGGGCGACGAGCCGGCCGAGCCTGCCGGACCCGCCGGTGATCACGTACGCGCCGGGACCGGTGACGGGACGAGCCGGTCGCGCGGGCGGCGGAAGGGGGGCGCGGCGCAGGCGGGCCGCGTACCGGACCCCGCCGCGCCAGGCCACCTCGTCGTCGGCCGGGTCGCACGCCAGCTCCGTGACCAGGTCGCCGAGGTCGTCGAAGTCCACCAGGGTGGCGCGGGTCTCCGGGTGCTCCAGCGCCAGGACCCTGACCAGGCCGCGTAACGCCGCCGGTCCCGGATCCGGCGCCTCCCCTTCCCGTACGGCCTGCGCCCGCTCGGTCGCGATGACGATCCGAGCACCCTGCCGGGCCAGCGCGGCGACCTGGAGCAGGACCCGCTGGGCACCGGCCGGGCCGAGAAGCCGGGGCGGCAGCACGAGGACCCCAGATGACGGCCCGGATGACGGCCCGCTCGACGGCCCGGACGACGGCCCGGTCGTGGCGAGGAGGGAACGGAGGCGGGCCGCCCGCGCATCCCCCTCATCGGCCAGGATGAGCCAGGCGCGGGCCGGGCCCGCCTCCCGTGGTGGCGTGGGAGCCCAGGCGCGGACGACCAGTTTGGCGTCCAGCGTGGTCGGGACCGGCTCTGGAGGCGAATCGGCGGTCTCGGCGGCTGAGAGGGCACCGTCCAGGGCCACGTGCCGGATCCGCTCCAGCACTCCACCCACCCGCACGGAACCTGAGCCGGCACCCTCGCGAATCCTTCCGGATGCGAGGGTCGCCGTGCCGTGCACGGTCCAGGCGCCCGCCGCGTTCTTGGCGGACAGCTCGACCAGCCCCTCAGACAAGGTGACGGTGACCTGGGCGGGCAACGGCAGCAGGGCATGGAGCTCGACGTCGTGCAGCTCCGCCGCTCCGTGCACCTCGGCGACCGCCGCCCGCGCGAGCCCGGCCACGACCGCGATCGGAAGGACAGGATGGCCGTCGCGGTGCCATGCGTCCCGTGGCAGCCGCCAGGGAGCCTCGGCGAGGTCGTCGAGCGTGGTCGACCACGAGTGCCCCGACGGGGTCTCCACATGCGTGCCGAGCAGCCGATGCCCCGCCGGAGGCTTGCGGCCGGCCGCCCAGTGCCGTACATGACGCCAGGGCGACGGCGGCACGTCCACGATCCGCCCTGCGGTGCGCGGGGTGACGGCAGTGGCGGTCGTCGCCACCGCCGCGTGGAAGTCGCCCCCGGTGACCAGGGCCGCAGGGGGGAGGGTGGCCCGCAGCGCGCCCGCGAGCAGCGGCCGGGGGCTCAGCTCCGTGAACACGGTGTGCCCGTCCCCGGCCGCCGCCAGCACGGCCTGCATGAGACGTACGGGACGGCGGACCCCCGCGGCCCAGTACGCGGCCTCGAACGCCGGCGTCTCCCGGGGATCGTCGAAGACCGTGGAGTAGTAGGGAACGACGGGCCTGCCCGCGACGATCGCGGCCAGCTCGGCCCTGAGCCGCGGAAGCAGCGGCTGCACCTGGGGCGAGTGCCCGGCCCCTTCGGCCGTCAGCGTCCTGGCGAACAGCCCGCGCCCCGCCACCTCGGCCGCGAACTCCGCCACCCGCGCCGGATCCCCCGTCACCACGCTCTGCACGGGCGAGGAGTGGACGGCCACGTGCAGGTCGTCCGGCACCTCGGCCGCGCACACGCCGAGCACCGCCATCGTCCCGCCACCGCCCAGGGTGCCCAGCAGGCGGGCCCGCGTACAGATGACCTTGACGGCGTCGGCCGTCGGGAGCCCGCCCGCCACCACCGCGGCGGCCACTTCCCCCATGGAGTGGCCGATCACCGCGGCCGGCTCGAACCCGTAGGCCCGCCACAGGTTCGCCAGGGCCATCTGGACGGCGAAGGCGATCGGCTGCCGCGTGGCGACGCCGGAGGGGTTCGGATCGTGGACGTCTATCCCCGCCTCGGCGGCCAGGAGCGGAGCCAGGTCGTCGATCGTGCGGGCGAAGGCGGGCTCGGTGGCGTACAGGTCCATGAGGGGCGGCTGCGGGCTGTATCCGCCGAACACCCACACCGGACCCTTCCCCGCCGTCCGGGCTGTGGGGCGGACGGTACGCAGCCGTTCGGCCAGCTCCGCCGCGTCCCCTGCCAGCACGGCCGCGGCCATCTTGCCGCGGCCTGCCCGTCTGGCCAGGGTGTGGGCGACGTCCCGCAGGTCGCCGGCGGGCTGCCAGGCGGCCAGGGCCCTGGCGTGGTCGCGGACGCGTTCGGCCGTGGTGTCGGTGAGCAGGAACACGTGCTTGCTCGTGCCCGCCGCCTCCCGTGCCGCCTGCCCGGCCGCGCTCAAGGTAGGTGCGTCCAGGACGGGTGCGCCCAGGACGGGTGCGTTCAAGGCGGGTGCGTCCAGGGCGACGTGCGCGTTGGTGCCGCCGAAGCCGAACGCCGACACCCCCGCCCGCGCCCCCGCCCGCGGCCAGGGCGTGGGCGCGGTGACGACGCGGAGGGTGTCCCAGGGGATGTGCGGGTTCGGGTGGCGGAAGTGCAGGCTGGGCGGGATGACACCGTGGTGCAGGGCCAGGACGGTCTTGATCAGCCCGGCCACCCCGGCGGCGGCCTCCAGGTGCCCCAGGTTCGTCTTGGCCGAGCCCAGCAGCACCGGCGCCGGAATCGCGGCGGCGATGGCGCGCGCCTCGATGGGGTCGCCGAGCAGCGTGCCGGTCCCGTGGGCCTCGATGTGGTCGGGGCCCCGGCCCAGCCCCTCGTACACCTGCCTGAGCAGGCGTTCCTGGGCCTCGGGGTTGGGCGCGACCAGCCCGTTCGAGCGGCCGTCCTGGTTGACGGCGCTCTCGCGGATCACCGCCAGCACGCGGTCCCCAGCCCGTACGGCGTCCGCCAGCCGCTTGAGCACCACCACCCCGCACCCCTCGGCCCTGACCATCCCGTCCGCCGCGGCGTCGAACGCCTTGCACCGCCCGTCCGGCGCCGTCCCGCCCCCGCGCTCGAAGGCCAGCGTGATGAGGGGCGAGAGGAGGAGGTTCACGCCGGCGGCGAGCGCGAGGTCGGATTCGCCGGCCCGCAGGCTGGTGACCGCCAGGTGGACGGCGACGAGCGAGGAGGAGCAGGCGGTGTCCACGGCCAGGGACGGCCCGCGCAGGTCGAGGAGGTAGGACAGGCGGTTGGCGGCGATGCTGAACGCCGCGCCGGTCGCCGTCCACGCGTCCACGGCGGCCAGGTCGGCGCCGGTCAGGTGGGCGTACTCGTTGCCTGACAGGCCGGCGAACACGCCGGTCCTGGTCCCGGCCAGGGATCTGGGCGCGATGCCGCCGTGTTCGAGCGCCTCCCAGGCCGTCTCCAGGAGCAGCCGCTGCTGCGGGTCCATGGCCGCCGCCTCCCCGGGCGCGATGCCGAAGAACTCCGCGTCGAACCCCGCGACGTCGTCCAGGAACCCTCCGTGCCTGGACATGCCCGCCAGCACCGCCCCGGTGCGCGCCGACCCGTCGTCGAACGCCTCCCACCGCCCCTCCGGCACCTGCCCGACCGCGTCGCGGCCGTCGATCAGCAGCTCCCAGTACGCGGCGGGCCCGTGCGCCCCGGGGAACCTGCAGCCGATCCCGACCACGGCGATCGGCTCGCCCGGGCCGGGCGGCAGGCGTACCGGGGGAGGGACGGGTGCGGACAGCGCCCGGGACAGGCGCGCGATCGTCGGGTGCTCCCACACGAGCGTCGGGCTCAGCTCACGGCCGACCAGCTCGGCCAATTCGCCCGCGATCGCCACCGCCTCTCGCGACGACAGCCCGTACTCCTCCAGCGGCCGATCGGGATCCACGTGCTCGCCGAGCCGCTCGACGAGGAAGCGGCGGATCTCACCTTCGCCGGGTACGTCCACGGAACACTCCCATGCAGCCGGGGTGATCGGCCAACATACCCATCCGTTCAGGGCGAGAGGCAGGCTCGAACGGAACATTCCTCGGGTCCTCTTTGTCACGCGAGTGACAATCCGCTGATTTATCCGGCATCGCGCAACAACGGCTGGCATTTCGTTGCCTGCGGTCATAGCTGGACCTATGCCGTACGCCCTAGCCTCGCCTGCACCCACGGCGAAGGGGGGCCACCATGCGACGGTCCGGCCTGACGGCACTGGCGGCGACGCTGCTGCTCCTCGGCACGAGCACCACACCCGCCCAAGCGGCCGGCCTGGGCACGAGCACCACACCCGCCCGCGCGGCCGACCCCGACTGGGCGATCGTGCCCGACGGCGGTGGCGGGCAGTCGGCCGCGCCCACGCCCACGCCGTCCGGGCAGTCCGGCTACGCGCCGGGCCAGCCGGCGCTCCCGGGGACCGCCCGCGTCGTGCGGGAGCGCCGCGTGGACGCGCGCACGCTGGACGTCCTCATCTCCTCGCCGTCCATCGGCCGGATGACGCCGGTCCGCCTGCTGCTCCCCCGAGGCTGGTCGAAGAGCGCGCGGCGGACGTGGCCGGTGCTGTACCTGCTGCACGGCGGCGCGGACGACTACACGTCGTGGACCCGCATGACCGACGTCGCCGCCTACACCGCGAACCTGGACGCCATCGTCGTCATGCCGGAGGCGGGCCGGGCGGGCAACTACTCGGACTGGCACAACGGCGGCAGGGGCGGCCCGCCGGCGTGGGCGACGTTCCACACGTACGAGGTGCGCCGCCTGCTGGAGGTCGGCTACCGCGCCGGGCCCAGGCGCGCGATCGCGGGCCTGTCGATGGGCGCGTACGGCGCGATCAAGTACGCCGCCCGCTATCCCGGCATGTTCCGCTTCGCCGGCGCGTACAGCGGCATCATGGCCACCGAGCTCCCCGGCATCCCGGAGATCATCATGAACGCCCAGTCCAGCGAGAAACAGGATCCCCTGGCGCTGTGGGGGCACCCGAAGCGGGACAAGAAGGTCTGGGCCGCCAACGACCCGATGGTGCTGGCCCCGAACCTCAGGGGCGTCAGCCTCTACCTCTCCAGCGGCACGAACAGCTTCAACGGCCCGCTCGACCCGCCCGGCTCCCCGTGGCATCCGGCCCACCTGGGCGAGCCCCTCTCGGCCTACACCGGCAAGGCCCTGAGCGCCCGGCTGAAGAAGCTCGGCATCCCGCACACCCTCCACCTGTACGGGAACGGCACGCACACCTGGCCGTACTGGACCCGCGAGTTCAAGAGGTCGTACCCCATGATCGTCAGAGCGCTGGGGCTCCGCGGCGGCTAGAACCCCGCGCCGGCCAGGGGCGCGTCGAGCGCGCTCCTGGCCGGCGGCCCAGCGGTGATCCTTGTGTACGGGTCTACGGGACGTCGAACGTCTTGCGGACGTTCGCCCCGATGACCTCGATCCCCTTGGTGCCGAGGATGCCGTCGAGCGGCAGCGACACCGTGTAGGGGGCCGTGGCCGGCAGCCCGATCCCCGGCAGCGAGCCGACGACCTCGATCCCCCAGAACTCAGGCTGCTTGATGTAGACGAGCGGCGACAGCGAGACCTTCATGTTCAGGTACGGCTTGGTGCCGCTGACGATCAGGATGAACGAGTTGGGCACGATCCCCGGTACAACCCGGACGTCCTCGAAGTCGATCAACCGCACGGAATTTGACTGCGGCAGCTCGGCGAAGTTTTCCGCCATGGTGGAGCCCCCTTCTGAAAACTGTGAAATCCCCCAGGTCACCGGCCGTAGCGCAGACGTCACTGACCGATGACCTCTTCCCGTGAGCTACGAAACTCTCACGCGTTCGCCGGGCGGGGCAACGGCCGGAGAAGGGGGCCACAGGACCCTAACGACGAGGCCACTGATCCAGTGAGACCGGACATTTCGCGCCTCGCCGATAGAACGCGATAGCCCCCGCCGATCGGCTGTCGCGCGACGGGCGGGGGCTATCGGGTGCGTGTCCTGGAGGGGGATCAGGCGGCGTGCAGGTACACCTGGCCGAAGACCTCGGAGAGGTTCTTCAGGTCCGTGGCCACGTCCACCTCGGGGTTGGCCGGGTCGTAGATGGTGGCCAGGCGGGGGCGGACCGTGCTGAGCTTCTTGAGCTGGTCCCAGGTCACGTTCGCGGCCCACTTCTCGCCGTACACGCGGCTGACCTGGCCCTGGTCGCTCTGCCAGCGGGTCCACAGGGTGACCGTCTCGGCGGCGTCGTCCTGGAGCGGGGCGGCGATGCGCTCGGTGATGGCCTTGGTGGCCTGCTCCTCGTTGAGCTGGGCGGTCCCGGCGGAGGCGAAGGAGGCATCCTCGGAGGCGATCTGCGCGTAGGCGTCCCAGGCGCGGGCCCGTACCTGGATCCACTGGTTGCGCTGGGCCTCGGCGGCGTCGATCTTCCAGGTGGCGTACTCGGTGCCCAGGTGGCCGCTGTCGAGGGAGAGCTGGTCGATCAGGCCGGCGGAGAGCCAGGCGCCGATGCGGTCGGGGTTCAGCAGCGGGTACTTCTTCGTCAGCTCGGCCTTGCAGGCGTCATTGGCGCCGCAGCCGAACACCGGCACCACCGTGTGCGCGGCCAGCTTCTTGCCCGGCGACAGGGTGCGCAGCGCGGTCGCGGTCTCGGCGACGAACTTGTCCATCTCCTCGGCGGTGGTGAACGTCTTGTTGTAGCCGAGCTGCGAGGTGAACCTGATGCCGACGACCCCCGGCTGCGTGGCGAGCGCGGCGACCTTCTTGACGGCTTCGGCGAGCTTGCCCGCCTTGTAGTCGTCGGCCAGCTCGGTCTCGATCCAGATGCGCATGTTCGTCTGGGCCTGCACGGCGGCCTTCGTGGCGGTGCCCGCCGGGGTCTCCGCGGCGGCGGCCTTCTCGGCCGCGCTGATCTCGCTGCCGTCGACGTAGCACTGCTCGCCGTTCTGGCACTCGGGCGTGCCGCCGTCCTCGGCGCCTTCGACGTCAGGAGAGCCGACGTCGTGCATCTCGCCGTCGCCCTCGGAGTCGACGGGGCACTCGGAGCCGGATTCGGCGCAGTCGATGGTGATGGGATCCATGGGGCCGGCGTCGATCATGTTCTGGCCGTCGTTGTCGAGCCAGAACTTCGCGATGTCCGCGGCCTCTTCCGGGGTCGCCATCCAGCGGCAGACCACGAACGCCGGGGTGTCGGCGGACATCAGGTCGTTACAGCTCCGCGGGTCGTCCTCCGACCACGCCGGGACGCCGATGCCCAGGAGTGAGAGGGCGAGTCCGATGACGAAGATCTGCCGTAGCCGCAGTCGCATGGCGCCTTACTTCCAGGGGGTGATCGTGGGCATATCGCACAATATCTGGACGATCAACAACGTTCAATCACATCCACCGCCTTCTTCACGCCGTTCTCGACGCGGAGTAGCCGTCCCAGTTGCGCTGATTTTTCGCGATATTTCGGTACGGCGAGCAGCCGTGCAGTCAGCTCCTCCCTGGTGAGCCCGCTGATCGGCAACGGCGGCGGCCCGGCCCCCAGCGCGGCCACCCTGCGCCCCCAGAACGGCTGATCGGCGAAGAACGGGCACACCACATTCGGCACCCCCGCCGCCAGCGCCGTCCCGGTGGTCCCCGCGCCGCCGTGGTGCACGACCGCCGCCGTCCTCGGGAACAGCACGTCGTGCGCCACCTCCCCCACCACCCGCACGTCATCGGACGCCGCCACGGGCAGCCCCTGCACGATCCCCCGCATCCGCGCCCCACGCAGCCCGGCGACCACCTCCTCGGCCAATCGCGCGGGCTCACCCGGCACCATGCTCCCGAACCCGACGAACACCGGCTCCGGCCCCGCTTCCAGAAAGTCCCGGAGCCCGGCGAGCCCGCCGTTCTCCGGGAGCCGCCAGTAGCCCGTGAGATGAACGTGCTCACCCCAGTCCGCCGGTCTGGGCACCACCAGCGGGCTGACCCCGCACAGCACCGGCACCCTGGCCCGCCGATCGGCCGCGAACGGGCTGCCCCGCATCGGCCCGAGCCCCAGGACGCTCGAACGCAGCCGGTTCACCATCCGCCCGAGCATCATCCAGCCGACCCGCTCCACCAGAGCGTAACTGGCCCGGTTCCCCAGCCGGCCCAGCGTCTCGAACGGCACCAGCGGATTGGGGAACTCGCCGGTCGGCTCGCCGGGCTGGAAATGCAGGATCCGGTACGGCATCCCGTACCGGTCGTGGAGATGCCGGCCGAACGCGCCCAGCGCGGGGGCGAGCACCAGGTCGGCCGTGGCGCAGGCGGCGTCCACCTCGGCGACCAGCTCGGCGGCCAGCGGCTCCACGACGGTCCTGAACCCCCGTACGAACCCCATGGGCCCGCTCCGCAGCCAGGCCTGCCCCTCGTCGCTCTCCAGGATGGCCACCGGATCCACGCCGAGCGGCGCGAACCCCACGCCCGCACCCGCCAGCGCGCCGTACCGGCGGGCCGCGACGAGCGTGACGCCATGCCCCCGCCGCGCCAGCTCCAGCGCCAGCCCCGCCCCCGGCTGCACATCCCCCCGAGACCCGAACCCCAGCACCGCCACCTTCACACCCTCACCGCCACCGTCACTGTGGGACCAGCGGCATCGCCGGCTTTCACGGCAACGTCACCAAGCTGACCAGGGCCCCCACCAGCACCAGCCCGGCCGCCACCAGCAGGCCGGCCGCGTACCCGGCGGCGAAGCTCCCTGCCGCGTGCACGATCACCCCGATGGCACCAATCCCAAAGAGTCCCGAAATTTCACGACTAACCGAGAAGACCCCGCCCGCCACCCCGGCCCGCGACTCCGGCACCGCCCCCAGCACCGCCGACCCGAGCGGCATGGTCAGCGCCGACCCGACCCCGATGGCGCAGACGGCCGGCAGCAACCACTCCCACCCGTCCCCCGCCTCCAGAAAGGCCGCGACCACCATCCCGCCCGCCACGAGCGTCAGCCCGGCCGCCACCGTGTGCCCGGCCCCGAGCCGCCGCGCGACCATCGGAGCCAGCGGCGTGACCAGCACCACCAGCAGGGCCAGCGGCACGAACGCCATCCCGGACTCCACGGGGCCGAACCGGAGCACGCCCTGCAGGAAGAGCGCGGTGTAGAAGAACACCCCGTTCACGCCGAGCCCCCAGAGCACCTGCGCGATCACCCCACCGGTGAAACTCCTGGCCGCGAACAGCCCCAGCGCCACCATCGGGTCCGCGGCCCGCCGCTCGACGACCACGAAGACCGCCCCGCCGCCCAGGCACACCACGAGGGCGGCGACGACGGCAGGGGACGTCCAGCCGTACTCACCCCCGTGGATCAGCGCGAACGTCCCCGCGGCCAGGAACACCACGGAGGCCAGCACGCCGGGCACGTCCAGGCTCCGCCCGCCCCGCGCCCCGGACGGCACGCCCGCCCAGGCGAGCGCGATGACCACCGCGCCCACGGGCACGTTCAGCAGGAACACCCAGCTCCAGTGCGCATATTGGCTGAGATAGCCGCCCACGACCGGACCGAGCGCCAGCGCTCCCGCGCCGGACGCCATCCACACGGCCACCCCCATGGACCGCTGCCGCTCCTGCCGCCCGGCCAGCACGGCCAGCGTCGCGGGCAGGATCATCGCGGCCCCCGCCCCCTGGGCCAGCCGGGCGGCGACGAGAAGCTGAACGGAGCCCGCCAGCCCCGCACCCAGCGAGGCTCCGGTGAACATCGCGAGCCCGGCCAGCAGCACCCGCCGATGCCCGTAGACGTCGGCCAGCCTGCCGCCGGCGAGCATGAGACCCGCGAAGGTCAGGATGTAGCCGGTGGCCACCCACTCCAGCGCGGCGAGCCGGGCGCCGAAGTCGCGCTGGATGCTGGGGAGTGCGACGGTGACGACCGTGTTGTCCAGCGTGGTGATGAACCCGGCGAGGCCGACGACGAGGAACAGCGCTCCGGCTTTCCCGGCCCGCCGTTCGGAGGTGACCGCGAGGCTCACTCGTCCACCTCCGCCCACACCCATCCCTCGCCCTGAGCCCCGGCCCGCACCACCTTGGTACGCCCTTCCGTAACCCGCACCCACCGAACCCGCTCCCGCTCACCGCACGCGGCCGGCTCGGTGGACTCGGACGGCTCGGTGAGCGCTGGAACCTGGTCCCGCACCGGACCGATGGAGTAGGGACGCTTGCGAAACGGCACCCTCTCGACGGCCTGACCCGCCGCCGCCGGCTGGCCGGCGACCGGCTCGTGCTCGGCGGCCAGCGGCAGGGGATCGGTGTCCGCGCCGAACACGGCCGGCCGCCCGTTGACGGTCACCCGCGACAGGGGATCGCCCAGCTCACCGGGCACATTCGCCGCAAGAGGGCGCCGATCCACACCGGGCGGCGGGACAGCAGGCGGCGCCGTACCCGCCGAGGCGGTGGGGGGTTCGTGGAGTTCGATGCGGGCGTGGAAGCGGCGCAGCGGCCCCGGCAGCCACCAGTTCGCCCCGCCCATCAGCCGCATCGTCGCCGGCACCAGCAGCGCCCGCACCAGCGTGGCGTCCACCACGATGGCCACGAACATCCCCACCCCGAGCAGCTTCACGATCGTGATCCCGGCCGTGGAGAAGGCCCCGATGACCACCAGCAGCAGCAACGCCGCGCTGGTGATCACACCGCCCGTCTGCTGCAGCCCCACCGCCACCGCCGCCGTGTTGTCCCCCGTGCGCAGCCACTCGGCCCGCACCCGCGACAGCAGGAACAGCTCGTAATCCATGGACAGCCCGAACACCACCGCCAGGATCAGCACCGTCACGGTCGCCTCGATCGACCCCGTGGACGTGAACCCCAGGACGGAGGCCAGGTGCCCGTCCTGGAACGCCCACACGATCACCCCGAACGACGCCCCGATGGACAGCACGTTCATCAGCAGCGCCTTGACGGGCAGCACGATCGACCCGAAAGCGGCGAACAGCAGCACCCCCGTCACCGAGCAGACCACCAGCGCCATCCACGGGAGGGTCGCGAAGAGGCTGTCCAGCAGGTCCATCTGCGCCGCCGTCGGTCCCCCGACCACCACCCGCCGCACGTTCGGCTCGGGAGTCATCGACCTGATCAACGTGACGAGCTCCTGCGCCTCGTCCGACATCGGTTCCCGGTCGTAACGGACCGCGAGCCGCACCGCGCCGTTCTCCTGCGAGAGGCCCCGCGCATCGACCCCGGTGACATGGGGCAGCCGCTTCAGCCGCCCGACCAGGGGCTTGACGTCGGCGGGCGTCACGCTCGTGACGGCGCTGATCGGCGTGTGCCCCTGCCCGAGCGGCCCTGGGGTCGCGGCTCGTTCGGTGAAGGAGCGCTCGACCAGCACGTGGACGTCGATCGGCGACATGGAGTTCCGGGCGAAGTCGCGATCCAGGGTCTCGGCGACCCCGCGGCTCTCGGAGGCGGCCGGCAGCACCCTGTGGTCCACGTTCCCGAACTTCACGTGCAGGAACGGCACCGCCAGCGACACCAGCACCACCGTGACCACGACGAGGTACGCCACGGGCCGCCGCATCACGCTCGACGCGACGGCATGCCACAGCCCGGACGAGGATCCACGCTCCGGGCCCCGGCCGCGCCCGAAGTCGGGCGTGATCCGCAGCGCGTCCACCCGCCGCCCGAGTATCCCCAGCACCGCCGGCAGCACGACCAGCGCGGACCCCATGGCGACCAGCACCACCGCCGCCGCCCCGAGCCCGATCGAGCGCAGGAACATCTGCGGGAACAGCAGCAGCCCGAGCAGCGCCGTCGCGACCGTGAGCCCGGAGAAGGCCACGGTCCGCCCGGCCGTGGCCATCGTCGCGACCACGGCCTGCTCGTTGGTGGCCCCGCGCCTGATCTCCTCCCTGAACGCCTTGAGCACGAACAGCGAGTAGTCGATGGACAGCCCGAGCCCGAGCATGGTGACGACGTTCAAGGAGAAGACGGAGACCTCGGTGACCTCGGTGAGCAGCCGCAGCAGCACCAGCGCGCCGAGCACCGAGAGCAGCCCGACGAGCAGCGGCAGCCCGGCCGCGACCAGGCTCCCGAACACCACCACGAGCAGCACCAGCAGCACCGGCATCGAGATGGCCTCGGCCCTGGCCAGGTCCGCGGCGGTCTGCTCGTTGAGCTCCTTGAGCAGCGGCACCGACCCGCCGACCTCGACGCGCAGGTTCTCGACGCGTTCGAGCCGGTCCGCGATCGCCGCGTAGCCGTCCTGCTTGGCCTGCGGCCCGCCTTTCAACGTCACCAGCGCGTACGTCGAGTGCCCGTCCTCGGAGACCATCTCCTTGGCGCCGCTCGTCCAGTACGTGACCATCTTGCGCACGTACGCGCGGGGCAGCGCGCGCAGCGAGTCGTGCACGGCCTTCTTGTAACGCGGATCCCGTGCCTTGACCGACGGATGCCGGTAGAGGACGACCACGTCGGGGGCGTCGCCGCCGTACCATTCGTCGTTCCAGCGCGCGGCGGTCGTGGAGTCGGCACGCGGGGCCTCGAAGCCGCCGTCCGCCATCCGCCCGAACAGCTCCATCCCCAGCGGCGCCACGAGTACGGCCGCCGCCAGGCTCAGCACCAGCAGCGTCCATCTGCCGCGATAGACGAGGCGGCCCGCGAGCTCGAACAACGGCTTCTCAACCAGCCTCGGCCCGGACCAGCGCGCCGTCGAGGTAGGCCCGCAGGCAGGCCCGGCGGGCGATCTTCCCGCTCGACGTCCTCGGCACGGCCCCGGGCTCGGCCAGCACGACATCATGCACCGACAAGTCGTGATATTTCCGTACGGCCGCCCGCACCGCCCGTGCCACCTCCTCCTCCGTACCAGCGGGGCCGGCGGCGAGCGGGAAGTGGCGCGAGCGCTCGGCCACCACCACGAGCCGCTCGGTCTCCTCCCCCGGCACCGCGAACGCCGCCACCCGATCCCGCCGCACCGCCCGATGCGCCTCCTGCACCGTGACCTCGACGTCCTGCGGATAGTGATTCCGCCCGTCCACGATGATCAGATCCTTGATCCGCCCGGTGATGTACAGCTGCCCGTCGTAGAGCACGCCCAGGTCACCGGTCCGCAGCCAGGTCCCCTCCGCACCCTCCAGCACCGCGCCGAACACCTCCGAGCTGCGCGCCGGATCCCGCCAGTAGGCGCGGGCCACGTTCGGCCCCTGCACCCAGACCTCCCCCACCTCACCGTCGCGCCGCTCCCGCCCGTCCGGGCCGGCGACGCGTACCCGCTGGCCGTGCGGCCGCCCGCAGGAGACGAGCAGGCTGCGCGCGCCCGTCCCCGTGTGCGGGACCGCGTGCCCGTCCCGCAGCGCGTCGCGGTCGAAACCGGTCGCCAGCGGCCGCTCGCCCCGGCTCATGGCGGCCACGAACACGGTGGCCTCGGCCAGCCCGTACGCCGGGGTGTGCGCCTCGGGCCGCAGCCCGCACCCGGCGAACGCGGCGTCGAACGCGGCGATCGCGCCCGGCCTGACCGGCTCCGCGCCGTTCAGCATGACCCGCACGCCGGACAGGTCCAGCCCCGCCTTGTCCGCCTCGCCGACCCGGGCGGCGGTGTACTCGTAGGCGAAGTTGGGCCCGCCGGTGAACACCTCGCCGAACTCCGACATCAGCCGCAGCCACCGCACCGGGCTCATGACGAACGCCACCGGGTCCATGAACACCGCCTGGTTCCCGCCCATCATCGGCATCGCGACGGTGGCGACCAGCCCCATGTCGTGGAAGAGCGGCAGCCACAGCACCGCGACCGACGTGCCGGGCCTGGCCTCGAACACCTCCCAGAGCTGGGCGGCGTTGGCCGTGAGGTTCGCGTGCGTGATCTCGACCCCGGCGGGCGCGCGGGTGGAGCCGGAGGTGTACTGCAGGTAGGCCAGGTCGTCCGGCCCGGCGCGGTCGGGCTCCCACTCGTCGGCCAGCAGGTCGGAGACGGTGTCCACGGTGACGACGTGCTTGGGCGCGTACGCGCCGGCCAGGAAGTCCGTGACGCCGGGGAGCGCCGCCGTCGTGGTCAGCACGATCACCGGGTCGGCGTCGGCGTACGCCCCGGCCAGCCGCTCGGCGTGGCCGGGCAGCCCCGGCGCGAACAGCGGCACCGCGACGAGCCTGGCGTACATCGTGCCGAGCATCGCCACCACGTAGTCCAGCCCCTGGGGCGCGAGCACCGCCGCGCGGTCGCCGGGCCCGGCGAGCTCGCGCAGCCGTACGGCCAGGGCCCTGGCCTTGAGGTCGGCCTGCCGCCAGGTGAGCGTCCGCCGCGAGCCGTCACCGAGATGGTCCACGAACGTGTACGCGGGCGCGCCCGGCGTCTCCCGCGCCCATCTGGCCACCTGGGCGATCAGCGTGTCACGCATGCCTGGTCCCCTCGCCGACAGCAGGGACCTAGCAAATTACGGGAGAAGAAGGTGCGATTCTTGCCAAACCCCTCCACATTCCGCAACCGGTCTTGTTAGCGGCGTGACAAGTCCGCCGAAATATTGGGACGACAAGGGTGCGAAAGAACGGCAGAATAGATCGGCTTTGACCGTTTTTCCAGGGGGTTCGGTGCCGTGCACAGTTACTTGAGCGATCTCGGGCTGCTCCGAGATCGCCGCTTCACGCTGTTGCTCTCGGCGCGCACCATCTCCGTCCTGGGAAGTGCGTTCGCGCCCGTGGCCCTGGCGTTCGGCATCCTCGCCCTGCCCGGCGCGAACGCCACCACCCTGTCCGTCGTGCTCACCGCCGAGTCGCTGCCCATGATCGTGTTCATGCTGGCCGGCGGCGTGATCGCGGACCGGCTGCCGCGGCAGCGGGTGATGATGGCGGGTGAGTTCGTGATGGCGGCGGGGTTCTTCGCCCTGGCGGTCATGCTGCTCACCGGCTGGACCCCGCTGCCCGCGCTGAGCGCGGCGGCGGCGCTGAGCGGGCTGGCCACGGCGATCACGTTCCCCGCGCTGACCGGGATCATCCCCGAGGTCGTCCCCCTCGACCGGCTGCAGGCCGGCAACGCGCTGCTCGGCCTGGGCGCGAACGCCTCGCGGGTGGCCGGGGCGGTGCTGGGCGGCGGCACGGTGGTGCTGTTCGGCGGGGGCTGGGCGCTGGTGGTGAGCGGGGCGATGTTCGCGCTGGCGGGCGTGCTGATCGCGATGCTCCGCCTGGACCGCGCTCCCGTGCCGGAAGCGGTGCGCGTCCCCGCGGCGGAGGACCCGTCAGAAGGCGAGCCCGCGCCGCGCGATGAGCGGCACTCGGTGCTGAGCGACCTGCGCGACGGCTGGCGGGAGTTCAGCTCGCGGCAGTGGATCTGGGTGGTGGTCCTGCAGTTCTCGCTGCTGGTCATGGCCATCCAGGCCGGGCACGGGGTGCTCGGGCCGCTGCTGGCGAAGGAGACCCTGGGCGGTCCCGGGGCCTGGTCGGCGTTCCTCGCCGGCGAGGCGATCGGGACCATCGTCGGGGTGCTGTTCTCGATGCGGCTGCGGCCCAAGCGGCCGATCCTCGTGGCCGTGCTGCTCTGCCTGCCGGCCGCGCTGCCGTACGTGCTGCTCGGGCTGGACGCGCCGCTCTGGGCCATCGTGATCGGCGCCTTCGTGCTCGGGGTCTGCTTCGACATGTTCGGCGTGCTGTGGATGACCACGATGCAGCGCGAGGTCCCGGCCGACGCGCTGTCGCGGGTCAGCTCGTACGACATGCTCGGGTCGCTCATGTTCGGCCCGATCGGGCTGATGCTCGCGGGGCCCGCGGCCTACCTGTTCGGCACGGAGGAGGCGCTGCTCGCCTGCGCGGTCATCATCGTGGTGGCCACGCTCGCCGCGCTGCTGTCGCCCGGGGTGCGCAACCTGCGCGCCCCGGGAGCCAGAGTCCGTCACGCTGACCTGAAGTAGGCGTTGGCCCTGGGCTGGAACATCAGGGTCAGCGCCCCCAGCACGGCCGCCACGTGCAGGGTCCTGCTGGCCGCGAACACCCACCACAGCGTGTCCGCCCCGGCGACGACCTCGGCGATCGAGCCTCCCCCCAGCAGCCACTCGACGGGCCCGATCAGGAGCGAGAGCGTCCCGAACACGCCGAGCGTCCCCGCGAGCGTCCAGCGCGCCCAGTTCTGGCCGCTCCTCAGCCGCAGCGCCAGGAAGATCGCGCCGGCGAACACCGCCATCCGGAACCCCGCCCCCGGCAGCAGGCCCATGAGCGCGGTGCCCCCGGCGAGCTGGCTGACGACCATGAGCACGGTCTCGAACGCCCCCGCCGCGACCGCCGCCAGCCACAGCGTCGCGGCCGTGTGGACGACCGGCGGTGGATCGGCGGCGGCGACGACTGTCTTCTCGATGCTGTCAACGGTGCTCACGACGGCCTCCCTGGGTGTGCGGATCACCCTTGAAGTCTCCGCCGTCCGGCCTGTCCGATTCATGCCCGTCGTCCCCCGAACAGCGGGTAGTGCGCGCCCTACCAGGCCACTCCGCCCGCCACGGCTGCTCAGACGACGATGAGCCGGACCACGACGCCCGCGCAGTTCCCCGCCACGCAGACGCGTACCGGCACCTCGGAGATGCCGGGCGCGGCCGGGACGCCGCCCACGTGGCCGTCAGGCCCGATGGTCACGTCCTGCGGCAGCTTGGCGTGGTCGGTCACGGTGAAGGTGGGCACCACGCCCGCGGGACCGCCGTTGATGCCGATCTCACCGCGCAGCGGCCGGCCCACGGAGCCGGGGAACGTCAGCTCGCGCGGCTCCCACGGCACGTTGCCGAGCACCACGAGGGTGAGCTCCTGCGCCGAGCACAGCTGGCCGGCGCAGAGCTGGACCGGGGCGACGTAGGTGCCGGAGCGTTGCGGCGTCCCGTACAGCTTGCCGCCCTGATCGACCTTGATCCCGACCGCGAGGTACGCGGCGCGGAAGGCCACGCCCTTCGCGGTGGGCAGCAGCCACTGGCTCACCTCGATGCCCTCGGTGAGGTAGAAGGTGTCCTCCACCAGCCCGCGGTCCGCGGGGTCGAGCGGGGTGTCCCTGGACATGTGCACCATGGGGACGCCGAACGAGGCCGCAAAAGGGGACAACCCGCACATGGCCAAGCCCGCAAGAAGGAGCACCCACCCGTGCCGCATCGTCACCCCCCGGCTTTCTCCCTCGGTACGTACCCCTTCACCGCCTGTTCATGGCCGCACGTCGTGAGTCGCGCGCCCGGACGCCGGCGCGGCGCCGCTGGATAATCGGTCGCATGGCCGCTGAATCCGCTCAGACCCTGGAACGCGGGCTTCGCCTGCTGAGGTTGCTCGCCGACGGGAAGAGCGGCCGGACGCCGACCGAGCTGAGCGCCGAGCTGTCGCTGAGCCGCCCTGTGGTGTACCGGCTGCTGACGACGCTGATGAACGAGGGATTCGTCCGCAGGGACGCCGAGGGGCGGGTGCATCTCGGGTTCGGGGTGCTCGTGCTGGCGCAGGCCGTGCAGCCGCTGCTGCGGGCGGCGGCGGTGCCGACGTTGCGGCGGCTGGCCGAGGACGTGGGCGCGACCGCGCACCTGACCGTGGCGGAGGGCGACGACGGGCTGGCCGTGGCGGTGGTCGAGCCGTCCTGGACGAACATGCACGTGGCCTATCGCGAGGGCGCGCGCCATCCGCTGGAGAAAGGTGCGGCAGGACGGGCGATCCTGGCGCTGCGCGACGGGCGTGACGACTACTTCGTCACGGAGGGGCAGTTGCAGGAAGGGGCGCGAGGCGTCGCCGCGCCCGTCACCGGCCTGCCGTGGCTGGAGGCGTCGGTGGGGGTGGTGACGTTCGGGCCGCTGGAGGAGTCCACCGGGCCACGGGTGGTCGCGGCCGCCGCGGAACTGGCCGCGGCGCTCGATTGACGCTGGGCCCGGGTTGACATCTCCAGCGCTTTAGCGGACGGTTGTTGCATATAAAGGACACTCCCGTCCGATTAACGGACATATGGAGGAGCGGATGCCGTACTACCGGGTCGTTGGGGAGGTGCCGCGCAAGCGGCACGTGCAGTTCAGGCGGCCGGACGGCGGTCTCTACGCGGAGGAGCTGATGGGCGAGGAGGGGTTCTCCTCCGACTCCTCACTCCTCTACCACCGCCACTTGCCCACCGCGATCGTCAAGGCGGAGGCCGTCACGCCCCCGCCCGGCACGCGCCTGGAGCCCAACCTGCCGCTCTCACCACGCCATTTCCGCACGCAGGAGCTGTCTCCCACAGGCGACCTGATCAGCGGCCGCATGCTGCTGGCGGGCAACGGCGACGTCCGGTTGTCGTACGCCACCAGCGACCGGCCGAGCGAGCTCTACCGCAACTCCATGGGCGCCGAGTGCGTCTACGTCCAGCGCGGCAACGTCCGGTTCGAGTCCACCTATGGCGTGATCGAGGCCGGTGCGGGCGACTATGTGATCGTGCCGACGGGAACGATCCATCGCTGGGTGCCGGACGGCCAGGTCAACGTGCTGGCCATCGAGGCGTCCGGGCACATCAGGCCGCCCAAGCGCTACCTGTCCCAGTACGGGCAGTTCCTGGAGCACGCGCCCTACTGCGAGCGCGACCTGCGCAGCCCGGCCGAGCCGCTGCTCGCGGAGGGCGCGGAGGTGCCGGTCCTGGTCCGCACGCGCGGCGGGCTGACCAGGCTCGTCTACCGCGACCACCCGTTCGACGTGGTCGGCTGGGACGGCTGTCTCTATCCGTTCGCGTTCAACATCAACGACTTCGAGCCGATCGTGAAGAGGACGCACGCGCCGCCGCCCGTGCACCAGACGTTCGAGGGGCCGGGGTTCGTGGTGTGCTCGTTCTGCCCGCGGCCGCTCGACTTCCACCCCGACTCCGTACCGATCCCCTACAACCACCACAACGTGGACTCCGACGAGTTCATGTTCTACGTGGGCGGCGACTACTCCGCGCGCAAGGGCTCGGGCATCGACGTCGGCTCGATCTCGCTGCACCCCGCCGGGTTCACGCACGGGCCGCAGCCGGGGGCGGTGGAAGCGGTGATCGACGCGGTCTCGCGCGGCGTCACGACCACGAGCGAGATGGCCGTGATGATCGACACGTTCCGCCCGCTCGACCTCGGCCAGGGCGCCCTGTCCTGCGAGGATCCCGGCTACGCATGGACCTGGGCACGATGAGCGTATTCACGGCACTGGTCGACGACGCGGGCCTGTTCCCGCCGACCTCATTGCACATGGACGAGGCACTCTCCCGCAACGAGCGGGACCTGGCCAAGGGCGGCGACGTGCTCACGCACCGGTTCCTGTGCCCGGCCAGCCGGATCGACCGGCTGCGCGGCATCGCGTACCGGCCGCGGCGGATCGGGCTGATCGTGGACACGGTGAAGATGCCCGACTTCGGCGACCTGCCCGTGGACTTCGTCGAGATGCGGCTACCGCCCGACTCGTCGGTCGAGGAGCTGGTGACCGGGGCGGGGCTGCCCGGCCACGTACGGCTGTTCGCGGAGGTGACGCCGACGCCGCGGAAGATGGCCATCGAGGTGCCCGGCGGGGTGGGGCTGAAGGTGCGCTGCGGCGGGGCGTCGCCCGAGGCGTTCCCGCCGGTGGAGCATCTCGGGCAGTTCATCAAGTTCTGCGTCGAGCATGACATCCCGTTCAAGGCCACGGCCGGGCTGCACCACGCCGTACGCCACTTCGACCCCACGCTCGGCGTGGACCGGCACGGCTTCCTGAACCTGGTGCTCGCGGTCTGCGAGGCTGTGGAGGGGCGCGATCCCGCACCCGTGCTGCGCGCGACCGACGTGGGCCATCTCGTACGGCTCGCGCGGGACGTACCCGAGGACACCGCGAAGCGGGCACGGCGGCTGCTGGTGAGCTACGGCTCGTGCAGCACCAGCACCCCGCTCGACGACCTGCGCACTCTCGGCCTGATCGAGGAGGAAACGTGAGTGAGCGAAGCGGCTGGGGTGTGGACAACCTGCCGTACGGCGTGTTCTCGTGCCCGGGGCAGGCGCCCAGGGTAGGCGTGCGGTACGGCGACAAGGTGCTCGACCTGGCGCCCGCGCTGCACGACGAGGTGTTCGCCGCCCCGGCGCTCAACCCGTTCATGGCCCGTGGCCGCGCGGCCTGGCACGACACCAGGGCCCTGATCCAGAACAAGCTCACCTCCGACCTCTCCGTCACCGAGCGGCACCTGATCCCGCTGTCGCGGGTGGAGCTGCACCTGCCGTTCGAGGTGGCCGACTACGTCGACTTCTACTGCTCGCTCGATCACGCGAGCAACATCGGCAAGATCTTCCGCCCCGGCTCCGAGCCGCTGCTGCCGAACTGGCGGCACCTGCCCGTCGGATACCACGGCAGGTCGGGGACGATCGTCAGGTCCGGCACGCCGGTGAGGCGCCCGCAGGGGCAGCTCAAGGCCGGGGTGTTCGGGCCGTGCGAGAAGCTCGACATCGAGGCCGAGCTCGGGTTCGTGGTCGGGGTGCCGACCGCGATGGGCTCTCCCGCCGGCGCGTTCGAGGAGCACGTGTTCGGGGTGACGCTGGTCAACGACTGGAGCGCCCGCGACATCCAGGCGTGGGAGTACGTGCCGCTCGGGCCCTTCCTCGCCAAGTCGTTCGCCACTTCGATCTCGCCGTGGATCACGCCGCTGGAGGCGCTGCCCAGGATCCCCGGACGGGCCCAGGATCCCGAGCCGGCCTCCTACCTGCGCAGGCAGGGCGACTGGGGGCTCGACATCACCCTCGAAGTGCTGCTCAACGGTGAGGTCGTGGCGCGGCCCCCGTACTCGAGCATGTACTGGACGCCGGACCAGATGCTCGCGCACATGACGGTGAACGGCGCCTCCCTGCGTACGGGCGACCTGTTCGCCAGCGGCACAATCTCCGGGCCCGAGCGCGAGGAGCGCGGCTCCCTCATCGAGCTGACCTGGAACGGGACCGATCCGATCAAGCTGTCGGGCGGTGAGACGCGCTCGTTCCTGCAGGACGGCGACACTGTGACGATCCGGGCCACCGCCGGCGCCCTGACTTTGGGGGAGGTTTCCGGAACTGTCGGATAGATTACTCAGCGTGCTTGAACCCTGACTCGCCGCTACCCTGGGGTCACCCTTCCCTCGGAAAGCAGGAGTCACATGCGGCGTGTCGCGACGTTCTGTGTCGCTTTTCTCCTGGTCTGCGGCTGCGCCTCCGCACCGGCCGAGCCCCCGGCCGCGCCGCCCGTCGTGCAGGTCTCGCCCGCTTTCGACGCCAAGCGCGCCAGGCCCGACCGCGGCCTCGTGGTCACGGCGCAGGGTGGCACGCTGAGCAAGGTCCTCGTCTACGAGAGCGGCGAGGGCGTGCCCGGCCGGCTCGACGGCTCCCGCACGACCTGGCGCTCCGACTGGACGCTCAAGCCCGGGGCCGAATACACGGTGACCGCGACGGCCGCGGGCCCCGGCGGTCCCGCCACGGTGGCGATGGGCCGCTTCCGCACGCGGGCCGCCGCCAGGACGTTCCAGGTGGCCGCCACCGCGCCGCTGCCTGGGGAGACGGTCGGCACCGGCATGCCGGTCATCATCGACTTCGACACGTCGGTGGCGGACAAAGCCGCCGTCGAGCGGGCACTTGAGGTCACCTCCGACATCCCGGTCGAGGGCGCGTGGCGGTGGCTCGGTGACACCCGGGTGATCTACCGCACCAAGCGGTTCTGGGCGCCCAGGCAGCAGGTCACGGTCACCGCGCATCTGGCGGGCGTACGCGCGGCCGAGGGCCTCTACGGCGCCACCGACTCCACCTTCTCCTTCACCGTCGGCCGCAAGCAGACCAGCTCGGTCGACACCGAGACGCACCAGATGGTCGTCCAGCGCGACGGCGCGGTGGTGCAGCAGATGGCCATCAGCGCGGGCATGGCGACCACCCGCGAATACACCACGACCAGCGGCGTCCACCTGACGATGGACAAGGGCAACCCGGTCCGCATGATCTCCCCCGGCCGGGAAAAAGACGATCCCGGTTTTTACGACGTGATGATCGGCCACGCTGTGCGTATTTCCAACAGCGGCGAATATGTGCACGCCAAGGACAACGTGTGGGCGCAGGGCCGGGAAAATGTCAGCCACGGCTGCATCAATTCGCGCCCTGACCAGGCGGCCTGGTTCTACGACAGCTCGCTGCGCGGCGATCCCATCACGATCACCGGCACCAGCCGCGAGCTCGAATGGGACAACGGATGGGGTTTCTGGCAGCTCCCGTGGGAGAAATGGCGGCTGGGAAGCGCCCTGCGCGACTCCGATGCCCCAGGTGGATGGATGCCGGAGCGCTGATTCCGGATTACGGTAGAGAAGGGGGGAACCACTCACGACTACAGGCCCGTTGTCCCATATGGAGGGCCGGACATGGATGAATGGATCATCTGGGTAATCCTCGCAGTCGTCTTGGGCGTGGCCGAGATCTTCACGCTCACGGCTTCGCTGGGACTTCTGGGCGTGGCCGCGCTCCTGACTGCCGCGACCGCCGCAATAGGGCTGCCCGTTCCCCTGCAGTTACTCTTCTTCGCCATCTCCTCGGCAGCGGGCATCGCGGTGATCAGGCCGATCGCGATGCGCCACGTCAGGCAGCCGCCCCTGCAACGGTTCGGCGTGGAGGCGCTCGTCGGCAAGCCCGCTTACGTGACCTCTGAGGTCACGGGCCGCGAGGGACGGGTGCGGATCGGCGGCGAGGAGTGGTCGGCTCGGGCCTACGACGAGACCCTGGTGATCCCCGCGGGGGCGACCGTCGACATCATCGAGATCGAGGGAGCGACAGCCCTCGTATATCCCCGGGAGTGACTCATGGATCCGCTGTTGCTGGTCGGACTGCTCATCATACTTTTCGCGGTCTTCACGGTGCTCAAGGCCGTCCGGATCGTCCCCCAGGCACGGGCGCGCAACCTGGAGCGCCTCGGCCGCTATCACCGCACGCTCAAGCCGGGCCTCAACTTCGTCATCCCCTACATCGACCGCGTCTACCCCATGATCGACCTCCGCGAGCAGGTCGTCTCCTTCCGCCCCCAGCCCGTCATCACCGAGGACAACCTGGTCGTCGAGATCGACACGGTCCTCTACTTCCAGGTCACCGACCCGCGCGCGGCGGCGTACGAGATCGCCAACTACATCCAGGGCGTCGAGCAGCTCACGGTCACCACGTTGCGTAACGTCGTCGGCTCCATGGACCTGGAAAAGACGCTGACCTCGCGCGACACCGTCAACAGCCAGCTACGCGGCGTGCTCGACGAGGCCACCGGGAAGTGGGGGCTGCGCGTCAACCGCGTCGAGGTCAAGGCCATCGATCCGCCCAAGACCATCAAGGACGCGATGGAGAAGCAGATGCGGGCCGAGCGCGACAAGCGGGCCGCGATCCTCAACGCCGAGGGGCAGCGCCAGTCGCAGATCCTCACGGCTGAAGGTGACAAGCAGAGCGCCATCCTGCGCGCCGAGGGCGGGCGCGCGGCGGCCATCCTGGAGGCCGAGGGCCAGTCGCGGGCCATCGACCAGGTCTTCCAGGCGGTCCATCGCAACGACCCCGACCCGAAGCTGCTGGCCTACCAATACCTGCAGATGCTGCCGCAGCTCGCCCAGGGCGAGAACAACACGTTCTGGGTGATCCCGAGCGAGGTCACCTCGGCGCTGCAGGGCGTCTCGAAGGCGTTCACGGAGGCCCTGCCCCGGTCGGCGGCCACCAGGGAAGAGGCGCCCGCGACGTCGGAGGAGCTGGACGAGGAGGTGGCCAAGGCCGCGCAGGCGGCGGCCGAAGCGGTGGCGGACGCCCAGGACGCGGAGTCCGTCAACGGGCCGCGCCAGATCACGAAGGGCGTCAACGACCCCGACCCACTGGCCGACCTGGGCCGCAAGCCCAAAGAAGCCGAACACTGACCCTGCCCCCCGGGGCGGAGCCGAGTCCCGAGCTCCCTAGGGCTGAGGGGTGAGCCCTTGACGCTCACGGGACCGTGAGGGGTGAGTCCCGGATCGGGTGGAGGTGCCTGCCGTTATGGCGGGCACCTTCCGGCGGCCATGTCCGGCCGGCGGCTCAGGCGACGTCGACCAGGTGGAGGACCTGCGTTTCCTGGTGGGCGGCCCTGGCCCGGCAGGCGAGCTTGACCGCCGCGTCGGCCAGCGCGATGTCACGCGGCACCCGCGGGATGTCATCGCCCATCTTGACCCGCAGCCAGTCGGAGACCTCCGCCCAGGAGTAGATGTTGATGTTGTCGGTCGCCATGACCGGCTCGGGAAAACCGCCAGGACCGCGCTGCCCGCTGGAGAGCTGTCGCAGACTGGCCTGTGTCCGGCCGCCGTGCCGGCGCGCCGCGTCGCCCAGCGTCACGCCGTCGTCGTGCCCGATGCCGATGGCCCAGAGTCCTTCGATCTTCCGGATCTGGACCAGCACGGACGCGATCGCATCGAGCAGCGTCCCGCCTTCACGGTCGCACATGAAGTACGGCTGCGTGCCGCCCACCAGGGCGCAGTCGTCCAGGCCCGCCTCGAAGAGCCGGTTGAACTCGTCGGTGTCCGGCTCCCGGTTGAGCATGACCCGGAAATCCCAGACAGTCATGAGGTCTCCTCTTTTTCGTTGCCGCCACACCCGGAGTGGGTGAGCGCCCATCTGCGAATCTGCTTCGCGTGAACGCCAGGGTTGCGGGGCGTGCAGTTGACCGAAAACGGACTGCTGCCACACGTGCAAATGATCCACCCCCATCGGTGTCCATTGTGATCCTCGACAACGGAGAATGCCGCGCTGACGCTGCGAAGCGCTTTGATCGTGGCATTGATCTCGTTGTACTGATGTCTTCCTCGACCAACCATGTAGCAACCTTGCAACAGTGTTGCACGGTTAGAACGGCATCTCCCACCTTGGAGCCCCCACTAATGCACGACGATGCCCGCCGCGCAGAGTGCGCGGCGGGCATCGTTCCCCTGAAATCAGTGCGAAAGCGGCGCGTCCGTGGTGTCCCCGAGCTCGCAGTCGCGCCCAGACGCATAGCGCGAACACGTCCTGCTCCTGCCGCCGCAGCCGCACGTACGCCTGGCGAACGGCGGCCAGTCGGCGTCATCGATGCGGCCCACGACGTCGTCGGCGAAGTCCGGCACCGCCTCACCCCGGGTTCCGGCGAGTATCAGCCCTGCCCGCCGTCGAAGTACGCGGCCAGCTCCGGATCGAGGGCCGGCACGTCGTACGGCATGCCTCCGTCACGCAGCGACATCGTGGCCATGTAGCCGGCCGCCACGCTCATCCGCGCCGCCACCGGAGAGGTGTCCGTCACGCCGCCGTCCCTGACGAACCTGACGAACTCCCCCACGATCTCCATGTCCGCGCCCCCGTGCGACCCCTGCGCCGCAGGCACCTTGTACGTGATGTCGCCGTCGCCCCGATACCCGGCGGGCCCGGTGTTCCACACCTTGACCGCGTCCCCTGGCCCGTCGCCGAAGTTCTCCAGCCGCCCCTCGGTGCCGATGACCGTGTAGTTGCGCACGTAGTCGGGGGTGAAGTGGCACTGCTGGTAGGCGGCGATGACACCGTTGTCCAGCCGCATGTTCATCACCGACACGTCCTCCACGTCCACGACGTGGTGCAGGTCCCGGCGTGCCGTGGGCGGCCAGTCGAACTCCTTGAGCCAGCCCTCGGGCCGCGGCGTGCCCGGCTCGCGGCGCGGCAGGTCGCCGTAGACCATGAGGTCGCCGAACGCGTTCACCCTGGTGGTGTAGCCGGCCGCGAGCCAGTGGATCACGTCGAGGTCGTGCGCCGCCTTCTGCAGCAGCAGCCCGGTCGTCCGGGTGCGGTCGGCGTGCCAGTCCTTGAAGTAGTAGTCGCCGCCGTAGGACACGAAGTGCCGCGCCCAGACGGTCTTCGGCTCGCCGATGACGCCCTTCTGGATGATGTCCCGCATGAGGCGGACCACGCCCATGTGCCGCATGTTGTGCCCGACGTACAGTTTGGTGCCGGTCCGGCGGGCGGCGCGCAGGATGTTGTCGCAGCCCTCCACGGTGATGGCCATCGGCTTCTCCAGGTAGACGGCCTTGCCCGCCTCCAGGCAGTCGATGGCCAGCCGCTCGTGCGTGTCGTCCGGCGTGTTCACCACGATGGCGTCGAGATCACGCCGGTCGAGCAGCTCGCGGTAGTCCTCGGTCAGAAGCTCCGCCTCGAACCTCCCGGCCTGCCTTTTGAGCACTGCCGGGTCGGAGTCGCACAGCGCGGCCACGACCGCGCCTTTCCCCGGGCGGTGCGCCGCGAGGGCCAGGCTCGTCCGCAGGCCGAGGCCGATGACTCCGATGCGCAGGTCTTCCACTGGTGTCCTCTCAATAAAACGATCAACCCTTGGCGATCGAGGCCTCGTACTCGGCCCGCATCGCCTCGCCGCCCTTGCCCAGCCACTTCTTGACGAAGCCGGGCCAGTCCGACAGCGGCTTGCGGCCGGTGACGATGTCCACGACCATGTCCGAGCCCATGGTGCTGAGCTCGCCGTTCTTCTGCGTGTAGGTGTCGGAGAAGTGGCCCGTCGTGACGCGTTCCTGCAGCATCGGCGCGACCTTGGTCTCGAAGTCGTGAATGAGCTTGGTGCGCTCGGGCTGGCCGGGCAGGAAGAGCGCGGAGGGCGACCCGATCACGAACGAGATGGGCTGCTGCGTGGTGGGCACCTCGGCCGCGCCCTTGCCGGTGAAGGCCAGGTCGCCGTCCTTCTTGGTGAAGTGGGTGCCCTCGATGCCGAAATTGACGAGCTGGTATTCCTCCGTGCCGAACGGGGCCGCGAGATAGTCGAGCACCTTGAGCAGGGTCTCGACGCGCTCGGCGGGCACCTTCTTGCTGATCGAGGTGAAGCCTACCGAGCCGAGACCGGCGTTGTAGACGGGCTTGGAGCCGGGCGTCGCGGCGAAGGGCACGATGGCGCCGAGGTTGTACTTCTGGGTCTTGGCGTCGTTGAGGAAACCGGGGAACGACTCGATGTACGCGCCGATCTGGCCGTTGGCGACCTTGTCCTTGATGGTGGCCAGGGCGGGGTCGGGCCAGAACAGGTTCGCCTTGAAGCACTTGACCGCGAGCTCCAGCGCGGCCTGGTATTCGGGCGTCTCGAACTGGTGGGTGAGTTTGCCGCCGGCCAGCTTCCACGTGTTCGGGGCGCCGTACCAGTGGCTGAACATGTGCACGTGGTTGTAGTACGACGGTTCGAGCGGGTACTTGTTCTTCTTCACGTCGAGCAGCTGCTTGGCCTTGGCCAGGAAGTCGTCGGCGGAGGCGAAGGCCGTGCCGCCGACCGGCTCCCAGTAGTCCTGGTCCACCAGGTACACCTGCCCGAACCGGCTGTAGGCGACCGCCACGCCGAACAGTTTCCCGTCGGTGACGGCGGACTTCCAGGTCACGTCGCCCAGGTTGGCCAGGTTCGGATATTTCTTGATCGCATCCCCGCTCAGGTGCGAGGTCAGGTCGTGGAACTTGGCCTCCAGCAGCTCGGGGACCCGCTGCAGCCCTTGGTTCGGCGGGAACCACACCAGGTCGGGCAGGTCGTCGCTGGCGATGATCGCGTTGAACTTGTCCGGGTAGCCGTCGCCGACCACGATGTTCATGCTCCACTCGGAGCCCAGGGCCTTGCTCAGCTCCTGGAGGTAGGCGTTCTGGCCGGGCGCGGGCGGCGCGACGTCCCACGTCTGGGTGAGCGAGGTGATCTTCTTGCCGTCGCCGGGCGGGGCGGCGACCGACTTGACCAGCTCGGCCGGGTACTTCAGGTACGCGGGATCCTGGCCCGCGTCGATCGGCAGGTCAGGCGTGGGGATCTTGGCCGCGGTGTACGCGGGCAGGGCCAGCTTCTTGGACAGCTCCGCGCCGCCCTTCCGCACGCCGGCCGCGCCGCCGCCCTCACCCCCGCAGGCGGCGAGCCCGGCGACCGTGGCGCCGGCCAGCGCGAGTCCGAGGAATCCGCGACGGGACATGGTTGATGACATGGTCTCTCCCTGCAAAACCGGGGGGGGTTCAGCCCTTGATGGCGCCGGTCAGGACGCCCTTGGTGAAGTACTTCTGGAGGAAGGGGTAGGCGAGCAGGATCGGCACGAGCGCGGTGATCAGCACCGCCATCTGCACCGACGAGGCGGGCAGGTCCCGCACGATCGCGACGTCCGAGCCGGTGGCCGCGGTGCCGCGGAAGATGTACTGCCGCAGCACGACCTGGATCGGATGCTTGGTCTGGTCGTTGATGTAGAGGATCGCGGTGAAGAACGTGTTCCAGTACGAGACCGCGTAGAACAGGCCGACCACCGCGATCACCGCCTTGGACAGCGGAAGCGCGATCCGCCACATCATCCGGAAGTCGCCGCACCCGTCCATGCGCGCGGCCTCGAACAGCTCCTCCGGCAGGTTCTGGAAGAACGACCTGACGACGACCACGTTGAACGCGTTGACGAGCACCGGCACGATGAGCGACTGGTAGGTGTCGATCATCCCGAGCTCTTTGACCATGAGGTAGCTCGGGATCATGCCCGGCGTGAACAGGAACGTGGCCAGCACCATCAGCAGGATCGGCTTGCCGCCGAGCATGCCGCGGCGCGACAGCGCGTACCCGAGGAAGACCGTGCAGATCAGGCTCAGCGCGGTGCCCGTGAGGGTGATGCCGATGCTGATCAGCACCGATCTGGTGGCGGAGCCGCCGGACAGGATCAGCTCGTACGCCTCGAAGGTGGGGTGCGACGGCCAGAGCACGTAGCTGCCGCCGTTGGCGATGCTCTCCGCGCGGCCCATCAGGCTCGTGCCCACCGCCAGCCCGAACGGATACAGCACGACCAGGGTGATCGCGGTCAGCACGACGAACTTGAGCGTGCGCCCCGCCATGGTCGGGCGCTCCATCCACGGCGGTCTCATCGGTAGATCCCCTGCTCTCCGAAGCGGTGTGCGAGCTTGTTGGCCGCGTAGATCAGCGCCGCTCCGATGAGCCCCTTCATGAGCCCCGCCGCGGTGCTCATCCCCCAGTCGCCGTCGCGGATGCCGTGGTAGTAGACGTAGGTGTCGATCACCTCGGCCGCTCCCGCGCCCACGGCGTCGCGTTGCAGGACCATCTGCTCGAACCCGACGGACAGGATGTCGCCCAGCCGCAGGATGAGCATCATGAGGATCACCGAGCGGATGCCGGGCAGCGTCACGTGCCACAGGCGGCGCTTCCAGTCGGCGCCGTCGATGGCGGCCGCCTCGTACTGGCTCATGTCGATGGCGGTGATCGCGGCGAGGAAGATGATCGTCCCCCACCCGCAGTCCTTCCAGATCACCTGCGCGGTCACGAGCAGCTTGAACGTGTCCGCGTTCGACATCAGGTTGCCGATGGTGACGCCGTGGGAGTTCAGGAACGTGCTCACCGTGCCCGCGCCGCCGATGACCTGCTGGAACATCGCGACCACGACCACCCACGACAGGAAGTGCGGCAGGTAGACGACGCTCTGGACGAAGCGCTTGATCCGGTGGCCGACCAGGGAGTTCAGCAGGAGCGCGAGCGCGATCGGCGCCGGGAAGTACAGGACGAGCTGCAGTGCGGTGATCTGCAGGGTGTTGCCGACCGCGCTCCAGAACTCCGGCTCCTCCAGGAGGGTCACGAAGTTCTCCAGGCCCACCCACGGGCTGCCCGAGATGCCGAGGAACGGCGCGTAGTCCTTGAAGGCGATCACGTTGCCCAGCAGGGGAACGTAGAAGAACGTCACGAAGTAGAGGACACCTGGCAAGCACAACGCCAGCAGCGTCCAGTCGCGTCTCAGGCGCTCAAGCATGGGCTGGAGATTAGCGGCTATTTATGCAAATAACTAGTGTTAATCGAGCAACTCCGCGCACAGCGCTGCAGAGGAGCCGCAGGATGCGGCCCTCGTGACGGGATAGTTATCTAAGCTGGTTGAGTAAACAGCAGCCGGTCGGCATGATCGAGAGCGAGACGCACCGCTCCGAGCGTGATGCACTCGCTGCCCAGCCCCGAGGCCACGACCTCGGGCGGGTAGAGGCAGTACTCCTCGAACAGCTCCCTGATCGGCGCCACCAGCAGGTCGCCGGCCGCGGACAGGCTGCCGCCGACCACGACCAGGTCGGGGTCGAGCGGGTTGACCACGGTGATCAGCCCGGCGGCCAGGCCGCGCGCGAACTCCCTGACCGCCCGCCCGGCCTTCTCCTCGCCGTCCCGCGCCCTGGCGATGGCGAACTCGGCGCTCTGCCTGCTGGAGCGCAGCTCGCCCGGCTCGATCGCCATCGCGTAGTCCATGACGTGCCGGAAGGCGCCCCAGTTCTCGTGCGGCTGGGCGCCGATCTCGCCGGAGGCCGCGTGCGCGCCCCGGTGCGGGCGGCCGCCGATGAGCAGGCCCATGCCGATCCTGTCGCCGGTGAAGAGATAGACCACGTCGTCGCGGCCCTGGGCGGCGCCGCGCCAGTGCTCGGCCAGGACCGCGAGCCGCATGTCGTTCTCCACCAGCACGGGGGCCGGGATCCTGCGGCGCAGCTCGCCCTGCAGGTCGAGGCCGGTCCAGCCGGACAGCGCGATGCTCTTGACCACCCGGCCCGCGCCGTCCACGGTGCCCGTGGTGCCCACGCCGACGGCGGCGGCGTCCGCGACGGACAGCCCGGCCTGGGCGGCGACCGTGGCGACGAGGCCGGCGACGGCCTCCAGCCGCTCTTCCGCGGGCATGTCGCGGTGGTTGGGCACGCGGTGGGTGGCCACGATCGCGCCATTGAGGTCGGCGACCATCGCCCGCAGCCTGGAGGCGCCGATGCCGACGCCGATCACGTGCCCCGACGCGGCGCGGAACCTGAACCGCCTGGCCGGCCGCCCGCGCTGCCGGTCGCCCTGCTCCTCTTCGCACTCCTCGGCCCAGCCGTCCGCGAGCAGGTCCTCCACGATGACCTCGGCCGTCGGCCTGGACACGCGGGCCGCCCTGGCCAGCTCCGACAGCGTGGCCATGCCGGACTCGCGCAGGATGCGGAGGATGGCCGCCGAGTTGAGCCTGCGCAGAAGGGAGGCGTCGCCGCTCTGCTGTCGCACCGAATCCTCCAGGGGTCTAGTCCCCGCCATCCTACTAAGTCAAATACCTTGCGTAATTGGTGCTGGTCGGCCGCCGCGTGAAGCTGAGCTGTGGGGGCACTTAAGAATCCGTCGATGGACATGCTCGAAGGGGAGCGGGCACAGTGCGTTAGGTTCGGACCTAGGGGGATGGAGCCATGAAAGCGCTGGTCAAGGAGAAGCCCGAGCCTGGACTCCGGCTGGTGGAGGTGCCCGAGCCCGAGGTGGGCCCGGGTGAGGTCAAGGTCAGGGTTCTGCGTACCGGCATTTGTGGCACAGACCTGCATATCCGGAAATTTGATGATTGGGCGCGGCATACTCTGAAGCTCCCGCTCATCGTGGGACATGAGTTCTCCGGGCACGTGGTCGAGGTGGCGCCGGGCGTCGAGGACATCTCCGTCGGCGACCTCGTCAGCGGCGAGGGGCACATCGTCTGCGGCAAGTGCCGCAACTGCATGGCGGGCCGCAGGCACCTGTGCCGCAACACGATCGGGCTCGGGGTCAACAGGAACGGCGCCTTCGCCGAGTTCGTCACGCTGCCCGCGACCAACGTCTGGGTGCACCGGGTCCCGGTCCATCCCGATGTGGCGGCCATCTTCGATCCGTTCGGCAACGCCGTACACACCGCGTTGTCCTTTCCCCTGGTCGGCGAGGACGTGCTGATCACCGGCGCGGGGCCGATCGGGCTCATGGCGGCGGCCGTGGCCACGCACGTCGGCGCGCGCAACGTGATGATCACCGACGTCAGCGACGAACGGCTCGACCTGGCCGGCAAGCTCGGCGTCTCCCTCGCCCTGAACGTCTCCAGGGCCTCGATCGCCGAGGGCATGCGGCAGCTCCACATGCGCGAGGGCTTCGACGTGGGGCTGGAGATGTCCGGCAACCCGGGGGCCATGCGAGACATGATCGCGAACATGACCCACGGCGGCAAGATCGCGATGCTCGGGCTGCCCGCCGAGGAGTTCGCCGTCGACTGGGCCACGATCGTGACGTCGATGATCACCATCAAGGGCGTCTACGGGCGAGAGATGTTCGAGACCTGGTACAACATGTCCGTCCTGCTGGAGAAGGGTCTCGATCTCGCCCCGGTGATCACCGACCGGTTCTCGTACCGAGACTTCGACGACGCCTTCGACACCGCCGCGAGCGGCCGCACGGGCAAAGTCATTCTGGATTGGAGCGGAGGAGCTCGGTCCGAGAGAGCGAGGAACGAGCCAACGAGGGCCGAAGCGGCCGCGACCATGAACAGGAGCGCTTGATGTTCACAAACGTGCGCGAGCAGCTGCGTACGACGCTCGACGAGATCACCGAGGCCGGGCTGCTCAAGCCCGAGCGGGTGATCACCACCCCGCAGAGCTCCCAGGTGAGCGTGGCCGGGCGCGAGGTGCTGAACTTCTGCGCCAACAACTACCTGGGCCTGGCCGACGACCCGGCCGTGGTGGAGGCGGCCAAGCAGGCGCTCGACCGGTGGGGGTTCGGCATGGCCTCCGTACGGTTCATCTGCGGCACCCAGGAGGTGCACAAGGAGCTCGAAGGCCGCCTGTCGGACTTCCTGGGCATGGAGGACACCGTCCTCTACAGCTCGTGCTTCGACGCGAACGGCGGCGTGTTCGAGACCATCCTCGACGCCCAGGACGCGGTGATCTCCGACGCGCTCAACCACGCCAGCATCATCGACGGCATCAGGCTGTCCAAGGCGCAGCGCTTCCGCTACGCCAACCGCGACATGGCCGAGCTGGAGGCCAGGCTGAAGGAGTCGGCGGATGCCCGGCGGCGGCTGATCGTGACCGACGGCGTGTTCTCCATGGACGGATATTTCGCGCCGTTGCGGGAGATCTGCGACCTGGCCGACCAGTACGACGCCATGGTCATGGTCGACGACTCCCACGCCGTCGGCTTCGTCGGCCCGACCGGCCGCGGCACGCCCGAGCTGCACGGCGTCACCGACCGGATCGACATCGTCACCGGCACGCTGGGCAAGGCGCTCGGCGGGGCCAGCGGCGGCTACGTCTCGGCCCGCAAGGAGATCTGCGAGCTGCTGCGGCAGCGCTCGCGCCCCTACCTGTTCTCCAACTCCCTGGCCCCGGTCATCGCCTCCGCGTCGCTGCGCATCCTCGACCTGCTGGAGACCTCCAGCGAGGCCCGCGAACGGCTCCGCTCGAACACCGCGTCCTTCCGCGCGGCGATGACCGAGGCCGGGTTCGACGTCCTGCCCGGCGAGCATCCGATCGTGCCCGTGATGATCGGCGACGCCGCCGAGGCCGGGGCCATGGCCGACCGGCTGCTCGACCTCGGCATCTACGTCATCGGCTTCTCCTACCCGGTCGTGCCGCACGGGCAGGCCAGGATCCGCGTCCAGCTCTCCGCCGCGCACTCGGCCGAGGACGTCGAGCGCGCGGTGCAGGCGTTCATCCAGGCCCGCGGCTGACCCACCGCACGCCCGCGCGCCGCACGCGCCACGACCGTCCGGGGTGCGGCTCGCTCGTAAGCGTCCGGGGCGCGGCGATCCGGAGCTCGGGTCGTGAGCGTCCAGGGCGTGGCTCGTGAGCGTTCAGGGGTGAGTATTCTCGCAGCGTGATAGACACGCGGCGGCTGCGCACGCTGCGCGCGGTGGCCGACCACGGCACGGTCACCGCCGCCGCGGCGGCGCTGCACCTCACCCCCTCCGCCGTGTCCCAGCAGCTCGTCGCGCTGGAGCACGAGGTGGGCCACCGGCTGTTCACCCGTGACGGGCGCGGCGTCCACCTCACCGCAGTCGGCAAGATCATGCTCGGCCACGCCAACGAGGTCCTCGCCCAGCTCGAACGCGCCGAGGCCGAGGTGGCCGCGTACGCGACGGGCGAGGCGGGCGAGGTCACCGTGGCCTGCTTCGCCACCGCGATCAGCGCCGTGCTCTCCCCCGCCATCACCGCCCTGCGCGCCACCGCACCCGGGCTGCACGTCCGGGTGCTGGACGCCGAGGGCGACCACAGCCTGGCCAAGCTGCTCGACGGCGAGGCCGACCTGGCGATCACCGTCGAGTACCGGGGCGCGCCCGACGCCGCCGACCGCCGCCTGTCGCGCCTGCCCCTTTACGCCGAGCCGTTCGACCTGGTGCTCCCCCGCGACCATCCGTCGGCCGCGTCGGCCACCCTGGTGTCGCTGGCCGCCGAGACCTGGATCGGCCCCTATCCCGGCAATCCGGTGCACGACATGATCACGTTCGCCTGCCAGCAGGCGGGGTTCACCCCCAACCTGGCCCACTGCTCCGACGACTTCCGCGCCGTGGTCGCCCTGGTGGGGGCGGGCGTGGGGGTGGCGCTCGTCCCCCGTCTGGCGCTGCGCGACATGGCGCTGCCCGGGGTCGCGATCCGCCACACGCCGGGCCCCGAACGCCGCGTCTTCGCCGCCGTACGCCGCGGCGCCGACGCCCACCCCCTCCTGCGCCCGCTCCTGTCGGCCCTGCGCACGGTCGCGGACTCCCTCGGAACCGAGTGACGCCTCAGAAGATCGTCGACCGGCGCAACGGCTGCCCCGCGTCCTGATCTCTGGGGGTAGCGTGCGGCGTATGGGAGCGAGCGTGCCGTACCACCGATTGCTCCGCGTTCCCGGGGTGGCGGCGCAGGGCGTGCTCGGGTTCCTGGCGCAGCTCACGCAGCAGGTCGCGCCCGTCGGGACCGTGCTCGTCGTGCAGCAGGAGAGCGGGTCGCTGGCGCTGGCGGGGGCGACGGCGGCGGCGTTCTCCGTCGGGGCGGGCATGGGCAGGCCGGTGCAAGGGCGTGTCATGGACCGGCGAGGAGCCCGCCCGGTGCTGGCCGTCACCGCGCTGCTGCACGTCGCGGGGCTGGTGGCGCTGGTGGCCTGCGCGGTGGGCGGGTGGCCCTGGTGGTGCGTGGTGGCGCTGGCCTGGGTGGCCGGGCTCGGGCTGCCGCCGATCTCCGTCAGCATGCGGATCGAATGGGGCCGCCGCTTACCTGGCGAGGGGCGTACCGCCGCCTACAGCCTCGTGTACCTCGTGCAGGAGCTGGCCATGCTCATCGGGCCGCTGGCGTTCGGGCTGATGATCGCGATGGCCTCGGCCTCGCTGGCGCTGGGCCTGGTGGCCGTGGCGGCGGGGGCCGGGACGCTGGCCTTCTCGCGGGCGTTACGGGTGGGCTCGGCCGCCCCGCCGCCGGAGCGGGGGCGGGTGTTCGCCGACCGCCGGATGCCGGTGCTGCTGGCCGTCGTGCTGCTGCTCGGCGGCGCGCTCGGGGCCTTGCAGGTGGGGTTGCCCGCGCTCGCGATCGCCAGGGACGCGCCCGCGGCGACGGGGCTGCTGGTGGCGGCCCTGTCGGTGGGCGGGATCGCGGGGGCCGCGATCTACGGCTCCCGCTCGTGGGGCTCCCGTGTCCAGGCCCGGCTGGTGGCGCTCATGCTGGTGCTCGGGATCGTGCTGGCGTCGCTGGTGGTGATCGAGGCGCTGCCGGTGTTCTGGGCGGTGGTGCTGGCCGGGGGGCTGGTGTTCAATCCCGCGCTGACCACGTCGTCGCTGCTGGTGGACGAGTACGCGCCGGGGGCGCAGGCGGAGGCGTTCGGGTGGATCTCCACGGCCATCGGGATGGGCGCCGCGGCCGGATCGGGGGCGGCCGGGGTCGTCGGCCAGCACTTCGGGGCCTCCGCGCCCTTCCTGGCGGCGTCCGTGTCGGCGTTGCTGGGGGCGGCCCTGGCCGGCGCGCTCCTACGCCGCAGCCCCGCCTGACCGCGTGTCAGGCTCGGGCCAGGTCGAGTGCCTCGGCGAAGCGGGCGTGCCGGTCCAGCTCCGCTTCCACGGGCTCCAGCACGTACGCCTGACCGACCCGGCCGATGGCGGCACGCAGGGCCTTGGCCGTACGGCGGGCTCTGCGCCGGCCGCCCGCCCACGCGGCCAGCCTGGACAGCAGCGCGATCAGCACCCCCGCGAGCGCCCCGCCGAGCAGCAGCACGGTCGGCCACGGCACCACGCCGACGGTCGGGAGCGGCGGCTGGGGCAGCCGGAGATAGTCCATCCCGAACAGCACGCCCAGCCACAACGCACCGGCCAGCATGGTCGCGAACACCAGCCACTGCAGGACGTTCACGGCCCGCCACCACCGAGGGCGCCGCGTCGCGCCGACGGACGTCTTGGCCACCGCCCGGTCCACCGCGTCGGCCAGCTCGTCCGAGCGGGAGCGCGCCGCCTGCCGCACCGCCGCCGCCCACGGCCCCGGCAGCCCGGACGCGGCCGTCGCGCCGACGTCCCTGATCGCCGTCTCGACCTGAGCCCGCTGTACGGCCGACGCCCCCGGAACCGAGGTACGGCCGACGAGCTCCCTGTCCGGCCTGCCCGGCTGAGCGACGCCGCCGATGCGCAGCCTGCGCAACGGATCGGGCCTGAACCTCCTGAGCCATCGCGTGAGCGGCCATCCGGTGGCGACGACGGCCCGATGCCGGTGCCCCTTGGCCACCGCCTCCACGACCACCGGCACCCCGGCCGCCGCGCAGAGCGCGCCCGTGAGCGCCCGATCCCAGCCCGCAGACCCCTTCCCGGCCCGCTCCAAGCTCCGGCTCCCCACCCCATCGACCGCAGCCCCGCCGGCCTCCGCCCCGCCCACCGCAGACCTGTTGGCCGCCACCACACCGACCTCAGCCCTGCCAGCCTCAATCCCGGGGACCAGGTCGCCGGAAACCGGCGTATCCGGCATGGCGGCGGCCTGTCCGTCCGGCTCATGGGCGGTCTCTGTGGCCGGGCCGGCGGTGGCGAGGTGGCCGGCGGCGGAGGTGATGTCGGCGGCCAGGCGGGCGGACCACGACTTGCGTTCCGAGACGCGATCGCCGAGGAGCGTACGCAGCTCGTTCAGGCCCGTGCCGGTCCTGGCGGAGACGGCGAGCACCGGCACGCCCGTCAGCCCGTCCTCGTCCAGCAGCCGGCGCAGGTCGCGAAGGCAGCGCTCGACGGCCTGCGGGGGCAGGCGGTCCACCTGGTTGAGCACCACCAGCATCACGTCGCGATGCCCGGCCAGCGGACGCAGGTAGCGCTCATGGAGTGCGGCGTCGGCGTACTTCTGCGGGTCCACCACCCAGACGAGCAGATCGACCAGCTCCACCAGGCGATCCACCTCCAGGCGGTGGGAGAGCCGGATGGAGTCATGGTCGGGGAGGTCCAGCAGGACGAGTCCCGAAAAATCGGGGTTCGTGGTGGTGGAGTGGCGCTGCGGGACCTCCAGCCAGTCCAGCAGCGGCCCGGAGCCCTCCCCGTCCCAGAGTGCCGCCTGCGCGGTCGAGGTCGTCGGCCTGGTCACGCCCACGTCCGCCAGCTCCTCGCCGGCCAGGGCGTTGTAGAGCGAGGACTTGCCGCTGCCCGTCGCCCCCGCCAGCGCGGCCACGGTGTGGTCGATCGAGAGGCTGCGGCGTACCCCGGCCCGTTCCGCGACCGCCCGCGCGCCGGACACCGCCTGCACGGAGAGCCGCCCCTCACCCAGCGTGGCCGCCTCCAGCAGGGCCGCCAGCCTGGAATCGAGGGACGGCCCCTCCTTACGGCGCAGCAGCTTCACGGCCTCTCCTCCACACCATCGGCGCCCCCGGACTCGCCTCCCGGCCGACCGCCGGCCTCCGGCCGCGGCAGCTCGCGGGCACGCGGCTCACCGGACTCGTCTCCGGCCTCCGGTCTCTCGCGGGCACGCGGCTCATCCGACCCGGCTCCGGTGTCCGGCCGCGGCAGCTCGCGGGTATGCGTACCGGCCGGCTGGGCGGCAGGGAGCTCCAGGGTCGGGGAGCCGGCGGCGGGCAGCTCGGCGCGGTGGTCGCGGACCCGGGCGTCCGCCGCGCGCAAAACGTCCGCTGTGCCACGCGGCGGCTCCACCGCCGCCAGCCGGTCCGTGAACCGCCCCGACTCCTCCGCCAGCAGCCCTCGCACCCGGTCACGCAGGTCGTCGCGCGCCCGCACGGTCAGCGTACGGACGGCCTGGTCGCCGAAGACCGCCTCCAGCAGCTTCTGCGACAGCACGCTCGTCCCGCCCGCGATCCCCACCTCGATCCCGGTCAGCCCCCCGGTGGAGGCGAACACGGCCAGCATGAGCAGCACCCCTGCCCCGTTCACCCCGAACGACGCCACCCTGGCGGTGGTCCGCTTCTCCGCCCCTTCCTCGCGTACGAGGTCGAGCACGTATTCCTGCCACCCGCGAACCGCCGCCTCCGCCCGCTTGCCCAGATCGGGCGAGGCCCGGCCGAGCCTGGCGGACTCGACGGCGCCGAGCCGTTCGAGCAGGCCGGGCCCGCCGGGCGCGGCCGACCAGCCTTCGAGCGCCCGCTCCGCGGACCCGTCGGCGGCCCCTCTGATCAGCGCCTCGACCCCGCTCTCCAGAGCGTCCCTGAGCTGGGTCTCCGGCACCCGTCCCGTGAAGAAGCCGACGATCCTGTCACGCAGCCACCCCACCCGGCTCTCCAGGGAGCGCATGAGGTCGCCGGTGCCGATGAAGTCCTGCCAGCGGGCCAGCACCTCGCCGCGCAGCAGCGACCCGTCACGCATGCCCGCGTCGAAGTCGGCCAGCCCGCCCGCGTACGCGCCCGACACGATCGAGCGCAGGCCGTCGAAGGCGGACTGCTGGCGTTCGACGGCCGTGGCCAGCGAGGGCACCCGGGTGGCGAGGCTGTCGAGCGCCCCCGACAGCGTCTGGCGGACGACCCTGGCCCGCTCCGCCGCGTCGGTGGCCAGGCCGGTGAGCCAGGAGACGATGGGCCGCACGTAGGGGACGGGCAGCCGGGCCTTCTCGTCCGGCAGCGCGGCCTCGGGGACGGTGAACAGCCTGGTGCCCTCCAGCCCGTTCTCGACGAGGAGGCGGGACAGGTCGCGCGAGACCGGCTCGACGGCGTCCTCGGGCACCCGGTCGAGCACGATGGCCAGGGCGGTGCTGCGTTCGCGGGCCGAGCGCAGGAAGCTCCAGGGGACCTCGTCGGCGTACCGGGCGGCGGTCGTGACGAACAGCCACAGGTCGGCGGCGGCCAGCAGCTGCGCGGCCAGCTCCCGGTTCGCGGTGACCACGGAGTCGATGTCGGGCGCGTCGAGCAGCGCGAGCCCGGCGCCGAGCGCGTCCGAGGTCACCACGCGCAGCGCTCCAGGTCCGTCGCCGGTGGCGCGGGACAGGCCCGGGAGCACGTTCTGGCCCATGAACCAGTCGCGGTCGGCCGGGCTGACCACGAGGGTGGGCACCAGCGTCGTCGGCCGCAGCACGCCCGGCTCGGCCACGTCGGCGCCGACCAGCGAGTTGACCAGCGTGGACTTGCCCGCCCCGGTGGACCCGCCGACGACGGCGAGCAGCGGGGCGTCGAGAGCGCGCAGCCGGGGCAGCAGGTAGTCGTCGAGCTGCCCGGTCAGCTCCCGGAGCGCGCGTCTGTCGTTCGCGGCCTCGCCGACGGACAGCGGGAACAGCTCGCCGTCCAGCGGCCTGCGCAACGCCTCCAACGCGCCCAGCAGATCCATACCGCCCACGCTACCTGCGGCAGGCCGCCCGGCGGGGTCCGGCGCGAGCAGCGGTGTTTCGCGGCTATCCCGCCGGTGGCTCCCGCAGCACGTAGCCGACGCTACGGAGGGTGTGGATCAGCCGCGGCTCCACGTCGTCCACCTTGCGCCTGAGATAGGACACGTACGACTCGACCACGCCCGCGTCGCCGCCGAAGTCGTAGTTCCACACGTGGTCGAGGATCTGCGCCTTCGACAGCACGCGCCCGGCGTTGACCATGAAGTAGTGCAGCAGCTTGAACTCCGTCGGCGACAGGCGTACCTGCCGCCCGGCCCGCGTGACCTCGCGGGCGTCCTCGTCCAGCTCCAGGTCGGCGACCTTCAGCTTGCTGGCGGGCGCGTTCTCCCCACGGGTACGCCGCAGCACCGCCCGGATCCTGGCCTGCACCTCTTCCAGGCTGAACGGCTTGGTCACGTAGTCGTCGCCGACCCGCAGTCCGGTGATCTTGTCCTCGGTGGCGTCCCGCGCGGTCAGGAACAGCACGGGCGCGTCGATGCGCTTGGCCACCTCGAACCCATCCAGATCGGGCAGCATCACGTCGAGCACCACCAGGTCGGGCGTGGCCCGCTCGGCGACCTCCACGGCCTCCTGCCCGTCGGCTGCGGTCAGCACCTCGAACCCGGAGAAGCGCAGGCTGGCGGAGAGCAGATCCCTGATGCTGGGCTCGTCGTCCACCACCATGATCAGCGCCTCGGGTTTCGTCACCTACTTAGAGTGACTCAGGCACCTGAGGGTTAGCTGAAGGCACACTCCAAGGCGAGTGGGAGTTCCGCCCAGAAGATCAGTCCAGGGTGAGCTTCGCGCGGAAGGTCAGTCCAGAGCCAGCGGGAGCTCCACGCGGAAGGTGGAGCCGCCTTCCGGCGAGCTGTCCAGGGTCACCGTGCCGCCGTGGGCGGTCACGAGCGCCCGCACGATGGCCAGGCCCAGCCCGCTGCCGCGGTCCTCGCCCGAGCGGCGGCGGGACCGGGCGGAGTCGGCGCGGTAGAAGCGCTCGAAGACCCGCTCGACCTGCTCGGGGGTGAGTCCGGGCCCGTTGTCGACGACCTCGAGGAACAGCGTGTCTTTGCCCGCCCCGGCCCGCACGATGATGGGCGAGCCTGGCTCGGTGTGGATGATCGCGTTGGTGACGAGGTTGCTGATGACCTGGCGCAGGCGTACCTCGTCGCCGGAGACGATCAGGGCCGCACCGCCGACCACGTCCAGCTTCACGATCCGGTCGGGCGCGAGGATCCTGGCATCCTGTACGGCGTCCGCCGCCAGGGCCAGCATGTCCACCGGGCGCATCTGCAGCGGCCGCTGCTGGTCCACCCTGGCCAGCAGCAGCAGGTCGTCGACCAGCAGGCTCATCCGGCCGGCCGCCTTCTCCACGCGCTGCATCAGCTCGGCGGGGTCGGCGCCGGTGTTCTGCCTGGCGTACTCGGCGAAGCCGCGGATCGAGGTCAGCGGGGTGCGCAGCTCGTGCGAGGCGTCGCCGACGAACTCGCGCATGCGGTCCTCGGAGCGCCGGGCCGCCGCCTCCGACGCCGACCTGGCGGCGAACGCGGTCTCGATCTGGGCCAGCATCCCGTTCAGCGACCTGGCCAGGCGGCCCACCTCGGTACGCGGGTCGCCGTCGGGGACCCGCCGGCCCAGCTCGCCCGCGGCGATGGCCTCGGCCGTGCGCTCGATCTGGCCGAGCGGGCGCATGCTGCGCCGGACGATCGTGACGCCGACCACGGCCAGGATGAGCAGGATGCCACCGCCGCCGAGCAGCTCGATGAGGATGAGCCGCCTGGTGATCGCGTCGACCTCCTCCAGGTCGACCGCGACGACGAGCGTGCGCCGCTGGACCACGCTCTCCAGCACCCGCCACTCGCCGTCGCCCCGCACGGCGGGCGCGGTGTAGACGTCGGGGCCGGGCGCCGGCGACAGCACCGGTTTCGGCTTGGTGTCCACGTCGCGATCGGTCAGCATCGGTACGAACTCGCCGCCAGGCTCTCTGACCAGGGCGATCGCGTCGGACTCGATGAGGATCGGCCGGTCGGTGGTCTCCCTGTCCTTGCGCCAGTCGCTCTTGACCTTCTTGTCCATGCGCGCGCTGAGCAGGTGGAGCTGGCTGTCCACCCGGTCGAGCAGGTAACCGTGCAGCACTGAGACGCTGACCAGGCCGATGAAGGTCATGCCGAAGCCGAGGAGCGCCAGCATCGACGCCATCAGCTTGATTCTCAGCGGCAGGCCGCTCATTAGGGACTCGGCGGCAGGCGAAGGACGTATCCGACACCGCGCAGGGTGTGGATGAGCCGGGGACTGCGGTTGTCGATCTTGCGGCGCAGCACGGACACGTACGACTCGACGATGCCCACCTCGCCCCTGAAGTCGTAGTCCCACACGTGGTCGAGGATCTGCGGCTTGGACAGGACCCGGCCGGCGTTCGTCATGAAGTAGCGCAGGAGCTTGAACTCGGTCGGCGACAGCGCGACCGCGTTGCCTCCGCGCCACACCTCGTGGCTCTCCTCGTCCAGCTCGATGTCGGCGAACGTCAGCCGGGGCGGGGCCGCCTGCGCGTCCCCGCTCGTACGGCGGAGCACGGCGTGGATCCTGGCGACCACCTCCTCCAGGCTGAACGGCTTGGTGACGTAGTCGTCGCCGCCGATCGTGAGCCCGCGGATCTTGTCCTCGGTCTCGTCACGGGCGGTGAGGAACACCACGGGCGTGTGCAATCCGCCGCTGCGCATCCGCCTGACGATCTCGAAACCGTCCAGGTCGGGCAGCATGACGTCGAGCACGACGAGGTCCGGGCGGTGTCGTTGCACGGCGGTCACGGCGTCGAGGCCGCTCTTGGCCGTGGTCACCTCGAAACCCGCGAACCTCAGGCTCGCGGCGAGGAGCTCGAGGATGTTCGGATCGTCCTCGACTATCAGCAGGCGTGATTCCATCACATCCAAGGATGCACTCATCGGACGAGTGCTGGGACAATTCCGGCAATGTGCCGGGCAATGGCCAGACTCGATGTGGCCGCCGGAGAGGGCGCGTTGCGCACCAGGACCACGTTCCCCTGCACGTCCACCACGAAGTCGTCGACCAGGCGGCCGTCTCTGGCGACGGCCTGCGCGCGTACGCCGCCGTGGGTTCTTTCGAGGTCGGAGGCGGTGAGGGCGGGGACGTAGCGGCGGGCGGCCTTGAGGAACGCGCCCTTGACGATGGATCCGTGGACTTCCTTGATCCCGGTACGCCAATGGGTCCTGGCCATGCGCAGGGTCCCCGGCCAGCTCAGAATTTGACCGAAATTTCGCATATTTCGCCATCTGTAGCCTTCGTAGGCCATGGCGAGCACCGCATTCGGGCCCACCAGCACCTCGCCGTCGATGTGCCGCGTCAGATGGACGCCCAGGAACGGATAGCGCGGATCCGGCACCGGATAGATCAGGCCGCGGACGAGGTCTCTGGCCGATCCGTTGAGCCCGTAGTACTCACCCCTGAACGGGACGATCCTGACATCTCCCGGATATCCCGCCATCTTCGCCAACGTGTCGGTGCTCAGGCCGCCGCACACGACCAGGCGGTCGAAGGTGAACCTGCGCCGGCCCGCCAGCACCGCCACGCCTCCTGGGCGCTCCTTGATGGCGCGTACGGGGTGTGAGAGGCGTACGGACCCGCCCAGCTCGGCCACGTCGAGCGCGAGCCTGCGTGCGACGGCGGGGAAGTCGGCGATGGCGGTGTGCGGCGAGTGGATCGCGCCGACGCCGACCGCGTGCGGCTCGATCTCGCGCAGGCCCAGGCCGTCCAGCTCGGCGATGTCCGGCACGCCGTTGGCGCGCGCCCGCTCGGCCAGCGCGCTCAGCAGCGGCCGCTCCGCGCTGGTACTGGCCACGACCAGCTTGCCGACCTCCTCGTAGGGCAGCGCATGCGCGGCGCAGTACGCCTTGAGCAGCGCCACGCCCTCGCGGCAGAGCCTGGCCTTGAGCGAGCCCGGCGGGTAGTAGATGCCCGCGTGCACGACGCCGCTGTTGTGCCCGGTCTGGTGGGCGCCGACGCGGCCCTCCTTCTCCAGCACGGTCACTTCGGCGCCTCTGGACTGGGCCAGTTCGCGCGCCACGGCCAGCCCCACGATGCCCGCGCCCACGATCCCGATCTTCTCCGTCACACGTCGATTTTCCGACTTAGCGGCCGTCCCCGCCATATCCGGACGAATCGAACATGAGTACGATGCCATAACGCACGTCCCGTAAGTCAGGGCGAGCCGGTCGGCAGCAGGGTGTCGATGGCGGCACGGAGACCGGCCGGCAGCTGGGCGGGATCGTCCAGATAGCCGCCCATCATGGCGCCGTCGCGGACCATGACCAGGGTCTGCGCCGCCGCCTCCGGCTGCGGGTGACCGGTGTCGCGCAGCAGCCGGGTCAGGAGGTCGCGGAACCAGCGCCGATGCCCGGCCACGGCGCGGCGGACCGGGTGCTCGGGATCGGGGAACTCGACCGCGGCACTGATGAAGGCGCACCCGCGAAATCCCGGGGTGCACACCTGGTGACCGATCTGGGCGACGAGTGCGGTGAGCACGTCCGCCGGGTCGCCGACCTGACGGGCCAGAACGTCGGCGGCGGCGCGGATCTCCTGGTCGAGCCGCTCGATGTAGGCACGGACGAGGTCGTCCTTGCTGGAGAAGTGGCGGTAGAAGGTCGCCTTGGTCACCTCGGACTCCGCCACCAGCCGATCGACACCGACCGACTGGATGCCCTGCCCGTAGAACAGCCTGGTCGCGGTCTGCAGCAGCCGCTCGCGGGCGGGCGATCGGCCGGCCGGGACGTCTGCGCGAGGACCGGACAGAGAGGTTGAGGACGCTGGATGCTCGGACACCATGCCTTGACGTTAACAGAACGGTCTGTCTACCATGTCATCCGATGGAGACAGAACGTTCTGTCTCCCAGAAGCCGATCCCTAGCGCGACCGGTCCTGATGATGAGGAAAAGCAATGACTCCTGAGTTGACGCTTCGCCGGCTCTACTTCGCCCGGTTCGGCTTCGCCGTGGTCTGGGCGGCCCTGCTCGCGTTCACCATGCCCGGCCCGGGCGTCGCCGCGGCCGTCCTGCTCGTCGTCTATCCCGCGGTCGATGTCGCCGCCGCGATCGTGGAGTCACGCGTCACGGCTGCCGCTCCCGCCCGCTTCGGCGTGTACGGCACCATCCTGACCAGCACCCTGGCCGCCGTCGGGCTGGCGGTGGCGGCCCAGTCCGGCGTTCCCGCGGCGCTGCGGGTCTGGGGAGCCTGGGCCGTCGTCGCGGGGCTGCTCCAGCTCGTCGTCGCGGTGCTGCGCCGCGGCATGGGCGGCCAGATCGCGCTCATCCTCAGCGGCGCCGGCTCCGTCCTGGCCGGAAGCTCCTTCATCGTCATGGCCTCGGCCGAGGCCCCCACGCTGATGATCCTCGCCGGCTACGCCGTCGTCGGCGGCATCCTCTTCCTGGTCTCCGCGCTGCGCCTGCGGGCGACTGCTGCGCAGAGCGGCCGGGCGTCACACCAGCAGTGACGGTACGGGTGCCGGCGTGAGGCGGGCGGCGCCCTGTTGCCGAACGTGGCGGGGCGGCCTCATGACCTCGGAATCGAACGTGAGTACGATGGACTCATGTATCTGCCGCCGGAGTGGCCGCCCGAGGTCCGCCCACCCAGCGTGCCCGATTGGGAGACCTCGGCCGTGGCCTGGCTGCTCGACACCGTGCCCCCCGACTACAGGGCCTACGAAGTGCTGAGACGCCATCCGATCGCCCTGGCCAGGATGGCCGTCGCCCACGCGAACACGGCGGTCGAGGCCGCCAGGGCGGGATACCGGAGCGCCGCGGTGGATCTCAAAGGTCATCTCCCTCCGCATGCCGTCGAGGCGGTGCTCGACGTCTATCGCGAGGAGGGCCCGCGCCTGGTCCGCCTGACCCGTTCCATCGCCGTCGTCGAGCAGGCCCTGCGCGGCGACATGTTCACGGCGACCATGCGCAACTTCCGCTGAGGCGGCGACGCCCGGCTCAGCGGGTACGGCGGGCCAGGAAGGTGATCACGCCGACCGCCATCGCGGCGGCGGCCAGCCAGATGAGGACGTCCTTGAGCGCTAACCCGTCACCGTCCGTTTCGGCGGCGGCCGTCGTCGCCGCCGTCCCGTCGCTGGACGCCGACGACAATGACGACGACGGGGCCGACGGGCTCGGCGTGGCGGCAGGCAGGGCGCTTTCGGGAACCGGGACCCGGTACACCGGGCTCTTCGGCCCTTCAGAACCCGCGAGCAGGGCCCGGCCGTCGGGCGTGTACGTGATCGACTCGGCCTGCTTCAGCTCCGGCATCGACACCCTCGTGATCGTCTCGCCGGAGGGCTTGTAGAGGGTGGCGGAGAAGTAGGTGCGGATGACGTACGAGGAGCCGTCGGGCGCGTAGGCGGCGTCCGTGGCCATGAGCGGGGCGGAGGCGACCTTGCGCAGGACGTTCGTCTTGTCGGAGCGCAGCTTCTTCGGCGCGGCGTAGACGCCTGCCGCGAACTCCTTGGACACCACGTACAGGCGGCCGGTCCGCGGGTTGATCATGAGGCCTTCGGCGTTGCGTCCGCCGTCGGCGTAGCGGAACCGGTAGCGGGTCGCGGGCAGCGCCGCGTTCCTGAGCGTCTGCGGCTCCATCACCTTGTAGATGGAGACGTTCGGCCAGGCCCCGTCCAGGTTGTCGCCGATGTCGGCGAACCACAGCACGCCCCGGCCCGTCGCCGGGTCCTTGGTGACCGCCATCGCCTCCCAGTCGCGCGCCTGCGCCCCCTGCACCTGGAACGTCGCCCGCGTGCGCCCCCGCGCGTCCACGGCGTAGAAGGTCGGCGTGGCCGCGCTGTCGTTGTGCGTGTAATAGACGCCCTGATGGGTCGGCGACACGCCCAGCCCGCTCGACTCGGTGATCGCCGGATCCTTGAAGGTGAAAAGCTTCTCCGTCCCGTCATCCGGCGCCGCCGCATAGGCCGGCGCGGCGGTCAGTAGACAGCTCGCCGCCACGACGGCGAGCACTCTGATCACGACATCCCCCACGCCGCCATCATGCCCCACGCGCCGCCGTGCGATTCCGCCTCCTGGAATTAGTCGCTGGCCTGGAGTGCACTCCAGGTATTTAGGGTTGAGTCATGGAATACGTCAACCTCGGACGCAGCGGCCTCCAGGTGAGTCCGCTCTGCCTCGGCACCATGAACTTCGGCCCGCGGACCACGGAGGAAGACTCCTTCGCGATCATGGACAGGGCTCACGAGCTGGGGCTGAACTTCTTCGACAGCGCGAATGTCTATGGCGGCCAGAAAGGCGAGGGCATCACAGAGAACATTCTCGGCCGGTGGTTCGCCCAGGGCGGCGGGCGCCGGGAGCGGACGGTCATCGCGACCAAGGTCTACGGTGACATGGGCGACTGGCCCAACGAGAGCAAGCTGTCCGCGCTCAACATCCGCAGGGCCGCCGACGCCTCGCTGAAGCGGCTGCAGACCGACTACATCGACATCTATCAGGCACACCACGTCGACAGGAACACCCCGTTCGACGAGTTCTGGGAGGCGATGGAGGTCCTGCGCCAGCAGGGCAAGATCCTCTACGTCGGCTCGTCGAACTTCGCGGGCTGGCACATCGCCAAGGCCCAGGAGACCGCAGCCCGGCGCAACTTCACCGGGCTGGTCAGCGAGCAGTCCCACTACAACCTGCTCACCCGCGCACCCGAGCTGGAAGTGCTGCCCGCGTGCGAGGACTACGGCATCGGCGTGATCCCGTGGAGCCCGCTGGCCGGCGGCCTGCTCGGCGGCGTGCTGCGCAAGATCGACAAGGGCCGCTCGGCCGCCGAGCACATGGTCAAGCAGCTCGACAAGCACCGCGACAAGATCGAGCAGTACGAGAAGTTCTGCGACGAGCTCGGCGAGGACCCGGCGAACGTCGCCCTGGCCTGGCTGCTCAAGCAGCGTGCGGTCACCGCGCCGATCATCGGCCCGCGCACGATGGAGCAGGTCGACGGGACCATGCGCGTCCTGGAGATCAAGCTGGACGAGGCCGCCCTGGCCCGCCTGGACGAGATCTTCCCCGGCCACCGCACCGCGCCCGAGGACTACGCCTGGTAGCAGGCCGTCCTGCGTCTCGGGTCCTAGGGCCTGGGCGGCTCAGGCTCAGGCTCAGGTCAGCAGGGCGCCGAGCACGACGATCAGCAGGAGCAGGCCGAGCACGACGGGCAGCAGCCAGGAGCGAGGGCGATCCACGACCTGGAGCCTAGCCCTGCCCGGAGGGTGCCAGCGCCCATTCCGCGAGTGACTCGTACCTCATCTGAGGCCCCATGTGACTGCGGACAAGACGGACACTTTCCGCCCGCCACGGCGAGCCGCTGAACTCGGACAGCGACTCCACCAGCGGGCGGAGGTCCGTCTCGGCTTTGGCGCGGGCCAGCGTCAGGTGCGGGTGGAAGCGTTTGTCATCCGTCTGCACGGCTCCGGCCCGCCGCCCGCCCGCCTGGACCGATTCGGCCAGCCTGATCATCGAATCGCCGGTGACGCCGGCCCAGAGGACTCTGGCCCTGCGGGCGGACGAGAAGGCCCCGAAACCGGCGAAGGCCAGGTCGAGGACGCGGTGGCGGCGTACGGCGCGGGCCAGGCGAACTTCCAGCTCGGGCAGCACCGTCTCGGGCACCTCGCCGAAGAAGGCCAGTGTGATGTGCCAGGTGGCCCGGTCGGGCCAGCGCAGCCCCGGGACCTGCCCGACGTGCGGGGCGATCGCGTGTGAGATCTCGTCCAGCACGTCCTCAGGCGGCACCAGAGCCGCGAAAAGCCTCATGGCACCCGATTCTCCCCCGAGCGGCCGCCGCCCCCTGGAGGGGCCCGGGAGCGGCGCCGTACAGACTCATGCCACCGCGAGCACCGATCTGCCCACTCTGGCCGTGATCAGCCGCGTCACCAGGATCGCCAGCCCGGTCCCGACCAGGACCAGCACGCCGGACAGGATCACGCCCGCCCGCGGCCCGCCCAGCTCCGACAGCCAGCCGATCAGCGGCGCCCCCACGGGAGCCCCGCCGGTGAACACCAGCATGTAGATGCCCATGACCCGGCCCCGCATGTCCGGGGAGGTGGCGATCTGGACGCTGGCGTTCGCGGCCGTGTTGATCGTGATCAGCGCGATCCCGGTCGGGATCAGCAGCAGCAGGTAAACGGGATAGAACGGGGCCAGCCCGGTGGCGATCTGGAACAGCCCGAACCCGATCGCCCCCGCGATCAGCACCTTCCGCGACAACCGGGCCCGGCGCGCCGCGAGCAGCGCCCCACCGAGCGCTCCCACCGCGAACATGCTGGAGGCCAGCCCGAACGAGGAGGCCCCCGCCTTGAACACCTCACGCGCCATGAGCGCGATCGACATCGAGAACGACTGCGAGAACATCGACACGAACCCGATCAGCAGCACGGGCATGAGCAGCTCTTCGCGCTGGATCACGTAACGCAGACCCTCGCGGAGCTGGCCCTTGGCCCTGGGCACCGGCGCGGCGGTGTTCAGCTCGGACTTCCGCATGAAGATCAGGCTGGAGATCACTCCGCCGAACGTCAGCGCGTTGATCAGGAAGATCGGTCCGGTGCCGCCGAACACGTAGATCAGCAGTCCGGCGAGCGCCGGGCCGACCACGCGGGCCAGGTTGAAGATGGAGCTGTTCAGTGCGATCGCGTTGGGCAGGTCCTGGCGGCCGACCATCTCGACCACGAACGCCTGCCGCGTCGGCACCTCCACGCAGGAGATCATGCCGAGCAGGAACGCCATCACGTACACGTGCCAGACCTGGGCCGAGCCGGTCATCGTCAGCACGCCGATGGTGAGCGCCAGCGTGGCCATCAGCACCTGGGCGCCGATGAGGATGGGGCGCTTGGGGTAGCGGTCGGCGAGCACGCCGCCGAACATCCCGAACAGCAGCATCGGCAGGAACTGCAGCGCGGTCGCCGTTCCGAGCGCCGCCGCGCTGCCGTGGGTCAGGTCGAGCACCAGCCAGTCCTGGGCGGTGCGCTGCAGCCAGGTGCCGACGTTGGAGACGGTGCCACCGGCTGCGAACATGCGATAGTTGTGCACCCTGAGTGACCGGAACATCCCGGTCCTGGGTTCTTCGGGCTCTATATCCTGCTGAGCTTCTCCAGGATCGGCGCCGCCTGCCTGAGTATCGACCTCTCGTCCGGCGAGAGCCCCTTCAGCTGCTGGCTCAGCCACGCTTCCTTGCGGCGCCGCTCCTCCTTCAGCAACTTCTGAGCGGCCTCGGTCACGTTCACGGCCACCTGCCGCCGGTCGGTCGGATGCGGGGTGCGCGCGACCAGGCCGCGTTCCTCGAGCTTGGCGATCACGCGCGTCATCGAGGGGGGCTGCACCTTCTCGAGCTCGGCCAATTCGCCGGGGGTTATCCCGGAATGCCGTTCCACCGCGGCGAGCGTCGCGAACTGCGTGGGAGTCAGCGAGTGCGCTGCCGCCTGTCGTCGTAGGCGCCTGGTCAGCCTTGCCATCGACACGCGCAGGGCTGAAGCCAGGCCTGCGTCGCTGCGCAGGTCCATCTTGGGCTGGGTTTTGGTTAGCATGAGTCATTACCTTTGCTAACTATAGGTGAAGGCAGGATATTTCCCCAAATGAGGCATCTCACACCTTGGTACCTCGGAGCCGCCCCACGCGCGCGGAGCGGCCCCGGCCTGCGTACTCAGACTCCGAACAGGGCCCGGATCGGGCCGATCGCGAAGTAGACGACGAACAAGATCGTCACGCCCCACAGCAGCGGGTGGATCTCGCGAACCTTGCCGCGGACCGCCTTGATCAGCACGTAGGTGATGAAGCCGGCGCCGATCCCGTTCGAGATCGAGTACGTGAACGGCATGACCACGATGGTGAGGAACGCCGGGATGGCGATCTCGTAGTCGTTCCAGTCGATGTCGCGGATCGCGGTCATCATCAGGAACCCGACGACGATCAGCGCCGGCGCCGCCGCCTCGTACGGCACGACCGTGACGAGCGGCGCGAAGAAGATCGCCACCAGGAACAGCAGCCCGGTGACGACGCTGGCCAGCCCGGTGCGCGCGCCCTCGCCGACACCGGCGGCCGACTCGATGTAGGTGGTGTTCGAGGACACGGAGCCCGCGCCGCCCGCCGCCGCGCCGATCGAGTCGACGAGCAGGATCTCCCTGGTACGCGGCAGCGTCCCGTCCTCCTGGATCAGGTTCGCCTGGCGGCCGACGCCCACGATCGTGCCCATGGTGTCGAAGAAGTCCGTGATCAGCAGCGTGAAGACGAGCAGCACCGCCAGCAGCACCGAGACCCGGCTGAAGGCACCGAACGGGTCGAACTCCGTGAACAGGACCAGCGGATTGTGGAAGCCGAAGATCGTCTCGGGCACGGTGGGAACGTTCAGCTGCCAGCCGCCGGGGTTCTTGGCCGAGACCGCGCCGGACTTGGCGAGCGACTCCACGATGATCGCCAGCACCGTGGTGCCCACGATGCCGATCAGGATCGCGCCCTTGACCTTGCGCGCGACCATCGCCGCCGTGGCGAGCAGGCCCACCACGAACACGAAGATGGGCCACGAGGTCAGAGTGCCGGCGATGCCCATCTCCAGCGGCGGGCCGGCGGCGACGCGGCGCACGAAGCCCGCGTCCACGAAGCCGATCAGCGCGATGAACAGCCCGATGCCGACGCTGATGGCGGTCTTGAGCTGGGCCGGGATGGCATGGAACACGGCCGTCCTGAGCCCGGTCAGCACCAGGACCGCGATGATGACGCCTTCGAGGAAGACCAGGCCCATGGCCTCCTCCCACGACATCACTCTGGCGACGGTGAAGGTGACGAAGGCGTTCAGCCCAAGACCGGCCGCCATCGCGAAGGGCACACGGGCGACGACCCCCATGAGGATCGTCAGCACACCGGCCACGAACGCGGTCCCGGCCGCCACGAGCGCCACGTTGGGCGTCGTGCCGTCACCGATGACCTGGCCTTCCACGTCGGTGCCGTTGGCAATGATGATCGGGTTCAGCACCACGATGTACGCCATGGTGAAGAACGTGGCCAGCCCGCCCCGTACTTCACGGGAGACTGTTGAGCCTCGTGCGGAGATTGCGAAGAAATTGTCTATCGCGTTACGTGTGTCACTCACGACGCGAACAGTGACAGTCGCGGTGAACTGCGAAAAGAGTCGGTGATGAGATCGAGACCCGATTGGAAGCTAGGCTGGACAACGTGAAGCAGCAGTGGCATCCCGACCCCGAGCCGATCAAGACCAACGACACGGCCGCAGTCGGCGCGGGCACCGCCCTGTGGGCCGTCGCTCTGGTCGTCCTGCTGATCTTCCGTCCCGCTCCGGAGAACACGTGGTGGATCTGGACCTGCGTGACCGGGGTCGGGTTCGGCCTGTTCGGCATGTGGTTCGTCCGCCGGCCGCGGGGTTGACGCGCGTCCTGCGCGCGAGCTGACATTCGTCATCCCCGGCCGTTCGCCGAAGTCACCTGGAAGTGGTGTTTCCGCCCACTACATCGGCATAGGCCCCGCCAACCATGCTTATAAGCATGAAGAAGCCCCTTGTGACCCTGCTCCTCGGCGCCGTGGCCCTCTCCGCCTGCGGCGCCCCAGGCCGGCGCGACACCGGAGCGGAGACGGGGAGCGTCACCTGGAGGCAGTGCACCGACCTGACCAACCCGGACGGCAAGCCCGCCTCCCCCGCCCCCGGCACGGAGTGCGGCACGGTCCAGGTGCCGCTCGACCACGCCAAGCCCGGCGGGGCGAAGATCGATCTCGCGCTCATCCGCGTCAAGGCCACCGGCGACCGACTCGGCTCGCTGGTCTTCAACTTCGGCGGCCCCGGCGCGTCGGGCGTGGACACCCTGGCGCTGGCGGCCCCCGCGTTCGCGGGCCTGGGCAGCCGTTACGACCTGGTCGGCTTCGACCCGCGCGGCGTCGACCGCAGCGCCGGCGTCAAGTGCGGCGGCCAGCTGGAAAAGCTGCTCGATTCCGGCGGCGTGTCCCCCGGGGACAAGGCGGCCAAGGAGTTCGCGGCGGCCTGCGAGCGGGACTCGGGCAAGGTCCTGCCGTACGTCGGCACCGTGAACGCCGCCAAGGACCTCGACCTGATCAGGGCCGCACTCGGGGACGCGCGGCTCAACTACTTCGGCATCTCGTACGGCACCCACCTCGGCGGTGTGTACGCCACCCACTTCCCCAAGAACGTCGGCCGCTTCGTCCTGGACGGCGCCTTCGACCCGACGGTCACCTTCGAGGAGCGGGCGGTGATCCAGGCGACGGGGTTCGACCACGCCTTCGAGGCGTTCGCCAAGGACTGCGTGGCGCAGAGCTGTGAGCTGGGAGCCGACCCCGCCGCCGTCGAGCAAACGGTCGAGACGCTGCTCAACGGGCTGAAGACGAAGCCGCTCAAGGTCGGCGACCGCGAGCTGACCTACGGCCTGGGCCAGCTCGCCGTCATCACCCCGCTGTACGCCAAGTCGACCTGGCCGGTGCTCGAAAAGGGCGCCGCCGCGGCGATCAAGGGGAACGGCGCCACGCTGCTCGCCCTGGCCGACGCCTACACCGGGCGCAAGCCCGACGGGACGTACTCGACGATGATGACGAGCCTGCATGCGATCAACTGCGCGGACTACGCCGAACGCCCGACCGCCGCCGAGGGCGCCGCGGTCAACGACCGGGTGAAGCGGATCTTCCCGATCCTGTCGGTCGACGGCTCGGGCCGGCCCTGCGTCCACTGGCCGGTGAAGGGGGACGACGCGGCCAGGCGCATCGACGCCACGGGGTCCGCGCCGATCGTGGTGATCGGCGGCAAGGGCGACCCGGCGACGCCGTACCAGTGGGCCACGAAGCTCACGGACCAGCTCAAGACGGGCGTCCTGGTCACCTATGAGGGTGAGGGCCATGGGGCGTACCTGAGCGGCAACGGGTGCGTCATGAACACGGTGGACGCGTACGTGCTCAAGGGGAAGGTGCCCGCCAAGGGCACCAGCTGCACCGCCTGACCCCGCGCGTGCGGACCTGGGAGGCGCCGCGGGGGCGCCTCCCAGGACAGTGCGTCAGGACAGGTCGGCCTCCGCCAGCAGGAGCGGCACCGCGTCCGGGTCACGCAGCAGCGCGGCCACCGCGAGCCGGTCGTTCCACTGCCCCGTGGCCCAGGCCAGCCCTCTGGCCAGCCCGTCGACGCCGGTGCAGTGGACCGCCCCCTCGAAGAAGCGCCACGCGCACTCCACCCCGTCGACCAGCAGCTTCTCGTGCTCCACGTACGTCGCGGGCGCGGCGGGCAGCAGCGACCGCACCGCGGGGGGCACGTCCCGGACCTCTCCCTGCGAGGTGACCTCGCCCGAGGTGAGCTCACCGGCCAGCGGCAGGTCGAGCAGCTCCGACAGCGACTCGGCCAGGTCGTAGGGGGCCAGCACCAGGGGCCGGTCGGTGACGAGCTGCAGCAGGTCGGGCGCCTCGACCACCACGGCGTCCTCGGCCGCGGCCACCACGATCGAGCCGCCGAGCACCGCGCGCACCCGGGAAGGCGGCGCGACCCTGGAGGGCTCGACGGCGCCCAGCGCGATCCACAGGGCGCGCAGCTGGGCCCGGTCCACCGTGACCGACGGATCGGCCATCAGGTCCAGGAGCTCCTCCGGCCCGCCGTGCGAGGCCAGCAGCTCGGCCAGCGTGGTGCGGACGCCGAGCATCGACAGCGCCGCCTCGTCGAGCCCTGCGGGCGCGTCGGCGTAGAGGCCCTGGAGCAGCGGATCGGCGCCGGGGAGGCGCAGCTCCAGCGGCTTGCGGCCGTCGAGCACCGGATGGTTGGCCAGCCACCAGGCCGTGTAGGAGGGCACCTCCACCCCGTCCACGCGCAGCGGGTGCAGCGCGGCCCGCAGCGGCGGCCTGGTCAGCAGCGTGAGCGCGGCCGGCCAGCCGGCCACCAGCTCCAGGTCGCGCACGGCCAGGAACTCCGGCACCAGCGGCGGCACCGCCAGCTCGGGCAGCAGGTCGAGAACGTGGTCGAGCCAGTCGTCCTCGCCGTCGAGGTCGTGCTCGCAATCATCCTGGTCGAGCAGCACGTCGGACTCGTGCACCACGGCGAACCCGTCGAGCACCCCCGCCGCGGCCAGCACTCGGGAGCCGTAGGTCTCCGTCAGCTCGGCGGCGGCCACCCCGAGATGCGTGCCGGGCTCCAGCAGCCCGGCCAGCGCCCCGTCGGCCAGCATCAGCTCACCGGCCGGGTAGAGCTCGCCGTCGGCGCCGCGCAGGGCCAGCTCGGCCAGCCACGGCGCCTCGCCGGGCGCCAGCCCCGACGCCTCCACCAGGGAGAGCACGGCCCGAGCCACGGGCTCGGGGTCGGGATTGTCGAGCGACTGCGCGACGGCGGCCTTGGTCAGCGGGTCGTCGAGCACGGTCCTGGGCGTGGCCTCGGCCGCGCCCAGCCTGAGCAGCGCGGGATCGGCGGCCTCCGGATGCACGATGCGCAGCCCGAGCGGCGTCAGATCGAGGTCGGCGCCGCCGTCGGTGAGGATCAGCGTCCCGCGCGGCCCGCGCACCACGCGGCCGTCGGTCAGCGGCACCGGCAGCGCGCCCAGCGACTCGGGGTCGTCCACGGGCAGCACCGCGTAGAGAGCGCGCCACCACGAGGGCTCACGGGCCTCTACGGCCTCGCCCGACAGCAGGTCGACCACGTCGGCCAGCTCCACTTTGCGCACGCCGAGCGCGACCATGGCGGGATGCCTGGCGGGCCACCCGGCGGGCAGCAGCCCGGGGACGAAGTCGGCGACCGTCGCGAGCAGCTCGCCCGACGCCGACGGGATCACCGCGGCCTCGCGGCCGGCGACCACCCATCCGTCGCTCCCCGGCTCGCGTGCCGGGTGCTCGACCTGCCACTCCGCGTCGGGCTCGTAGACCTCCGCGTCGGCGAACGACGGCGTCTGCACGGCGGGGGTGGGCGCGGACAGCGCCGGGAGCAGCGGCATCGCCGGCAGCCTGGCCAGCACCGCGCGGCGGATCCGGGCGTCGAGCTCGCCCTTGCCCATGAGGGAGGGCACCAGGTCGAGCAGCTTGGAGGTGCGCGGCAGCTCCCCGAGCAGCCGGACGTAGGCGTCGGCCACCCGTTCGACCAGGAAGTCGGCCAGCGGCCCCTTGGCGACGTGGCGCCGGTCGGTGGCCATCGGGAACGAGGCGATCAGCAGCGCGGGCAGGTCGAGCGGCTCGTCGCTGGGCGTGGGCGCGTGCACGACGGGCGGCACGGCGGCGGGCAGCGGCCCCGGCTCGCCCGTGCCCGTGACGGGCACCGCCCAGCGCAGCGCCCAGTAGGGGCGGGCCCGCTCCTCGGTGGGCCGGTCGGCGAAGAGCGCGGCCACCTCCTCGGGAGTGAACTCGCCGGACTCCGACACCACGTGCCAGCCGTCGGCCTCCACCGTGCGGATCGAGCCGTCGAGCTCGATCTCGATGGCCTCCAGCGCGGGCAGCCCGAGCAGCAGCGCGGGGCTGGTCTCGGCCAGCAGGCGGCGGACCACCGTGACCACGCCCTGGTCGCGCAGCGGCAGACGGACGAGCGTGTCGAACCCGTCGGGGATGTCGAGCGGCGGCGCGTCGAACGGCAGCCGCAGCAGCGGCACGTGACCCGAGCGGCCGGCCAGCTCGCCCGCGAGCGATGGGATCTCCGCCACCGCGGCCGTGGTCTCGGTGCGCGACCAGCGGACCGCGCCGCTCTCGCGCGAGCCGATGGCAGGCTCGTCGCAGACGGAGACGACCGCCGCGAATCCCACTCCGAACCGGCCCGCCGCGCCGATCTCGTCCCGCTTGCCCGAGACGCGCAGCGTGGACAGGCCCTCCACGCCGGTGGCGTCGAGCGCGGCGCCGGTGTTGGCGGCCGTCAGCACGTCGCCCTGGAGCGAGAGCCGCAGCGCGCCCGGCACACCCGCGCGGAGCGCCGCGTCGGCGGCGTTCTGCGCGAGCTCGACGATCAGCCGGTCGCGGTAGCCGCCGAGCGCGAAGTCCTCTTCGGCGTTGGCATCCTCACGGAACCTGGCCGGTGAGGCCGTCCACGCGGCGAGGACGGCGGCTCGCATCCGGTCACAGCCAAAGCTTGCGGTCATCGATCACGATCCTGGTTGAGGGTAGGGGGCCACCGTAGGTTAGCGGCCTTCACCGACACTCCCGGTCAGGCTCTCACGATCAGGAGTGGCCGAGCTCCTCCGAGGCGGTTTCGTCGACCGAGCCCGCCTCTTCCTCGATCAGGTCGAACCCGAGGTCATCGAGGATGGGGATGGCCTGCTCCACCGTCGGCGGCAGCACGGCGGCCTCGGAATGAGCGCCGCAGCCGTGGTCGGCGGCGACGACCTTCCCGTCGTCCGGCGCGTACTCGTTGGCGCACACCCCGAACGACAGCCGGAGCTCACCCGAAAGCAACCAGTAGAAGCCGCAGGTGGAGCACTGCGCGGGAGCGGCGTGTGCGATCGGAGTGTGCGGCCCGTGCTCGCCCGCGTGCCAGCGTCTGGCAGCCAGGTCTCTGCCGATGGCCGAGAGCACACGTGCTCGGCCCAGGCCGTATTCGAAAACCATCTGGCGGTCGGAGTCTTCGTCGGTCTCGGTGAAACCTGGCGCCAGCCTGTCGTCGTCGTCCGAAGTCGGCAGCAGGTCGCCCACGCCGAGGTCGCCGGGGCGCAGCCGTTCGCTCCACGGCAGCCACTCGGGCGCCAGCAACGCTCCCGCGCCGGGCAGCAGGACGGCCTCGCTGACCGTGACCTTCTTCGCACGCGAGGCACGCGTGACGGTGATGGCCCAGCGCCAGCCGCGATAGGCCCGGTCGAGACAGACGAAGTAGTGGGTGACGATGCGGTCGCCCTCGGCTTCGTAGCCGAGGTGGTCTCCGGGCTCGCCCGGCCGCGCCAGCTCCTCGGCCGCGGCGCGCGCCAGATCGACCGCGGCGGCACAGGCCTGGTCGGGAGCGGAGACGCGGGCCCTGGTGCGGCTCATCGGGCCGCCTCCGCCGAAAGGTGCTGTTCGCTCACACTTCATTCTCACCCATGGCCGGACCCGGAAGTCCCACAACCACCGATCCGGCGCTGAGATAGCACATGAATCGGGTAAGACTGGTAGGCGTGGAGGGAGCCTGGGAGCGAGCGCGCGAGATTTCGCGGCGCGTCGGGCGCGGAGTCGCCGGCGCGAGCCGTGCGACCGCGCGCGCGAGCAAGGCCACGGCGAGCGGCACCGCCCGGGCGAGCAAGGCCACCGCAAAAGGCGCGCAAAAGGTAGGAAAGGCCACACGGCGCCTCACGTACGCCAACGGCGCGGGCCGCACCGGGCTCGGCCGCCTGATCGAGCTGTCGGCGGGCAACAGCGCGAGCGACGCGATGGTCACGGTGGCGCTGGCGAGCACGGTGTTCTTCGGCGTGCCCGTCGGCGAGGCGCGCGGCTCCGTGGCCCTTTACCTGGTCATCACGATGCTGCCGTTCGGGTTGCTGGCGCCGTTCGTGGGGCCGATCCTCGACCGGCTCAGGTCGGGGCGCCGCTACGTGATGGCGGGCACGCTGTTCGGGCGGGGCCTGCTGTGCTTCGCGATGGCGGCCGCGGTGGGGCCGGGCGACCTGCCGACGCTGTTCATCGGGGCGTTGGGCGTGCTGGTGCTGTCGAAGGCGTTCAACGTGTCGCGGGCGGCGATCATGCCGAACGTGCTGCCCGCCGACATCACGCTGGTGTCCGCGAACGCGCGGGTCGCGCTGTTCACGCTGGTGGCCGCCGGCGTCGGGGTGCCGGTCGGCGCCGGGCTGACCGCCTGGCTGGGCAGCGCCACCGTGCTGCGGGTCGCGATGGTGGCCTTCCTGCTGCTCGGCGTCGTCGCCGTACGCCTGCCGCGGCACGTCGACTCCCCCGAGCTGGAGGAGGAGGGCGGGCCGCCCCGCTGGCGGACGCTGCTCAAGGTGGGCCCCACGGTCGCCGAGGCCGTCTGGGCGAACGTGGCCATCCGGATCTTCTCCGGGTTCCTGCTGTTCTTCCTGCTGTTCCTGGTCCAGGACAAGGCCGTGCCGTGGCTGGCGGTGACGGAGCCGTGGGCGCAGGACCCGTTCTTCGACATCCCCAAGACGATCGCGCTGCTCGCGGCCGCGGCCGGGGTGGGCGGCCTGGCCGGCGCTGCCGTCGCGAACTGGACGCGCAACCGCTCGCCGCAGCTCATCGTGCTCGTGACGCTGGCGGTGACCAGCCTGACCAGCATCGTGACCGCGGTCTTCTTCGGGCTGTGGGCCGCCCTGGCGATCTCGCTGGTCACGGCCTTCGCGCAGGAGCTGGGCAAGCTCGCGCTCGACTCCATCGTGCAGCGGGAGATCGGCGAGGAGGTGCGCTCGTCCACGTTCGGCGTGGTCGAGGCGATGCTGCAGCTCGCGTGGGTGTTCGGCGGGCTGGTCGGGCTGGTGCTCTCACTCACCCAGAGCAGCGCGGCCGGGCTGGTCACGCTGTCGGTCGTGCTGACCGTCGCACTCCTCTGGCTGCTGGTCGCCAGGCGGAAACGCGTCCGCGCGACCGACGCCGAGCTGCGCGCGCAACGCGCGGAAGCGGCCGGCCGGCCGGCGGAGCGGCCGGGTAATCGGCCCGACGGCCGGCGGCCGGATGATCGGCCCAATGATCGGCCCAATGATCGGCCCGCCCGGCCTGACGCGCAGCCGGCCGAGGCGACGACCGCTCACTACGCCGCCGACCGGGCCGACTGGGCGGACGACCCCACCGACGATTGGGCCGACGATCGAGCCGGCCGCCGCACCGACGATTGGGCCGACGATCGAGCCGGCCGCCGCACCGATCATCGGGCCGGTGAGCCGCGGGCGGACAAGATCGATCCGACCAAGCCGCTGACCAACCCCAACGCCTGACCGGCGGCGGGCGCGGGCGGCTCAGGCGTCGAGGTCGTCCGCGACGGCCCTGAGCACCTGCGCGATCTTCTTGGCGTGCGCCGCGTCGGGATGCTTGCCCCGCTGGTAGGAGGTCGAGACGTCGTCGAGCAGCTTGATCAGGTCCTCGACGATGACCACCATCTCGTCCGGCTTCTTGCGCTTGGCCTTCGGCTTGGGCTTGGCCAGCGTGGGCGGCTGGTCCAGGATCCGCACCGACAGGGCCTGCTGGCCGCGGCGGCCCTCGGCCACACCGAACTCCACCTTCTGGCCGGGCTTGAGCGGGCCTGCGCCAGTGGGGAGCGCGGAGGAATGCACGAAGACCTCACCGCCGTCGTCACGGGTGAGGAAGCCGAAACCCTTGTCGGCGTCGTACCACTTGACCTTGCCACTCGGCACAGGGGACCTCGTTCAAACAGTCGAAATGATGATGGATGGATGTAGGTTATGCCCCGCAGAGCGCCAGGGCGACCGGGTAAAAGGCGGGCAATTATTCGAGTTCGTCACGTCTGCGCCAATCGGCGAACCAGGTGGCGAATTCGGTGAGGTCCCCCAGCGTCACATCGGCTCCGTGATCACGCAGCTCTCCCACCGTGTAGGGGCCGGTCGCGACCGTCACGCTCACGGCGCCGCCCGCGCGCGCCGCCTCGATGTCCGCGACATGGTCACCAACATAAGCCGCCGCGCCGAAGCGCGCGAGTGCCGATCCTTTGGCCGCCCCGAACACCGAGCCGACCACCTCGTCCACGGTGAGCCCCAGCACCTTGACCGTGCCGATCGCGTCACGGACGTTCTTGCCGGTGACCACGATGACCCGGCCGCCGCCGGCGCGTACGGCCTCGATCGCCTCGTACGCGCCCGCCATGGCCGTGTGAACCGGAACCCCCATCTCCGGATATATCTCTCGATAAAGGTCAGCGGCCGCGGCGACCTCCTCAGCCGGCAGCCAGTTCGCCAGCTCCATCTCCAGCGGCGGCCCCAGCCTTCGCACGATAGCCGCGCTATCCATGCGCACGCCCAAACGCACGGACAGCTCGTCGTAAACAGCCGCGATCCCCGATCGCGTGTCCGCCAAAGTCATGTCAAGGTCGAATCCCACGGAAGTCGTCACATGTGCAGGATGCCAAACAGTGCTCTACCCCGCGTAACGGCCCTTGTTCTGCGACCGCAGGAATGGGAAGAAAGGAATTACTTATCGGAGAGGAGCGGCCGATGGCCGAGACCCCCAGACCGCCACAGGCCGGAGACCGGCTCGTGGCGTCCTCCGCTCCACCCCGGCCCCACAGGCCGGCCAGGCCGGGCGGCGCCCCGGTGACGACGTGGCACCGGATCGTCTCCGCGCTCGCCTACGCGGTGAAGGTCGCCTCCAGGGTGGCCGCGCTGACCGTGGTGCTCTACGCGCTCTTCTCGGTGTTCCGGGCGAACCCGGCCAACATCTGGTACCAGTTCGTCGAGTCGCTGGCCTCCTGGTTGTCCCTGGGGCTGGCGAACCTGTTCCAGCTCGCCGACCCCCGGTGGACGACGCTGGTCAACTACGGGCTCGCCGCGATCGTCTGGCTGATCGCGGGCTCCGCCCTGGCGGGCCTCATCCGGCGCGCCGCTCCGTAAGATTCCGCCAGTTGAGGAGGGCCGCCCAACGCGGTCGGCCTCAACGACTACGCTCCTTACGGAGGTATCAGGATAGATATGACCAGATCGACCCGTGAGCGGATCATCGACGAGGCTCTGCGGCTGTTCGCCGAGCGTGGCTACTCGGCCACGTCCGTGGCCGAGATCGAGGCCGCCTCAGGGCTCTCCCCCGGCGCGGGAGGGCTCTACAGGCACTTCAAGTCCAAGTACGAGGTGCTCGCCGCGGCGATCAACGAGCACGCCACCCGTACCAGGAGCCAGGTCGCCGGCAGCCTGGCCGAGCTGAGCAGCATGGAGACCTCCGTGGACCTGGAGGAGCGCCTGTCCCACCTGTGCCGCGCCGGCCTGGCCAAAGTACGCGAGGAGTCCGAGCTGACCCGGGTCTTCTTCCGTGACCTGAGCCAGTTCCCCGAGCTGGTCGCCGTCGTACGCGAGGGGCTGCTGCAGCCCATGTTCGACGCGATCGTCACCTGGTTCCAGGCGCAGCCGGAGTACAACGACGCCAAGCTCGACTGGACGGGCATCGCGGCGGTGCTCGGCGGCTCCGTCGTGCACTACCGGCTCTTCCAGGAGACCGTGGGCGAGCTGCCGGGACATGCGGAGAAGGACCAGTTCGTCGCCGCGTGGGTGCGCCTGGCCGTCGGCCTCCTGCCCAGCCCGGCGCCCGTCAGCTGAGCCGCGCGCCGTCAGCTGAGCCTCAGGCCCATCAGCTGAGCCTCACGCCCGTCAGCTGAGCCTCACGCCCATCAGCCGAGTCTCAGGCCCGTCAGCGAGTCTCACGCCCGTCAGCTGCGGTCGAGCAGCCGGTAGGCCAGCCAGACCACGCCCAGCCCGGTCCCGATCATGAACATCGTCCCGCTGACGTCGAAGAACTGCGTGAAGAACGCCTGAACCCCCTGCTCGGTCCCCACCCGCAACCCGCCGATGACCACCCCGCCCACCGAGTAGCCGAGCAGCGGCGCGCCGGCCCCGAGCAGCCTGTCGCGCACGCTCCAGCTGCTGCTGAGCAGCACCAGTGCGCCGCCCGCCGCCCACACCAGCACCGGGACCTCGAAGATCGCCACGGGCGGCAGGTCGAACGGCACCAGCAGCGCCGCCACCAGCAACAACACCAGTGCGGCCGTGTCGCGCGGATGCTCCTTGACGATGGTCCTGGCGTCCCTGCCGCCGGTGGCCATCGGGTTCGCGCTGGACATGGCAGCCCTGCGCAGGCCCGCGAACGGCAGGGCACGTCCCTGCGGCCGGTTGACCCGTTGCCGGGCTATCTTGCGGTGCGCCTGGACGCCGGGCGGCGCGCCCCCGTCGTCGCCGACGCCGGGCGGCGCGCCCCGGTCGTCGGCGATGGCGGGCGGCACGCCCCGGTCGTCGGCGATGGCGGGCGGCGCGCCCCGGTCGTCGGCGATGGCGGGGAAGCGCAGCGTCGCGCCCCGGCCCTGCGGCCCCGCGCCTTTCCTGCCGTCGCCCTCGCCACCGGAAGGAGCGGCATCGGGGCTCGTCTCACCGGCGTCGCGCCGGGCGGTCGCGGCCGCGTCGGCCAGCCGGCGCGCCTCCCGCTCGACCAGCGCGACCGGGTCGCCGAACCTGGCCAGCACCTTCGACACCTGGCGCGCGTTCTGGCTCCCCTGCCGCTCGTCCTCGATCCTGGCCCGCAGCCGCCTGGCGAAATCGAGCCGCTGGTCGGCCCTGAGCACGCCGTGGGCCGCGTCCGCCGCCTTGGAGACGTAGTTGAGCACCAGCTGGTCCGCGCGCTCTATCACGCCTAGCAATGCTGCCCCAATCAGGGTGGACATACCATGGCAACGATGGAGTTCACGGAGTGGATCAGGGGGCGCACCGACGAACAGCTGCGGGCGCTCGTCGCCGCGCGTCCCGAGCTGATCACTCCGGTGCCCGCGCACCTGGAGGGCCTCGCGTCGCGAGCGGGTAGTCCTTCGGCGATCGGCAGGGTGCTCGACCGGCTCGACCGGTTCACGCTGGCCGTCGTCGAGACGCTGGCCGTACAGGACGGGCCGGTGTCGAAGCAGGCGCTGAGCGACCTCATCGGCGCGGCCCTCGCGACCGACGGCCCCGGCGGCACGCCACCGGGCGCCGCGCCGCGGACCGGCACGCCCGCAGCCGACGCCCCCCGGGCCGCCACGTCCTCAGCCCGGAATGGGCGGAATGGGCGCAGCCGTACGCCGCGGGCCGGCGACCCCGACCCGGCGCTGACGGCGGCGCTCGGCAGGCTGGCCGAGCTGGCGCTGGTCTACGGGCCCGACGACGCGCTCGACCTGGGCCCCGGCGTGCGCAAGGTGCTGGAGGACCCGGCCGGGCTGGGCCCGAAGGCGGTCGACGTGTTCCGGCATCACGCTCCCGAGCTGCTCGACGAGATGGCCGACGACATCGCCCCGGGCACCCAGGGCTCCGGCAAGGAACGGCTGGCGACCGCGCTGACCGAGCCCGCCGCGCTGATCGAGGCGGTCTCCGCCGAGGCCAGGGGCGCGCTCGACCAGCTCGTCTGGGGCCCGCCGACCGGGCGGGTGCCCAACGCCAGGCGTGAGGTACGCGTGGCGTCCGCGCGCTCGCCCATCGAAGAGCTGCTCGCCCGCGGGCTGCTGGCGGCCACCGGTGAGGAAAGCGTGGCCCTGCCCCGCGAGGTGGGGCTCCACCTGCGCGGCGGCCGGGTGCACCGCGACCTCATGGCCGTGCCGCCGCCGCTCGAAGGCGCTTCGCGTGACCGCGACCTGGCCGACCGGACGGCGGCGGGGCAGGCGTTCTCGTTCGTCAGGTCGGTCGAGGAGCTGTGCGAGCGGTGGAGCGCCGAGCCGCCCGGCGTGCTGCGTACCGGCGGGCTGGGCGTACGCGATCTGAAACGTACGGCGACCGACCTGGACCTGCCCGAGTGGGTGGCGGCGCTGGTCGTCGAGGTGGCGCACGCCGCCGGGCTGATCGCTGCGGGCGGCGGCGTGGACGGCGAATGGCTGCCGACCTCCGGCTACGACCTGTGGCGGGTCAGGGCGACCGCCGAGCGCTGGGTGACGCTGGCGGTCACGTGGCTGCACATGGACCGGCTGCCGGGGCTGGTCGGCGAGCGGGACGAGCGCGACAGGCCGCTCAACGCCCTGCACGCCGACCTGCGCCGCGCGTCCGCGCCCGGCGTCAGGGCGGCCACGCTGAGCGTGCTCGCCGCGGCGCCCGGCCTCGCGCCCGATCGCGACTCCGTGCTCGGGCGGCTCGCCTGGGAGCAGCCCCGCAGGCGGGGGCCGCTGCGCGAGCAGCTCACCGAGTTCGCGTTGCGGGAGGCCGAGCAGATCGGCGTGACCGGGCTGGGCGCGCTGTCGGGGCACGGACGGGCGCTGATCGACGGCTCCGACGCCGCGCGGGTGCTCGCGCCGCTGCTGCCGGAGCCCGTCGATCACGTGCTGCTCCAGGCCGACCTCACGGCCGTCGCGCCGGGGCCGCTCACGAGCGAGCTCAACCGCTGGATGACGCTCACCGCCGATGTGGAGTCGAAGGGCGGGGCCACGGTCTACCGGTTCAGCGAGGGCTCGATCCGGCGCGCGCTCGACGCGGGGCACGGTGGCGAGGAGCTGGTCTCGATGCTGGCCCGCCATTCGGCCACGCCGGTGCCGCAGGCGCTGTCGTACCTGGTGACCGATGTGGCCAGGCGGCACGGCCGCATCCGGGTCGGGACGGCCAGCGCGTACATCCGCTGCGACGACCCCGCGCTCCTCGACCAGATCACCGCCGACCGGCGCGCGGCCGCGCTGCGGCTGCGCAGGCTGGCTCCCACCGTCATCGCCTCCCGCTCCTCCAGGGCGGCGCTGGTCGACTCGCTGCGGGCCATGGGGTACGCCCCCGTCGCCGAGTCGCTCGACGGCGACGTGATCATCTCGCAGCTCGACAGCCGCCGTACCGAAGGGCCGGCCCCGGCCCGGGTCGCCTCGTCGGCCAACGGCCTCGATCCTGAGGTGATCACCGCGGCCGTGCGCGCGCTGCGGGCGGGGGACGCGGCGCACCTGAGCCGGCGCGAGCCCTCCGCCGCGCCCGGCGGCCAGGTGCCGCGCGGGCCCGCCACCGCCACGATCTCGGCCCTCCAGGACGCGATCAAGCAGGGCATACGCGTGTGGATCGGCTACCTCGACTCGCAGGGCAACGCGACCTCGCGCATCCTGGAGCCGGCCAGGATGGAGGGCGGCTACCTGACCGCGTACGACGAGACCAGGGCCGCCGTCCACCGCTTCGCCCTCCACCGCATCACCGGCGTCGCCGGCCTCTGACCCCCGGGCCGGTCACTCCGTGCGGAGTGCGGCCGCGAGGGCGGTCAGCTCGCGGGAGCGGTCGTCGTCGCGTTCGCCCGCCTGCCTGAGCAGCAGCGCCAGCGACCGCGCCGCCACCGTGGCCGCAGGGCCGGTACCGGCCCCGAGCCGCCACAACGCCCGCACCGAGTCGGCGGGGAACCGGAGGGCGAGCCCGCCGCCCAGCGCCACGGCCGCCGCCGTCGCCCGGACGTGCCCGGGATCGGCCGTCCACTCCAGCGCCAGCCTGAGCGCCCCGGGAGCAAGAGCCTCGTCGGCGCACATGTACGACAGCACGTGCGCTGCCGCCACCCGCTCGGCCGCGGTCCCGCGCGCCCAGACCTCCAGGAACTCGTGCTGGACCTCCTTCACCGAGTACGCCGCCAGCAACGCCACCCCTTCGGCCGCCCGTACCTGGATCTCCGGCCCTTCGCCCGCCAGCGAACGCACCCATTCGCGCAGCGGCTGCCAGAGCCAGAACCCGTACCGTCCGACCAGCTCCCCCAGCACCTGTCCGCGATGACGCGGCACGCGGAGCCCGGCGACCTCTCCGGAGGCCGCGATCAGCGAGCCGCCGTAGGGCCGGCGCCCGCTCTCATGGCAGAGCCGCTCCAGCCGCCCGAGCCGCACCTCGAAGTCCGGCTCGGCCAGCCCGTGCAGGAACGCCAGCGCCGCCACGACCAGCACCTCCCGCATGGGCGGCTTCGTGTCGAACCAGGCGGCGACCTCCTCGTCCACCGGACCGCCGCCCCAATCACCGGCCGACGGGTCGCTTGGCGACATGCGCGCGGCCAGGCGCACCACCTCGGCGGGCGTCGTCAGGCTGAGCGCCAGGTACCGCGCACGGCCGAGCTCGTCGCCGCCCCGCCCCGCCCGCAGCGGGAACGTCCTGAGGCACAGGTCGAACAGCTCCCCCGGATCGGGCGCGGCCCACGGGTGCTCCACCTCGACGGCCTGCGACGGCACGCCGTTCCTGGTGACGACCAGGTACGACCCCAGCTCGGCCAGCTTGCGCGCCAGGTTGACCAGCTCGATCCGATCGGTGCTCTCGGCGATCCAGTCGTGCAGCAGATAGGCCCGCCCCGGCTCGTACTCGGTCCTGGACAGCAGGTCGGCGGCGGTCCCGGCCGGGGACAGGACCGTGATCGTGCCCTCGGCCAGCGACATCCTGGAGAGCAGCGCGATGGCCCCTAATCGCTTGCCGACCTCCTCCGCGCCCACGAGGACGAGCAGGTGGCGCATGCTCAGCCGGCGCACCGCCTCAGGAAAACAGCCCGGCTCCAGGTACGAGCGCAGCAGCGTGTCGGCCTCCCGCCTGTTGAGGTCTCTCGGGATCGGTACGGCCACCGCGCGCAGCCGTTCGTTCACCGTTATGACGCTCTGACTGAGCGTTATGTCGTCGAGGTCGATCTCGCCCGGTTCAGGCGTGTCGGTCACGAAGTCACCTCGGTCTTAACTGGAAACTTTTCTACAGAAAATATCGACGAACAACGAGTTTCTTCGCTTAATACCGAGCCATTACAGAGCGTCATAATGCCGTCCCGACCTGGCATTTCTCAGGAAGTTCGCGGCCGACGCCGCTGACGCGGACATGTCGATCATGCTCTCCATTGCTCCCGGCAGGCCCGATGGCCACTAGATCTCCCACCATTACACGATCTAGGCCAGAGAGAAAACGCGAATGGCCATAGAGGGAGATTAATGCCTATTTACCGTGTATGAGAGCACCGTCCACAATGACTAGTCAAGGGCGACTTCGCGCCCCCAAGGCTTGACTGCGCAACCTCGATCGCATCAGGTTGTGCATGTGACCGAGCAAACGCTGGGCCTGCTGGCCGAGGAGTCCTGGAGCCGGTTCGACGACTACGACTCGGTGTTCTACGAAGGCGTCTGGCACCGCAGTCACGCACTCGCCGAACGGGCCCGCCGGATGTGCGGCGGATTCGCCGCCGCGGGGATAGGGCCGGGCGACCGCGTGGTCGTGATGATGGCGAACTCTCCCGAGGTGCCGCTCATCTACCAGGCGCTGTGGGCCGCGGGCGCGGTGGTGACGCCGGTGGTGTTCCTGGTGGGGGCGGACGAGCTTCGGCACATCCTCGCCGACAGCGGCGCGTCCGCGATCGTCACCTCACCCGAGCTGGCCGGCACCGTCCGCGCCGCCGCGGCCGGACTGCCCGTCTTCGTGGACACCGCCGAGCTGGAGCAGGCCGCCGAACGCGGGCCCGTCAGCAGGGACGCGGGCGACCTGGCCGCCCTCATGTACACCGGCGGCACCACGGGCAAGGCCAAGGGCGTCATGCTGAGCCACGGCGGCCTGTGGCGGGTGGCCAAGGACGCCTACGACATGTCCCACCAGGAAGGGAAGAACCGGGCGCTGGTCCCCGTACCGCTCTCGCACGCATACGGCCTGATCGTCTCGGTCGCCGCCATGCACACGGTCGAGCCGCAGCAGGCGGTGCTGATGCGCTGGTTCGAGCCGGAGGCGTTCCTGAAGCTGGCCGCCGAGCAGCACGTCGAGTACGGCAGCGTCGTGCCCTCCATGATCCAGCTGCTCCTCGCGGAACCGCTCGAATCGCACCCGCTGCCCGACCTGGCCTACCTCACCTGCGGGGCGGCGCCGCTGGGCAGGGAGACGCTGGCGGAGTTCGAGCGCAGGATGCCGGGCGTGCAGGTCCTGGAGGGCTACGGCCTGACCGAGACCAGCGCGGTCACCACGTTCAACCCGCCGGGCCGGCGCCGGATCGGCAGCGTCGGCCTGCCGCTGCCCGGCTACTCGATCACCATCCGCGACAGCTCAGGCGAGGCGATGGAGATGGGCGACGTCGGGGAGATCTGCGTCTCGGGCGAGTCGCTGATGCTCGGCTACTGGGGCGAGCAGGAGCCCGACCCCGAGGGCACCGCGCTGATCGGCGGCGAGCTGCGGACCGGCGACATCGGCTGCGTGGACGACGACGGCTACCTCTTCATCGTGGACAGGAAGAAGGACCTGATCATCCGCGGCGGCTTCAACGTCTTCCCGCGCGACGTCGAGGACGCGCTCAACCAGCACCCCGACGTGGTCATCTCGGGCGTCGTGGGCCGGCCGGACCCGCGGGTGGGCGAGGAGGTCGTGGCGTTCGTCCAGCTCAGGCAGGGTGGCACGGCGACGGCCGAGGACCTGATCGAGTGGGCCCGCGACCGGGTCGGCCGGGTGAAGTATCCGCGCGAGGTGCGGTTCGTCGACTCGGTGCCGGTGACGAGCGTGCTCAAGCTCGACAGGAAGGCGCTGCGGACCCGATTGGGCTGACAGCAGGGGGGCCGTCGCGAGATCCTGCTCTCGGGCGGACGCATGTCGATTCCGTGATAAGTGTTGACGTGTCTGGAGGTGAACATGAGTCAGGAAGATCCGCCGGGATATCCGTACCAACCTTATGGGGCTCCCTACGGTCAGCAACCACCCCCGCAGTACGGCTACGGCTACGGCTATCCGCCGCCCCCGCGCAACGAGGGTCCCAGCGCCAACGCGATCGTCTCGCTCGTGCTCAACCTCCTCTCGATCGTCTCCTGCTGCAACATCCTGGGCATCGGCGGCGCGATCCTGGCCGGCCTGGCGCTGAGCAAGGCACGCACCGAGCCGCGGAGCGCCCGCACGATGGTGCTCTGGAGCTGGATCCTGTTCGGGCTCGGTTTCGTGCTGACCGTCGGCACCTTCCTCTTCCTGGGGTTCAACGGCTACTTCGACGACTGAGCCGCCGATTGCCTCCTGACCTCGCTACGGACTAATCCAGGCGTGTCCGTTGTTGGACACTCGGAGCGGCCGAGCCGGGATCAGGAGACGATGGTCCTGTTGCGCCAGGCCCCGAAACCCCACGGAGACATGCCAGTGAGCGATGGACCGTTGATCGTCCAGTCGGACAAGACGTTGCTGCTTGAGGTCGACCACGAGAAAGCGGACGCGTGCCGTAAGGCGATCGCGCCGTTCGCCGAGCTCGAGCGTGCTCCAGAACACGTGCACACCTACCGCGTCACCCCGCTGGCGCTGTGGAACGCCCGCGCCGCGGGACACGACGCCGAGCAGGTCGTCGACTCGCTGATCGGCTTCAGCCGCTACCCGGTGCCGCACGCGCTGCTCGTCGACATCGCCGAGACCATGGCCCGCTACGGCCGGTTGCGGCTGGAGAAGGACCCGGCCAACGGCCTGGTCCTGACCTCCACCGACCGCGCGGTGCTCGAAGAGGTGCTGCGCTCCAAGAAGATCCAGCCGATGCTGGGCGAGCGCCTGACCCCCGACTCGGTCGTCGTGCACCCGAGCGACCGCGGCAACGTCAAGCAGGCCCTGCTCAAGCTGGGCTGGCCCGCCGAAGACCTGGCCGGCTACGTGGACGGCGAGCAGCATCCGATCAAGCTGCTGGAGGACGGCTGGACGCTGCGCTCCTACCAGAAGGAGGCGGCCGACGCCTTCTGGTACGGCGGCTCCGGCGTGGTCGTGCTCCCCTGTGGCGCGGGCAAGACCATCGTCGGCGCGGCGGCCATGGCGCGCGCCGGGGCCACCACGCTGATCCTGGTGACGAACACGGTCTCCGCCCACCAGTGGAAGACCGAGCTGCTCAAGCGCACGACGCTGACCGAGGACGAGATCGGCGAATACTCCGGCACGAAGAAGGAGATCCGCCCGGTCACCATCGCCACCTACCAGGTGATGACCACCAGGCGGAAGGGCGTCTACAGCCATCTGGAGCTGTTCGACGCCCGCGACTGGGGCCTGATCGTCTACGACGAGGTCCACCTGCTGCCCGCGCCGATCTTCAGGATGACCGCCGACCTGCAGGCCCGCAGGCGGGTCGGGCTCACCGCGACGCTGGTGCGCGAGGACGGGCGCGAAGGCGACGTGTTCTCGCTGATCGGTCCCAAGCGCTACGACGCGCCGTGGAAGGAGATGGAGAACCAGGGCTGGATCGCGCCCGCCGACTGCGTCGAAGTACGCGTCACGCTGACGGATCAGGAGCGGCTGGCGTACGCGATGGCCGAGTCGGAGGAGCGCTACCGCTACTGCGCCACCACGCCGTCCAAGACCGTGGTGACCGAGGCGCTGGTCCGCCGCCATCTGGGCGAGCAGGTGCTGGTCATCGGCCAGTACATCGACCAGCTCGACGAGCTCGGCGAGCACCTCAACGCGCCGGTCATCAAGGGCGAGACCAGGGTCAAGGAGCGCGAGCGCCTCTACCAGGCCTTCCGCGACAAGGAGATCCAGGTGCTGGTGGTGTCGAAGGTGGCCAACTTCTCCATCGACCTGCCGGAGGCGGCGGTCGCGATCCAGGTGTCGGGGACGTTCGGCTCGCGTCAGGAGGAGGCCCAGCGGCTCGGGCGGGTGCTACGGCCCAAGGCCGACGGCGGGGGCGCCCGGTTCTACTCGGTGGTCAGCAGGGACACGGTGGATCAGGAGTTCGCGGCGCACCGGCAGCGGTTCCTGGCCGAGCAGGGGTACGCGTACCAGATCATCGACGCCGACGACGTGCTGGGCGGGGTCTGAAGAGAAGTAATGCCCGGCCGCTCGCCCGAGCGGCCAGGCATTGTCGCTGTGTCACGTCCACGAGACTCCGCGGGCCGAAGACATTCGAACCACCCCCCTCACCTGCGTACTATCACGCCGCCTGCGACATACCCCCATGATCCGACAAACCCACCTGAAATGCCCCAATTTTTCGGGATTCACAGCTTCGTTACCTAAGCGCACTCCGCCGGGTTCGTTACGGTGCTCAGCGCACGAGCAGGCCGCCGAGGAACAGCACGCCCTCGGCGACGATCCAGGAGACGACGCCCGCGCCCATGAGCCGCCCGAACGTCCGTGAGTCGTTCCGCGACCACGGCAGCAGCCAGGCGGCGGCCGTGCTGCAGGCGGCGAGCGCGGCGAACAGCCCCGACACCGTGGAGACCGTGCCGAGCCGCTGCGAGCACGTGGTGGCAGACTCCCCGCCGGCGCAGAACGCCTCCAGCCCCCACCCCGCGAACACCGACAACCCCCACAGCGCCGCCAGCAGGAAGCTCGCGATCGTCGGGATGATCGGCGAGAACTGGACCTGGATCCGCGCCATCTCCTATCCCTACCCGCGCGGCCACCGATAAATGTTTTGGAAGCATGCGGGAGTCGCCGTTAAGCTGGCTGATTCGCTGCCTTGACCACCTCCGTTTTCCACCATGGGAGGCATTTCCGCATGCCCGCACACCAACTGGCCCCCGACATACCCCCCGACGTGCCCACCGACGTGCTCTCCGCCGAGCAGGCCCACCTGGCCGAGTCCAGGGCCGCGCTCAAGGCCATGCGCGCCCACGCCCAGTCGCTGTCCTCGGACGCGGCGGGCGACTGGGTGTCGCAGCAGATCCTCCAGTCGCTGCTCGACCAGCGGGTGGCCGCGCTGGCCGACCATCCGGACACGCCATTGTTCTTCGGGCGTCTCGACCGCGTAGGTGGCGATGACCTGCCCGGCACGATCTACGTCGGCCGCCGCCACGTGCACGACGGCACCAGCCGGCCGCTGGTCATCGACTGGCGCGCGCCGGTGTCCCGGGCGTTCTACCAGGCCAGTCCCGGCGACCCCATGGGCGTCGTACGCCGGCGCCGCTTCGGCTACCACGGCGGCGCGCTGACCGCGTTCGAGGACGAGCCGCTCGCCGAGGGCGGCGAGATCGGCCCCTCGAAGATCCTCACCGAGGAGATCGAGCGACCGCGCACGGGCCCGATGCGTGACATCGTCGCCACGATCCAGCCCGACCAGGACGAGATCGTCCGCTCCACCCTGACCCAGACGGTCTGCGTGCAGGGCGCCCCCGGCACCGGGAAGACCGCTGTGGGCCTGCACCGGGCGGCCTATCTGCTGTTCACCCACCGGGAGCGGCTGGCCAGGTCCGGCGTCATGATCGTCGGGCCCAACCGGGCCTTCCTGTCCTACATCTCCTCGGTCCTGCCCGCGCTCGGCGAGATCAAGGTCGACCAGACGACCATGGCCGGGCTGCTCGGCGAGCACGCCACCCCCGAGGACCCGATGGTCGCGGCGGCGAAGGGCGACGCCAGGATGGCCGCGGTGCTCGAACGCGCGCTCTGGCTGCACATCGTCAAGCCGGAGGAGGGCGTGGTGTTCACCAAGGGCGCCTACCGCTTCCGGGTCGCCGACTACGAGGTGCGCGAGATCGTGGCCTCGCTGCGCGGCACCACGCGGTACAACCCGGGACGGGCCGCGCTGGCGCAGCGGCTGGCCCACATGGTGCTCGTACGCATGGAGCAGCGCGGCGAGTCGCCCGACGACCGGGTTCAGGACGCGGTGGCCAGGTCGAAGCCGGTCAAGCAGCTCGTGGACGCGGTCTGGCCCAAGCTGACGCCCGAGCAGGTCCTGTTCCGCCTCCTCGCAGATCCGGAATTTCTCGCTAAGGCCGCCAAATCCGATTTGTCGCCCGAAGAGCAAGAAATGCTGCTTTGGCGGAAGCCGTACCGGGGCTGGAAGTCCGCGAAGTGGAGCGCCGCGGACGCCGCGCTCCTCGACGAGCTCCACGACCTGATGGAGCGCACCCCCTCCATCGGCCACCTGGTGGTGGACGAGGCCCAGGACCTGTCCGAGATGCAGCTCAGAGCGCTCGGCCGGCGCTGCCGCAACGGCTCGGCCACCGTGCTCGGCGACCTGGCCCAGGGCACCACCCCGTGGTCGACCAGCTCGTGGACGTCGGTGCTCAAGCACCTGGGGCAGCGCGAAGGGGAGGTGACGGAGCTGACGCTCGGCTTCCGCGTCCCGAGGGAGGTCCTCGACTTCGCCGCCCGCCTGCTGCCCTCCATCGCGCCCGACCTGGCCGCGCCGCGGTCTCTGCGCCCCGGCCTCGGCTCCCTCACCGTCCGCGGCGGCGGCGCCGTCGCGGACGCCGCCAGGGAGGCCCTCACGAAGGAGGGCTCGATCGGCGTCATCGTCCCCGACGCGATGGTCGAGGACGTCTCCAGGTCACTGACCGGCCTCCCCCACGCCGTGCTCGACCCGGACTCCGCCGAGGACCACCGCCTGCTGATCGTCCCCGCGACCCTGGCCAAGGGCCTGGAGTACGACCACGTCGTGGTGGTCGAGCCCGCGGACATCGTGGCCGCCGAACCCAGGGGCCTGGCCAGGCTGTACGTGGTGCTGACCCGAGCCGTCACCTCGCTCACGGTGCTGCACGACAAGGCGCTGCCACCCCAGCTCGCGCTCTGACGGGGCGGCGGGCACGGCCGCTTCTAGGATGGCGGAAGATGCTCTCAACCTAGGAGGATGCCGTGCCAGCCCCGCTGCCACATGAACACCTGCCGTCGGTCCCCGCGCTCGTGGTCGAGAGTGACGACATCCAGGACGGCCAGACGCTCAGCGACCTGCACGTCTTCAACGACTGGGGGATGAAGGGCCAGAACCGCTCACCCCAGCTCCGCTGGTCCGGCGCGCCCGCCGGGACCCGCGGCTACGCCGTCACCTGCTACGACCCCGACGCCCCCACGGGCAGCGGGTTCTGGCACTGGGTGCTGTTCGACCTCCCGGCCTCCGTGACGGAGCTGCCCGCGGGCGCGGGCACGGCCCCCGACTTCAAGGGCCTGCCCGCGGGCGCGGTGCACGCGCGCAACGACTACGGGACCAAGGAGTACGGCGGCGCGGCCCCGCCACCCGGCGACCCGCACCGCTACGTCTTCACCGTCCACGCGCTGGGCGTCGACAAGCTGGGCGTGGACGGCGGCGCGAGCCCGGCGGTGGTGGGCTTCAACATCACCGCCAACACGCTCGCCCGCGGCCACATCGTCGCCTACTACGGCGTCTGACGCCCCGGATTCCGCGGTCCAAGCCGGAGGGCGTGCGCGCGGCACGCCCTCCCGGCAAAAGGCCACGTGAAAGTACCCGGGCGGCACAAAGGAAAGAACCCGGGTGAAATGACCGGCGAAAGGCGCCCCACTCACTGAGGGCAGGGCGCCGCCGAATCGGGGCCCGCGTGACTCAGTCGAGGAACGACGCGCTGGCGCACGCCATGAGCTGCGGGAGCACCGCGTCCACGATCGGAATCCCGATGCCGCTGCTGGGCAGGCAGAACGGGCCTTCCAGCTCGCGCAGCAGCTGCAATTCGAACGAATATTCATCGCCGGCGTGCGCGGGGGCGGCCACGGCCGTCGCGGCACCCGCGGCGACCATGGTCAATGCGGCGATGCCGAAAATGCGCTTGGTGCGGGAAAACATCCACTACTCCTTTGGGTGAGAGGTGTGTGGCCCCCACCTTTCCTCACTCCAAGTAGCGGATCAATTATGAAACGTAATGGCTCGGAAACGAAAACAAGGGCGACCCGGAAAACCGGGCCGCCCTTCGTGTCAACGGCGTAGAAAAGACCTAGAAGTCCATGTCGCCGCCGCCCGGCATGGCCGGAGCAGCGGGGTTCTTCTCGGGCTTCTCGGCGATGACGGCCTCGGTGGTGAGGAAGAGCGCCGCGATGGAAGCGGCGTTCTGCAGCGCCGAGCGCGTCACCTTGGCCGGGTCGAGGATGCCGGCTTCGAACATGTTGACGTACTCGCCGGTGGCGGCGTTCAGGCCCTCACCAGGGGTGAGGTTGCGAACGCGCT